>DASYKY010000121.1:0-19405 GCA_035995025.1 Actinophytocola sp.
GGGCTGCGCAAGTACGTGTCCGCGGGCGGCTCGCTGTACCAGGTGCTGCGCGAGCGCTACGACGTCGAGATGGGTCACGCGGAGGAGACGATCGAGACCGCGCTCGCCGGCCCGCACGAGGCGGAGCTGCTCGGCGCGGACGTCGGGATGCCGATGCTGCTGCTGTCGCGGCACTCGTACGACATGACGGAGCGGCCGGTGGAGTGGGTCCGCGCGGTGTACCGGGGCGACCGGTACAAGTTCGTGGCGGAGCTGAACCGCCCGTCATGACCCGTCCGCGGAGCGAAGCGTGAGCACGGCACTCGGGCTCGGGCAGGTCCGCTGGGGCAGCCCGGCGGCGCGAGGTGTGCTGGCCGCGACGATCCTCGGCTCGGGAATGGCGTTCCTCGACGGCACGGTGGTCAACATCGCGCTGCCGCGGATCGGCGAGGAGTTCCACGCGTCGCTGGCCGGGCTGCAGTGGATCCTCGACGGGTACCTGCTGTCGCTGGCCGCGCTGATCCTGATCGCCGGCTCGCTGGGCGACCGGTACGGCAGGCGGCGGGTGTACCTGCTGGGCGTCGCGTGGTTCGGGGTCTCGTCGGTGCTGTGCGGGCTCGCGCTGTCGACGGAGATGCTGGTCGCGTCCCGGGTGCTGCAGGGCATCGGCGGCGCGCTGCTGACGCCGGGCGCGCTGGCGATCATCCAGTCGACGTTCGTGCGCGCCGACCGGGCGCGGGCGATCGGCGCGTGGTCGGGACTCGGCGGCATCGCGGGCGCGGTCGGCCCGCTGCTCGGCGGCGTGCTGGTGCAGCTGTGGTCGTGGCGGCTGGCGTTCCTGGTGAACGTGCCGATCGCGCTGCTGTGCGTGTGGTTCACCCGGCGGTACGTGCCGGAGTCGCACGACGAGACGATGCGCGGGCACCCGGACGTCTCGGGTTCGGTGCTCGGCGCGCTCGGCCTGGCGGGGGTGACCGCGGCGCTGGTCGAGGGGCCGGGGCGCGGGTTCGCCGACCCCCTGGTGCTGGTGTCGATCGTGGTCGGCGTCGTGTGCCTGGCGGCGTTCTTGCTGGTGCAGCGGCGCGCGCACGACCCGCTGGTGCCGCCGGACCTGTTCGCGAACCGGACGTTCGTGGTGTCGAACATGCTGACGTTCGTGGTGTACGCGGCGCTCGGCGGCGTGATGATGCTGTTCGTCCTGCAGCTGCAGACGTCGCTGGGGTACTCGCCGACCGCGGCCGGGCTCGCCGGGCTGCCGATCTCGGTGCTGATGCTGCTGCTGTCCGCGCGGTCGGGGAAGGCGGCGCAGCGGTTCGGGCCGCGGTGGTTCCTGGTGCTGGGGCCGATGGTGATCGCGGCCGCGCTGCTGCTGTACACGCAGGTCACGCCGGGTGCGTCGTACCTGCTGGTGGTGTTGCCGGCGACGGTCGTCTTCGGGCTGGGCCTGGTGGCCGTGGTCGCGCCGGTGACCGCGACGGTGCTGGCGTCGGCGGCGGACCGGCACGCGGGCGTGGCGTCGGGCGTGAACAACGCGATCGCGCGGACCGGTGGCCTGCTCGCGGTGGCCGTCCTGCCGGCGGCGGCCGGGCTGACGGGTTCGGCGTACGCGGACCCGGTGGCGCTGACCGCCGGCTGGCAGATGGCGATGGTGCTGTGCGCGGTGCTGTGTGTCGTTGGCGGACTATTGGCGCTCGGCGTGCGGAACGACGTTCTGGCGCAGCCCGTGCCGGTTTCTGGTCCGACTTCTGGCCCGGCCCCGGCTGAGCCCGCGGACGCGCCGCGGCCGGGCGAGTGCTTCCACTGCGACATGGCCGCCCCGCCGACGCACATCAGCCCGGCCCGCCGAACCTCCGAAGCTCGCCCGGACGAGGCCGCCTGACGGGGTTGTCCACAACCGCCGGAGTTGTCCACAGCGAGCCCGCGACCACGGGTTTTGTCGGTGTGAACCGATAGAATGGCCTCGAGGGGTGCCCCCGGAGCGGGTGGGGGCTACCTAGGTGTTGTCGGCGTTGTGTTGTTCGCGTCGTGTCGTTTGCTGCGCGAGGGCTTTGGCGGTGTGCGCTTCGGGGTGCTTGGCGGCTGCGCGGTCAGGTGGCCAGGATTGTGGCCAGGTCGGACGGGTTGATGTTGCCGCCCGACACGATGGCCACCGTGCGGCCGCGCGGTAGTTCCGCGGCTCGGTGCAGGTAGGCGGCCGTCGTCACGGCGCCGCTCGGTTCGGCGACCAGGTGGGATCGGTTTGCCAGCACGGCAACCGCCTCGCGGATCTCCTCCTCGGTGACCGTCACGATGCCGTCCAGCAGCTTGTGCAGGTGCGCGAACGTCAGCTCCGACGGCTCCGCCCGCAGGCCGTCGGCGATCGTGCGGGCCCGGTCCTGCGTCGACCAGCGGACGAGCCGGCCCGCCGCCAGGCTCGCCGCGGCGTCGGCGGCGAGCAACGGCTCCACGCCGACCACGGAAGCCGACGGGAGCAGCGCCTTGACGGCCGTCGCGACGCCCGCGGCCAGGCCGCCGCCGCTCACCGGGACCAGGACCACCTCCACGGACGGCAGGTCGGCCGCGACCTCGAGGCCGATCGTGCCCTGGCCGGCGATCACGTCCCGGTGGTCGAACGGCGGGATCAGCGTCGCGCCCCGCTCGGCCACCAGGCGCGCCGCCACGATCTCGCGGTCGGTGATCGGCACGACGACCACCTCCGCGCCGTACCCGCGGGTCGCCGCGATCTTCACCGCCGGCGTGTTCTCCGGCACCACGATCGCGGCCGGCAGGCCGAACAGCTTCGCCACGTACGCGACCGCCTGCGCGTGGTTGCCGCTCGAGTACGCGACCACCCCGCGCGGGCGCGCCGACTCCGGGATGCGCGCGATCGCGTTGGCCGCGCCACGGATCTTGAACGCGCCGATCGGCTGCAGGTTCTCCGGTTTGAGCCACAGTGGACGGTCCGGGTCCGCCCAGCCGCAGGGCAGCAGCGGGGTCCGCACGGCGGTGCCCGCGATCCGCTCGGCGGCCGCGGTGATCTCCTCGACAGTGGTCAGCTCCACAAACACGAGTATGCACTGTCCATAGTGGACTGTGTTACTGCTCACCATGAGCCAACCGGGGAAGGAACCCATCCGTCGCCCTTGTTGGGAACAGAGGACCCCGACCCGGATGAAGGACGATGAGAAACAAGACGGACACGGAGAGCATCCGGTTCAGCCAGGTACTCGCCGGAGCCATGGCCGCGATCACCGCGGCCGTGCTCGGCTCGACCATGGGGGTGGCGGGCACCGTGGTGGGCGCCGGCCTCGCGAGCACGGTGACGACCGTCGGCGGCGCGCTCTACCTGCGCTCCATCCAGCGCACGAAGCAGAGCGTGCGCACCGTGCGCGACAAGGTCGTCGCACGTGCCGGGGGGACAAGCGTGACGCTGGTCGAGGACGTCGAGCAGGAGGACGGGCAGGAGGACGTCGGGCAGGAGGACGGGCAGGAGGACGTCGGGCAGGAGGACGTCGAGCAGCGGGGCGAGGAGCCCGACCGGGACCAGGAGAACGGGGACGAGGAGCAGCCGCCGGAACGCCGCCGGCTGCGCTGGCCGGCGATCATCGTGGGCAGCGTGCTCGCGTTCGCGCTGGGCATGCTGGCCGTCACCGGCGTCGAGTGGTTACGCGGCGAGCCGCTGTCCGGGGGCGAGGGCACCACGGTCGGCGGCATCGTGCGGTCCGGGCAAGGTAGCGGCGACGATCACGACGACGCCCCGCCGGCCACCCGCGAGTCGACGACGCCGAACACCGGGCAGTCCACGGTCACCGTCACACAGGCGCCGCCCACCAGTGGAAACGAGGAGCCGGAGGATCCGCCGAGCGAGTCCGGCCAGCCGACCACGACCACGCCGGACACCACGACGACCGGCCGCGACAGCGGCTCGGCAGTGCCTCCGACCAGCGGCGAACCAGGCTAACTGTTAGTAGCGTGACGGGCTTCACAATGGCAACTGTTGTCCCCGAACGGGCGATATCCGAATAGGGCGCCGATACATAGTTTCATCAACGTCATCCAACCGGATGGCGAATAACAGAGATCCCTCTTTGCCCCGGGAGCGGATCCGCACTCCTCTCACCGCTTTCGGGTCCCCCTGTTACCGAAGTCGAGGGAGAACACCTGATGAAACGAACTTCTGTCCTGCGCTGGGCAGGCGCAGGCCTGCTGGCCGCCGGCGTGGCCCTGGCCATGGCATCACCGGCGACAGCGGGAGCGGACACCTCCGCCCGCACCGTGGCGGACCTGTCCGCTGCCCAGGTCAAGCTGGACAAGGCGGCCGCGACCCGGCCGAGCTCAGTCGTTGGCTGGTACGTCGACTCGTCGAGCAGATCCCTAGTGGTCGAGGTGCACGGCGCCGACACCGCCGTCGCGAACTGGGCGTCCACGCTCGGCGCCGGCGCGGTCAAGGTCAAGCACGTGTCCGAGGCCTACAAGCCGCTGTGGAACGTCATCAACGGCCAGGCGGTCACCACGACCGCCGGCGCGCGGTGCTCGGCGGGCTTCAACGCCCGGTCGTCCAGCGGCGCCCGCTACGTGATCGACGCCGGTCACTGCGGCAACCTCGGTGGCACCTGGTCCGGTACCGGCGGCACGCTCGGCACCGTCGCGGCCTCGTCGTTCCCGACGAACGACTACAGCGCTATCAACGTGTCCTCGTCGTCCGCCGTGCAGACCGGGCTCGTGGACCGCTACTCGTCCGGCAGCGACGTGCGCGTCACCGGTGCTCGTTCGGCGGCGAACGGCCTGGCCGTGTGCCGTTCCGGCTCGACGACCGGCTGGCACTGCGGCACGGTCAACGCCACGAACCAGACGGTGTGCTACGCCGAGGGCTGCGTCGGCCAGATGATCCGCACCAACGTGTGCGCGGAGCCGGGTGACTCCGGTGGCTCGCTGGTCACCAACCCGGGTTCGGGCACCACCGTTCAGGCCGTCGGCCTGACCTCCGGCGGTTCCGGCAACTGCAGCTCCGGTGGCACGACGTTCTTCCAGCCGATCACCGAGCCGCTGAGCGCCTACGGACTCACCCTGGTCACAGGCTGAGTCTCCCTGCGGGCCTCAGTGCCCAGCGGCGGACGGGCCGAACCCTGCCGGCCCGTCCGCCGCTCATTTTCCGGACCGTTGCGGGGGGTGCGGCGGCCAGGCGCGAGGCGGCGGTCTGGGGGTCCGCCGCCTCCGTGATCACCCGCACCACCGAGCCCGCTGAGCTCAGCGCCGTCGTTCCTCGCGCAGGGCGGCCACCTCCGCGCGGAGTGCCCGGACCTCCGCCAACAGCTCCGCGTCCGAGGACGCCTGCACCTCCGCGTTGCGGGTCTCGGCCTCCGCCAGGTCGCTGGTGATCTGGTCCTCCATGCCGCTCACCACCACCGCGATGAACAGGTTCAGCACGGCGAAGCTCGACACCAGGATGTAGATCACGAAGAAGATCCACGCCAGCGGCGCGGACGCCATCACCTCGCGCGCGATGTCCGGCCACGCCTCGCCGGTCATCACCTGGAACAGCGTGAACAGGGACGTGCCAAGGTCGCCGAAGTACTCGGGGGTGATCGCGCCGAAGAGGCTCGTCGCCATCACGCCGGCGACGAAGATCACCAGCGACAGCAGCGCCGCCACCGATGCCATGCCGGGGACCGCCGTCAGCAGGCCGCTGACCACCCGGCGCATCGACGGGACCGCCGACACCAGGCGCAGCACGCGCAGCACCCGCAGCGTCCGCAGCACCGACAGCGGGCCGGCCGCCGGCACCAGCGAGATGCCGACGATCACGAGGTCGAACACGTTCCACGGGTCGCGGAAGAACCGCAGTCCCGCCGCGTACCAGCGCAGCGCCAGCTCGACCACGAACACCGCGAGCGTCAGCCGGTCCGTGACGTGCAGCAACGGGCCCGCCAGCCGCGCGGACGTCTCCAGGCCCAGCGTCACCGCGTTCAGCACGATCACCACGATCACCACGCGCTGGAACGCCCGGCTCTCGATGATCGTCCGGGCTCGTTCTCGCGTCAGCACGTCACGCCCGCTCGGCGGAGCCGGCGGACTCGGCGGACTCGGCGGAGCCGCGGGACGCCCGCATTTCGGCGACCTCCGTGCGTAACGCCCGCAGCTCCTCGAGGATGAGCCGGTCGGACTCCGCCTGGTCGGCCGCGTGCCGGTCCTCGGCCTCCGCCAGGTCGTCGGTCACCTCCTTCTCCATCCCGCTGACGATCACCGCGATGAACATGTTCAGCACGGCGAAGCTCGATACCAGGATGTAGATCACGAAGAAGATCCACGCCAGCGGCGCCTCGACCATCACCGACCGGGCGACCTCCGGCCACGCCTCGCCGGTCATCGTCTGGAACAACGTGAACAGCGTGGTGCCCAGATCGCCGAAGTACTCCGGGGAGATCGCGCTGAACAGCTTGGTCGCCATCACCCCTGCCACGTAGATGACCAGCCCGAGCAGCGCGCCGATCGACGCCATCCCGGGCACCGCCGCCAGCAGCCCCGACACCACCCGCCGCATCGCCGGCACCGCCGAGACCAGCCGCAGCACGCGCAGCACCCGCAGGGCGCGCAGCACCGAGAACGGCCCGGTCGCGGGGATCAGCGAGATGCCGACGACCACGAAGTCGAACACGTTCCACGAGTCGGCGAAGAACTTCCAGCCGTACGCGTACAGCCGCAAGCCCAGCTCGACGACGAAGATGGCGAGCATGACCCGGTCGGCGACGTGCAGCAGGACGCCGAAGTTCGCCGTCAGGTGCCTCGATGTCTCCAGCCCCAGCGTCACCGCGTTCAGCACGATGACCCAGATGATGAACAGTTGGAAGCGCTTGCTCTCGACCAGGGCGCGCGCTCTGTCTCGGGTCCTCACGTCAACGAAGCGTAAACGGCGGCCCTCTTTTCGCTGCCGGTTCGGGCCGAAGGTTGCCTAGATCTCCTCCACGGGGGCGATCCGCCACAACGGCGACACCGGGCCCACGCCGGCGCCCAGCGGGTACGCGTGCCGTACCGACTCCGTCACGAACCGCTTGCCGAACCGGACCGCGTCCGGCACCGCCATGCCGCGCGCCAGCGCCGTGGTGATCGACGACGCCATCGTGTCGCCGCTGCCGTGCGTGTGCACCGTGTCGACCCGTTCGGCCGGCAGCTCGAGGAACTCGGACCCGTCGTAGAGCAGGTCGACGCACTCCGGATCGGCTCGCAGGTGCCCGCCCTTCACCAACGTCCACCGCTGGCCGAGCGCGTGCAGCGCCCGCGCCGCCGCGCGCGCGCCCGCCCGGTCGGTCACCGTGATTCCGGTGAGCAGCCGGACCTCGTCGAGGTTCGGCGTGACCAGGGTGGCGCGCGGGAACAGCTCGGTGCGCAGCGCGTCGAGCGCGTCGTCGGGCAGCAGCTGGTCGCCGTGCATGGACGCGGCCACCGGGTCCACGACGAACGGCACGCCGCCGTCGCGTCCGATGTGGACCTTGTCGCACGCCTTGGCCACCGCGGCGATGATCTCCGCGCTCGCCAGCATGCCGGTCTTCGCGGCCTGCACGCCGATGTCCTCGGCGACCGCCTCGATCTGCGCGGCGACGACCTCGGCCGGCAGCACCGAGACCCCGCGCACGCCCAGCGAGTTCTGCACGGTGACCGCGGTGACGGCGGTCATCCCGTGCGCGCCGCAGGCGAAGAACGTGCGCAGGTCGGCCTGCAGCCCCGCACAGCCGCCGGAGTCGGACCCGGCGATCGTGAGGACCCGGGGCGGGGTCATGACTCCACTGTGGACTTCGATGGTGGCGACCATGCCCTCTCGGCCCGGGGCCCTTCCGCGATGTCGTCCCGACCATAGCCACGCGCGGGGGCCGCCGCCAAGTACGGTGCATCCGTGGACGCGCGCTTGCCGTACCGGCCGCACGAGCGGCCCGCCGCGGCGAAACCGTGCCCGGCCTGCGGCGAGCTGACCGGACGTGGGTACCCGTCCTGCCTGGGCTGCGCCGAGGTCGTCGACGAGCGGTGGCTGGTCGACTGGCGGGCGCTGCTGGCCGCCGAGCGGGCGAGCGCGGGCGCGGAGACCGAGCGCGAGCTGGCCACGCGCGTGCTGTCCGCGGAGCCGGACGCGTACGAGTGGACGTGCACCGACTGGGCGCTGCGCCTGCTGCGCTGCGAGGAGTGCGGCGGCGAGCTGGGCGCGGGCGACCCGGTGTGCCTGCGGTGTGCGGCGGCGGACTCGTCGCGCTGGACGTCGCGGGCGGCGGCCGACCACACGCTTCGGCTGGCGGTGCTGGCGTTGCGGGCCCCGCAACGGCGGCGCGTGCCGGTGGTGTCGGCGCTGCGGCTGGTGCTGCCGTTCGTGCTGGCCGGCTGGCCGGTGACGAGGTCGCAGATCCGCGCGGTGCGGGCGACGGTGCTCGCGGGCCGGTACACGGACCTGGCCGGCCTGAACGCGTTGGCGGAGCTGGTGAATCTCCCGCTCACACCGTGGCGCCGCCTGCCCTAGCGGGCGGGTGAGCAGGGTGGCGATGAGCAGGAACCAGACGTTGTCGATCACGGAGGTTCAGGTGACCGTCAGTTCTGTCGGGCGGGCGTAGACGTCGACCATGGCGCCGTTGCGGAGGACGGTGACCGCCAGGTTGGTGCCGATCACCTCCGCGAACAGCTTGCGCTGGATGCCCTGCGCGTCGTGGATCTCCTCGCGCGCCACCGTCAGCACCATGTCGCCCTTGCGCAGGCCCGCCTGATCCGCCGGGCCGCCCGCGACCACCTCGATCACCCGCAGGCCGGCCCGCTGCCCGGTCCGCGCGGCCACCTCGTCGGGCAGCGGCGCCGGGACGCCGACCACGCCCAGGTACGCGCGCCGCACCCGGCCCTCGACCAGCAGCGTGTCGATGATCCGCCGCGTCGTGGTGTTGATCGGGACCGCCAGGCCAAGGCCGAAGCCGGCCACCGCCGTGTTGACGCCCACCACGCGGCCCCGCGAGTCCGCCAGCGCGCCGCCGGAGTTGCCCGGGTTCAGCGCCGCGTCCGTCTGGATCACGTCCTCGATCACCCGCGCCGCCTGCCCCTGCCGCACCGGCAGCGACCGGCCCAGCGCGCTCACCACCCCGGCCGTCACCGAGCCCGACAGGCCGAGCGGGCTGCCGACCGCCACCACCAGCTGGCCGACCACCAGGTCGTCCGCGTCGCCGAGGCAGGCAGGCGGCGGGGCGTCCGACGCCGTGCGGATCACCGCCAGGTCCGACAGCGGGTCCGAACCGATCACCTCGAACGACGTCTCGGTACCGTCCGAGAACGTCGCCGTGCCGCGCTTTCCGCCGCCGACCACGTGCGCGTTCGTCAGCAGGTGGCCGTCCTCGGTGAACACGACCGCCGAGCCGCCGCCGCGCCGCAGCGACACGCTCGCCACGTGCGGGGTCAGCATCTGGGCCACCGCGCTCACCGTGCGGGAGTAGGCGTCCAGCTCGTCCGACATGAGAGCACCACCACCCAATTACACCGTTGCACCTTCTACAAGTGTGCGACGGCCGGCGGTGTTCCGGTTTCGCCGTAAGCGAAGCGTGACTACTCGCCGGGCTCGGTCTCCACGGCCGGGTCCCACGACAGGCCCGGCTTGCCCCAGCCGTTGTGCTTCAGCATCCGCTTCGACTCGCGCGCGTACCGGCCGGTGAGCCTGTTCAGGTACAGCAGCCCGTCGAGGTGGTCGGCCTCGTGCTGCAGGCACCGCGCGAAGTACCCGGTCCCCTCGACCTCGACCGGCTCGCCGGACAGGTCCTGCCCGGTCACCTTCGCCCACGACGCGCGACCCGTCGGGAACCGCTCGCCCGGCACCGACAGGCAGCCCTCGAGGTCGTCGTCCGGGTCCGGCATGGTCTCCGGGCGCCGCGAGGTCTCCAGCACCGGGTTGACCACCACGCCGCGGTGCCGCACGCCCTCGTCGTCCGGGCAGTCGTAGACGAACACCCGCAGATCCACGCCCACCTGGTTCGCCGCGAGGCCGACGCCGGGCGCGGCGGCCATCGTGGAGAACATGTCCTCGACGAGCGTCTTCAGCTCGTCGTCGAACGCCTCCACCGGGCGCGCCGGGTTGTGCAGCACAGGGTCACCGACGATCACGATCGGTCGTATGGCCATGCCGCCGACCCTAACGGGAGAAAGATCGCGCGACTCTCGCGCGCTGCCCGGCAGTGGCGGTGGGTAGCGTGATGTAATAGCCCCGGCCGAATCACACACGTGTGATTCGGGTGCAGTGACAGACCCCGTGGCAGGAGCCAGATGGACGCCGCAGAGGTGCCGGCACAGCCCTCCGAACCGCACGCGCGCGCGACGCCCGCCGACGCGGACGGCGGCCTCACGCAGCGGGACCGTGCGATCCTCGCGTTCGAGCGCCAGTGGTGGAAGTACCCCGGCCTCAAGGAGCAGGCGATCCACGAACTGTTCGGCGTCTCGCCGACGCGCTACTACCAGCTGGTGAACCGGCTGATCGACAAGCGTGACGCGCTCGAGGCCGACCCGATGCTGGTCAAGCGGCTGCGCCGGCTGCGCAGCGGCCGTCAACGGGCCCGCTCGGCCCCCCGGCTGCACCGATGAGCTCACCCGAGTCGCCCAGCCCCACACGCCCCCTGCGGGTGGCGGGCCTGGCGCTGCTCGGCCTCGCCGCGATCGCCCTGATCATCGGCCTGATCTCGATCTTCGGTGGCGGCGACGGCGACGACAACGCGAACCCGCCGTCCCCCACGGCGACCAGCGGGCCGGGCTCGTCGGAGGAGCAGCCGCCGTCGTCCTCGTCGACGTCCACGACCGGGCCGCCCGCGTCGTCGTCGAGTGCGCCGGCGACGACCACCACGACCAGCCGGCCGGGCGGGGGCAGCGCCACCGCGCCCGCGCCGCCGCCGGGCGGCGACGGCAACGGCGAGCCGGGCAAGTCCCAGCCCGTGCGGGTCTACAACAACAGCACGGTCAGCGGGCTCGCCGCGAAGGCGGCCGACGACCTGCGCGCGGTCGGCTGGAACGTGATCTCGGTCGGCAACTACCCGTACGGCACGATCCCGACCACGTCGG
Organism: Actinophytocola sp.; assembly: GCA_035995025.1. Classification (GTDB taxonomy): domain Bacteria; phylum Actinomycetota; class Actinomycetes; order Mycobacteriales; family Pseudonocardiaceae; genus Actinophytocola. The sequence continues at coordinate 11,017 of DASYKY010000121.1, forward strand.
TCTACTACCGGCCGGGCACCGCCGAGCAGTCCGCCGCCGAGGACATCGCCGACGACTTCGGCATGAAGGTCCAGCCGCGGTTCACCGGCCTGAGCTCCTTCCCGGACGGCGTGGTCGTCATCGTCACCAACGACTACCAGGGCATCGGCGGCAAGAACGAGGGCAAGTAGTGGTTTGTCCAAGACCCTCACACGATGATCGACGGACCACCAGCTAGCGGGCTTTCGCGTACGCCTCCAGGGCCGCCAGCTGGGCCGGGTCCAGGGACGCGTGCACCGAGCCGCGGGCCGCGGCCAGGTGCGCGGCCGTCACGACCGTCGCCTCCAGGGACTCGCGCATCGCGGTGAGCGCCGCCTCGCGGACGAGTGCCGCGCAGTCCGCCGCCGAGTAGCCGCCGAGCTCGCCGGCCAGCGCGGCCAGGTCGACGTCCGGCGCCAGCGGCATGTTCTTCGCCGCCGCGCGCAGGATCTCCGTCCGCGCGTCGGCGTCCGGCGGCGGCACGTACACCAGCCGCTCGAGCCTGCCCGGGCGCAGCAGCGCCGGGTCGATCAGCTCCGGCCGGTTCGTGGCGCCCAGCACGACCACGTCGCGCATCGGCTCCACGCCGTCCAGCTCGGTCAGCAGCGACGCGACCACGCGGTCGGACACGCCCGAGTCGGCGGACTGCCCGCGCCGCGGCGCCAGCGCGTCCACCTCGTCCAGGAAAACCAGCGCGGGCGCGGCCTCCTCGGCCCGGCGGAACAGCTCGCGCACCGCCCGCTCGGACTCGCCGACCCACTTGTCCATCAGCTCCGCGCCCTTGACCGACAGCACGTTCAGCTTGCCCGTGCCGGCCAGCGCGCGGACCAGGTATGTCTTGCCGCAGCCCGGCGGCCCGTACAGCAGCAGGCCGCGCGGCGGGTCGACCCCCAGGCGCGCGAACGAGTCCGGGTAGCTCAGCGGCCACAGCACCGACTCGGTGAGCGCCTGCTTCACCTCGACCATGTCGCCGACGCCGTCCATCGTCAGCCCGCCCGTCCGCAGGTTGTCCGAAGTGGACAGCGAGGTCGGGCGGACGGTGTCCAGCGCGCCCAGCAGGTCGGCCGAGGTGACCACCGGCTCGGTCTCCGCCTTCACCCGCAGCGCCGCGCGCACCGCGGCCTCGCGGCGCAGCGCGACCAGGTCCGCGGCGACGAACCCGGGCGTCCGCTCGGCGACGGCCCCGAAGTCCACTTCGGACTCCGTGGGGACGTCGCGGAACAGCACGCGCAGCAGCTCGGTGCGGGTCTTCTCGTCGGGTAGCGGCAGCGACAGCGAGCGGTCCAGCAGGTCGACGCCGCGCACCCGCGGGTCGAGTGCCTCCGGGTGGGCGGTGGTGGCCACGATCGCGAGCCGCGGCGTGCGGATCGCGGCGCGCAGCGTGTCGATCACGACGGTGGCGACCGGCGGCGGGCTGGACGACGGCAGCAGCGCGTCGAGGTCGGTGAGCAGCAGCACGGACGGCCGCTCGGCGTCAGTGCCGCCCAGGCTCGCGATCGCGTCGGACAGCCTGCGCGCGCCCGCGTTCGGCTCCAGCGCGGCGATCGTCGGCCCGGCCAGCTCGACGAGCCCCGCGCCCGCCGCGTGCGCGACGGAGCGCACCACGGTCGTCTTGCCCACGCCCTCCGGCCCGGTGACGAGCGCGCCGAGCTGTGCGGCGGCACCCAGCCGCGACAGCAGCTCCGGGCGGTTGAACGCCAGGTCGAACCACTCGGCGAGCCGGTCCGCGACCTCCCGCGCGCCGACCAGGTCCGTGATCGGGGGCGGCGGCGTGGCCGGCACGACCACCGGCGGCACGGCGACCGTCTCGGCGGCCGCTGGCTCGGTCACCGCCGCGTCCGCCTCGGCGGGCCGGGCCGCGGGCGGCTCGCCGGTCCGCGCGCCGTCCCGCCAACCGACCACAGTGGACGGATGGACGGCGACCGGCCCCGGCGGCTCGGTCGCGGTGACGGTCAGCAGCTCGTTGGTCCACGTCATGCCGATGGCCCGGGACAGCTTGCCGCGTACGTCCGGCAGGTCCGAGCCCGCCGCGGGCGCGAGGTCCTGTGGCAGCAGCGACACCGCGTCGCCGACGGTGAGCACCTTGCCGATCAGCGCCAGCCGCACGGTCTCCGGCGGCAGCGACGTCGACGCCAGCCGCGAGCCGGCCACGGTCACGGTCCGCGCCGCGCCGACGGCCGCGGGCTCCACCACGATCTCGGCGCCCTCGGTCACGCCGACGTTCGACATCGTCACGTCGTCGAGCAGCAGCACGCCCGGCGCGCCCGCCCGGTCGGCCTCGGCGGCCAGCGCCGCGCTCACCCGCGCGCCGGTCAGCTGCACGCACGACCACGGCTCGAGCCCGAGCGCGGCGAGCACCTCGGGATGCAGCCGCACCACGCCGCGCCGGGTGTCCAGCGCCGAGGGCGACAACCGCGCGGTGAGCGTGATCTGTGGCATGGCTAGCCCGCCTCCCCGGAATTCAAAGTGTTGGTTGTGTCCCAGCGAACGGTGCGGTCGGGCGGGTTGATTGTGGCTGGGTTCCGTCACGGTCCCCTGAGGTGCCGGTTGAGACTACTGGTCTTTTGCCGAGGGCCGGGGCTGGTTGCGGCGCAGGCCCGTGCGGCCCCAGCCGTTGCGCCCGCGCAGCACCGCACGGCGCACCCGGTTGGAGTCGGTGGGCAGCAGCAGCCGGCCGCGGCTTCCCTCACCCGACCCGTTGCCGCCGCGCCGCGCCGCGGACACCGCGCGCCTGGCCGCGCCCGCGACCTTGCGCATCGGCGGCCGCAGGCCGAGCCTGCGGTTCGAGCCGCGCGCCCGCCGGATCGCCCGGCGCTCCCTCGGCGGCACGTCCCACGCCTCGGGGTGGTTGGCCAGCCAGTAGTTGCGGCGCACCGCGTACGGCACGTGCGCCAGGTAGATCAGCAGCGCGCAGGCCAGCGCCAGGAACGGATAGGTGATCACCGCGGCGGCGGCGAGGCCGACGAGCACCAGCAGCGGCGCGACCATGCGGGCCGGCACCTTGAACGTCTTGACCGACAGCGTCGGGATGCGGCTGATCAGCACCGCGGCGACGGCGACCGTCCACACCATCACCAACGGCACCGACGACCACCAGCCGTCGTGGCCGACCTGCAGCGTGATGATCAGCGGCAGCAGCGCCAGCAGCCCGCCCGCCGGCGCGGGCACGCCGACGAAGAACTCCTTGGCGTACGGCGGTTGCTCGGTGTCGTCGAGCAGCGTGTTGAACCGCGCGAGCCGCAGGATGATGCACACCGCGAACACGAGCGCGATCACCCAGCCGAGCCGGTTGCCGTCGAACCTCCAGATGTAGAGCACCAGCGCCGGCGACACGCCGAAGGAGATCGCATCGGCCAGCGAGTCGAGCTCGGCGCCCATCTTGCTGGTCGCGTCGAGCAGGCGCGCGATGCGGCCGTCGAGGCTGTCGAGCACGGCGGCCACCGCGATCGCCCCGATCGCCGCGGCGTAGTTGCCGGACAGGGCGAACTGGGCGGCGGACAGGCCCGCGCACATGGCGAGGACCGTGATGGCGTTGGGCAGCAGCCGCACGCCCGGGGAGCGGGCGACCACTCAGGCCTCCAGCTCGGCGAGGACGGTCTCGCCGCCGATCGTGCGCTGTCCCGGCTCGACCAGCACGCGGGCGCCGGCCGGCACGTAGACGTCCACGCGGGAGCCGAACCGGATGAGCCCGTACGTCTCGCCCGCCTGGACCTTGTCGCCCGCCGCGACCTGGCAGACGATCCGCCGCGCCACGAGCCCGGCGATCTGCACGACGGCGATCCGGCGACCCTCGGGGGTGGCGAGCAGCAGCGAGTTGCGCTCGTTCTCGTCGCTGGCCTTGTCCAGGTCCGCGGAGAGGAACTTGCCCGGCCGGTACTCGGCGCGCAGCACCTCGCCCGGCACCGGCACGCGCTGGACGTGGACGTCGAAGACCGACAGGAAGACGCTGACCCGCAGCCAGTCGCCGCCCTCGAGGCCGAGCTCGGCGGGCGGCGCGGCGGCCAGGACCTGCGAGACGGTGCCGTCGGCCGCGGCGACGACGGCACCGGGCCGCGCCGGGGTGACGCGCTTCGGCTCCCGGAAGAACCAGGCGACCGCGGCGGTGAGCACGGCCCCCGCGACACCGAGTCGCCGCGACAGGCGGCGCAGGAGCAACGTGAGGGCGAGGCCTCCGGCCACGAACGGCCGCCCCGCCGGGTGCATGGGCGGCACGACACTCCTGGTCAGCGCGACGAGGTGGGCGAGCGTGCCGTCATCCAGGGGCTCACGAGATTGGGACATATCGCCGGACATTCCTCGCATGGGTGCGGCTGTCGGATACGCACCACGCTACGCCCTGTGCGGAGGGTGACGATCTGGGAGCCTGCTCGCCGGCTCGCCGGCCGGCCGTGCATCCCCCGACGACACGCACCGCCGGCCGGTCGACCTACGGGCATCGGTGAGTGTACGACCGTGTGCGCGTGGTAAGCAATGGCGAACTGTGCGTGATCCGTCACCGACGGTTGTCGTGGTTGCCGCGGTTGCCGGCCGCCTGCAGCAGCCTCAGCAACGCCAGCAGCACGATGGCGCCGAGCGCGGCGACGCCGAAGCTGGGGAAGTCGAAGTCGAACGTGATCTCGCGGCCGGTGAGCCACGAGTAGAGCAGCCCGCCGAGCGCGGCGCCGACGACGCCGACCAGCACGCTGACGAGGCAGCCCTGCCGCTGCCGGCTCCGCCCGCCGACCACGACGTTGGCGATCCAGCCGACGATGGCGCCGAACACGATCCACGCGATGATTCCCACGCCACCGACCCTATTGGCTCTCGCGCACTCACTGCAGCAGCAGCACGTCCACCGGCGACCCGGCGGGCACCTCGGTTACGTCCTCCGGCACCTCGATCAGGCAGTCCGATGCCGCGAACGAGGCCAGCAGGTGCGAGCCGGGCCCGCCGACCGGCGTCACCGGCGACCCGTCGAGCCGCCCGGCCAGCAGCCCGCGCCGGTACTGCCGCTTCCCGGCCGGCGAGCGCAGCCCGTCCGTGAGCACCGCCCGCACCCGCGGCCGCTCGACGTCGGCGTGTCCCGTGGCCGCCAGCAACGCGGGCCGCACGAACAGCTCGAACGACAGCGCCGAGGACACGGGGTTGCCCGGCAGCGACACCACCGGCAGCGACCCGAACGTCCCCGAGCCCTGCGGCCCGCCCGGCTGCATGGCCACCCGCAGGAACTCCACGCCCTGCCCGGCCAGCGCGTCCTTGACCACCTCGTACGCGCCCGCGCTGACGCCGCCGGAGGTGACCAGCACGTCGGCGTCCGGCTGCGACGCGACCGCCTCGTGGAACGCCGCCACGTCGTCGGGCACGAACCGCAGCACGGTCGGCTCCCCGCCCGCCTCGCGCACGGCCGCCGCCAGCAGCACGCTGTTCGACTCGTAGATCTGCCCGTGCAGCAAGGGGTTTCCCGGCTCGACGAGCTCCGAGCCGGTCGACAGGACCAGCACCCGCAGCGGCCGGTACACCGGCAGCTCCGCCCGTCCGACCGCCGCCGCGAGCCCCAGCTGCGCCGGGCCGAGCACACACCCGGCCCGCAGCACGGTCGCGCCCTCGGCGACGTCCTCGCCCGCGCGGCGGATGTGCGTGCCCACCGCGGCCGGCGCGCGCACCGCGACCCGCTGCTCGCCGCCGTCGGTGTCCTCGACCTTCACGATCGCGTCCGCGCCCGGCGGGACCGGCGCGCCGGTCATGATCCGGTGCGCGGTGTGCGGCAGCAGCGCCACGATGTCGGTCCGCCCGGCCGGGATGTCCACCGGCACCGGCAGTGCCACGGCCGCGTGCGGTGCCGCCCCGGCGACATCGGCCGAGCGCACGGCATAGCCGTCCATCGCGGAGTTGTCGAACGGCGGCAGCGCCACGGGCGCCACGATGTCCTCGCCGAGCACCCGCCCGAGGCACTCGGCCAGCGGCAGCGGCACGACCGGCGCCCGCGGCACCAGCCCGGCGACGCGGGCCCGGTAGTCGTCGACCGACAGTGCGGTAGTCACACCACGCATCCTGCACGACGGCGGGCACCGGGTGGCGCCCGTGCCAGACTGCGCACGAACCTCGTCGGCGATTCACCACACGGAGGGCTGCTCGTGCAGGTGCGGACTCGGCACACCCCGGCGTTCGGCGTGGCGCGGCTGCTGCTCGCGCCCGGCGAGGCGGTGCAGGCCGACTACGCCGCGATGCTCGCCACCAGCTACGGGGTGGCCGTCGCGCCCGCGGGCGGCGGCTCGCGCGGCAAGGCCCGCCGGGCCGTGTTCACCGCGCCCGCCGAGGGCGGCTGGGTCGACGTGGCCCCCGCGCTGCCCGGCGACGTGCACACGATCCAGCTCGACGGGATGGCCAGCTGGTGCGTGGCCCGCGGCAGCCGGCTCGCCGCGGCGGCGACCGTGCGCGCGGACGGGCAGTGGCCGGGTTTCCGCGGCCTGTTCGGCGCGGACGTCGGCTTCCTCGAGCACGTCTCCGGCGACGGCGCGATGGTGCTGGCCTGCTGCGGCTCGCTCGACGTGGTGCCGCTGGAGACCGGCGAGCTGGTCACCGTCGACCCCGGCTACCTGCTGGCCTACACCGACCTGACGCAGTGCCGGCTGCGCGCGGTGAGCCCGCAGCTGCCGCAGTCGGTGCGCACGGGCGAGGGGCTGCTGCTGGACTTCGCCGGTCCCGGCCAGCTTCTCGTCCAGACGAGGAACGTGCGGGCCATGGCCGCCTGGCTGGGCGGCAGCGTCCCGGGCCGGTAACGGATGGGTGCGAACCGCACGCACGGCGGACACGTCGAACGTTAGGCTCGTGAAGGCGTGGGGTCGGCGCACGGCCCGGCGGAGCCGCGGGGTGCCCAGCCGGGAAGCACGACCCTGATGACTGAATGGGATGAGTCAGTGGCGGAGGACCTGACCGGGCGTCGCCTGGGGCACTACCGGATCGACGGTGTGCTCGGCAAGGGCGGCATGAGCGTGATGTACAAGGCCACCGACATCCGCCTGGGACGCAAGGTCGCACTCAAGATCATCGCCGAGCACCTCACCGAGGACCCCGAGTTCCGCGAGCGCTTCGTCGACGAGGCCCGCAACACCTCGGCCATCGACCACGCGAACGTCGTGCCGCTGTACGACTTCGGCGAGGTCGACGGGCTGCTGTACATCGCGATGCGGCTCGTCGACGGCTCCGACCTGGCCAGCCTGATCAAGGACGGCCCGCTCACCCCCGACCGCGCGCTGGCCCTGCTCGGCCAGGTCGCCGAGGCGCTGGACAACCTGCACGAGCGCGGCCTCGTGCACCTCGACGTCAAGCCGGCCAACGTGCTGGTGACCAGCCGCGAGTCGACCGCCGAGCACATCTACGTCGCCGACTTCGGGCTGACCCGCCGCGGCGCCACCGGCCACCGCACCCGCGGCGGCGACTTCCTCGGCTCGCCGACCTACGCCGCGCCCGAGCACCTGCGGGGCGAGCCGGTCGACGCGCGCACCGACGCGTACTCGCTGGCCTGCGTGCTGTTCGCGTGCCTGTCGGGGCGCCCGCCGTTCCAGGGCCCGGTGCCCGAGGTGATCCAGGGCCACCTCAACCGGGACGTGCCGGCGCTGACCGAGTTCGTGCACCTGCCGGCCGCGATCGACGACGTGATCCGCCGCGGCATGGCGAAGAGCCCGAAGGACCGCTACAAGAACTGCCGCGAGCTGATCGCCGCCGCGCGTACCGCGCTGGCCGCGCCCGTCAACCCGCCGGCCCACCCGGTGCCGGTCGGCCCGGCGCACGCGAACGGCGCCGCGGGCCCGCGGCAGGCCACGTTCCCGCTGCGGCCGCAGGCGACGCCGCCGCACGGCTACCAGCCGCCGCCCGGCACGCACTCGTCGTCGGCCGAGCCCGTGCGGCTGCGCCCGCCGATGCCGATCGGCCCCAACACGTTCACCTCCGACGACTCCGGCGGGACCCGCTGGATCGCGCCGGTCATCGTCGGGCTCGTGGCCATCGGGCTGATCGTCGCGGCCATCCTCCTGTTCTCCGGCGGCGACGGCGACAACGGCGGTGGTGGCGGGGGTGGCGACCAGGGCGCCACGACGACACACTCGGTGCCGTCGATCCGCGTCGGCGACAGCGGGGGCTGACCAGGGCTTCTTGCACTCGGCAGGGTAGAGTGCTAAACACGGTTCTGGCAGTCGGTAGTTACGAGTGCCAGAACCACACGAGGTCGGGACGGTGAGGCCGGAGATCCGGCCGTCCGTCGCGGGCACCGAGCCTGGCCGCGCAATGTGACGTCCAAACGGAGGACTTACACCGCAATGGCCAAGTTGATCGCGTTCGACGAGGACGCCCGCCGCGGACTCGAGCGCGGCTTGAACATCCTCGCTGACGCCGT
>DASYKY010000122.1:0-7409 GCA_035995025.1 Actinophytocola sp.
TCTGCGTGCCGATGCTGCGCGACACCATCGCCCACGCCATCGGCCGGCTGTTCGTGTCGGGCATCGAACTCGACTGGAACGCCATCCTGCCCGGCACACACCAGGTCGACCTGCCCACCTACGCCTTCCAGCGCGAGCGGATCTGGCCCGCCGCCGCGCACCCGCTCCTCGGCGAGTCCGTCCCCGTGGCCGACTCTGATGACGTGCTGTTCACCGGGCGGCTGTCGCCGCACACCCACCCGTGGCTCACCGAGCACGTCGTCCGCGGCTCGATCCTCGTGCCGGGGGCCGCCTTCGTCGAGCTGGCCCTTCGCGCCGGCGGGCAGGTCGGCTGCGACCACCTGGCCGAACTGACGCTCGGCACGCCCCTCGTTCTTCCCGAACACGACGGCGTCCGGCTGCAGGTCCGGATGGGCGGCCCCGACGACGCCGGCCGCCGCAACTTCGGCGTCTACTCCTGTGTGGACGGTCAGGCCTGGACGCGGCACGCCACCGGTGTCGTCGAGGAAGACGCGCCTCCGCCGCCCGCACCGGACCTCGAGTGGCCGCCGGCGGGTGCCGGACGCGTCGACATGACCGGCTTCTACGACGACCGGGCGGCGGACGGGTTCGACTACGGCCCACTTTTCCAGGGGCTGACAGCCGCGTGGCTCGACGGCGACACGCTGTACGCCGAGATCACCGTCGCCGGCGAACCGGCCGGCTCGTTCGGCATCCACCCCGCGCTGCTCGACGCCGCGCTCCACGGCGCCCGCCTCCTGGACGTCGACCCGCGCGGCGTGCCCTTCGCCTGGACGGACGTGACGCTGCACGCCACCGGCGCCGCCGGGCTGCGCGTCCGCATGACGCGCACCGCGACGGACACCGTCGCCGTCGACATCGCGGACGGCTCCGGCGCCCCGGTGGCATCCGTGGGCGCGCTGTCGATCCGCCCGCTCACCGACATCGGCACGGCCGGCGCCGACGACCTCTACCACGTGACGTGGGTGCCCGCGACCGGTGAGGGCGAGTACTCGGACACGATCGTGCCGGTCACGACCGGCGCCGACACCGTCACCGCGGCGCACGCCGCGGCCGAGTCCGCGCTGGCGACGATCCAGGAATGGCAGCCGGCCGGCCAACCGGCCGGTGCACGGCTCGTTTTCCTGACCACCGGCGCGATGGACGGGTCGGACGTCGCGGCCGCCGCGGTGTGGGGTCTGGTGCGTTCCGCGCAGGCCGAGCACCCCGGCCGGTTCGTCCTCGTGGACACCGACGCGGCCGATGCCTCCGCCGCCGCGCTGCCGGCCGCGCTGGGTACGGGCGAGCCGCAGCTGATGATCAGCGACGGCGACGTGACCATGGCGCGGCTGGCACGCCTGGACGCCGCGCCGGACCGCGGTGACTGGGACCCCGACGGCACCGTGCTGATCACCGGCGGGACCGGTGGGCTGGGTCGCCTCGTGGCCCGGCACCTCGTCGCCGAGCGGGGTGTCCGGCGGCTGCTGCTGGTGAGCAGGCGCGGCGGCGGCAGCGACCTCGTGGACGAGCTGGCCGCGCTTGGCGCCGACGCCCGCGTCGTGGCCTGCGACGTCACCGAGCGCGAACAGGTCGCCCGGCTCCTGGACGGCGCGAGGCTCTCCGCCGTGGTGCACGCCGCGGGCGTCCTGGACGACGGCGTCCTGGAGTCGCTGACGCCCGAACGCGTGGCCGCCGTGCTTCGCCCCAAGTTCGACGCCGCCTGGCACCTGCACGAGCTGACGGCCGGCATGGACCTGTCGGCGTTCGTCCTCTTCTCGTCCGTCGCCGGCACGTTCGGCAGCCCGGGGCAGGCGAACTACGCCGCCGCCAACGCCCTCCTCGACGCGCTCGCCGCGCACCGGCACGCGGCCAGCCTGCCGGCGACGTCGCTGGCGTGGGGGCCGTGGGCGCAGGCGGCCGGCATGACGAGCACCCTGACCGACGCCGACCGGGCACGCATGGCGCGCTCCGGCCTGCCGCCGATCCCGGCCGAGCACGGGCTCGCCCTGCTCGACGCCGCGCTCGCCACCGGCGTACCGAGCCTCGTCCCGGCCCGGCTCGACCTCCCGGCACTCCGCGCGAACGGCGAGGTGCCGGCCCTGCTGCACGGTCTCGTCCGGCCGGCCCGGCGCCGCTCGCGTGCCACCGTGCCGCTCGCCGACCGGCTCGGCCGCCTCGACGCGACAGACCGTCGCGACGCGCTGCTGGACCTGGTGCGTGGCCAGGTGGCGGTCGTCCTCGGGCACGCGACCGGCGCCGGGATCGATCCGGTGCGCGCGTTCCAGGACCTCGGGTTCGACTCGCTGACCGCCGTGGAGCTGCGCAACCGCGTCGGTTCGGCGACGGGCCTGGAGCTGCCGGCCACGTTGATCTTCGACTACCCGTCGGTGTCCGCGTTGACGGACCATCTGCTCGGCGAGCTGTTCGGCTCGGCCGCCGCCACGACGCCGGCCGCGCGCGTCACCACCGACGATCCGATCGTGATCGTGGGGATGGGCTGCCGGTATCCGGGCGGGGTGGCGTCGCCGGAGGACCTGTGGCGGTTGGTGTCTGACGGCGTGGACGCGGTGTCGGACTTCCCGGCGAACCGCGGTTGGGACCTCGGGTCGCTCTACGACCCCGATCCCGATCACCCCGGGACGTCCTACACACGTTCCGGTGGCTTTCTTCACGACGCGGCCGAGTTCGACGCCGAGTTCTTCGGGCTGAGCCCACGCGAGGCCGTGTCGGCGGACGTGCAGCAGCGCTTGCTGCTGGAGGTCTCCTGGGAGGCCGTCGAGCGCGCGGGAATCGACCCGAGGTCGTTGCGGGGCAGTGCGACCGGCGTGTTCGCGGGCGTGATGTACGGCGACTACGGCACCCTGCTCGGCGGGGAGTTCGAGGGGTACCAGACCAGCGGCAGCGCCGGGAGCGTGGCGTCTGGCCGGGTCGCGTACACGTTCGGTCTCGAGGGTCCGGCGGTCACCGTTGACACCGCGTGTTCGTCGTCGTTGGTGGCGTTGCACCTTGCGGCGCAGGCGTTGCGTTCGGGGGAGTGCTCGCTGGCACTCGCCGGTGGTGTGACGGTGATGTCGACGCCGCGGTCGTTTGTCGAGTTTTCGCGGCAGCGTGGTTTGTCGGCGGATGGGCGTTGTAGGTCGTTCTCGGACTCGGCTGATGGGGTGGGTTGGGCCGAGGGTGTCGGCATGGTGGTGTTGGAGCGTGAGTCTGATGCGGTTCGGAATGGGCATCGGGTTTTGGCGGTGGTGCGGGGTTCGGCGGTGAACCAGGATGGTGCGTCCAATGGTTTGACTGCGCCGAATGGTCCGTCGCAGCAGCGGGTGATCCGGCAGGCTCTGGCTTCGGCTGGTTTGTCTACAGTGGATGTTGATGTGGTGGAGGGGCACGGCACGGGGACCAAGCTGGGTGATCCGATCGAGGCGCAGGCGTTGTTGGCGACGTATGGGCAGGAGCGGCGCGAGCCGTTGTTGCTGGGTTCGGTGAAGTCGAATATCGGTCACACACAGGCCGCTGCTGGTGTGGCTGGTGTGATCAAGATGGTGCAGGCGATGCGGCACGGCACGGTGCCGCGGACTTTGCATCTGGACGCGCCGTCGTCGCATGTGGACTGGGATGCCGGGGCCGTCGAGCTGCTGGCCGAGCAGACAGAATGGCCCGCGGTCGAGCGCGCCCGTCGTGCCGGGGTGTCGTCGTTCGGGATCAGCGGGACCAACGCGCACGTGATCCTCGAGCAAGGCCCCGTCGCCGATGAGCCTGCCAGCGCGGCGAACGGTGCGGTGCCGCTGGTGCTGTCCGGTCGGACGCCGGAGGCGGTCCGGGCGCAGGCCGCCCGGCTGCGCGACCATCTCGGGAGCCGACCAGACCTGCGGCTGGCCGACATCGCAGCAACCCTTGCCACGGGCCGCACCACCTTCGAGCACCGCGCGTTCGTCGCCGCCGAGGACCGGGACACGGCGGTGGCTCGGCTGGCCAACCTGGAACGGGGCACGGTCGCCACGGGCGGGACTGCGTTTCTGTTTGCCGGTCAGGGTTCGCAGCGCCTGAGCATGGGTCGGGACCTGTGCGAGCGCTTTCCGGTGTTCGCGGAGGCGTTCGATGCGGCAACCGTCAACTTGCCGTCTGGCTTGACCGAGGTGGTGTGGGGCGAGGATGCCGATGCGTTGAATGAGACGGGTTGGGCGCAGCCTGCGTTGTTCGCGATCGAGGTGGCGCTGTTCCGCCTCCTCGAGTCCTGGGGGGTTCGCCCTGACTATCTGGTGGGGCATTCGATCGGGGAGATCGCCGCCGCGCACGTGGCTGGGGTGTTGTCCATCGAAGACGCCTGCACACTCGTGTCTGCCAGGGCCCGGTTGATGCAGGCCTTGCCTTCGGGTGGGGCGATGGTGTCGTTGCGTGCCACCGAGGACGAGGTTCGCCCGCTGTTGACCGATCGGGTTGGTATCGCTGCGGTCAATGGGCCGTCGTCGGTGGTGATTGCCGGTGATGAGGCCGAGGTCATGTTGATTGCGGAGCGGTTCGAGAAGGTAAAGCGGCTGCGGGTGTCGCATGCGTTCCATTCGCCGTTGATGGATCCGATGCTTGACGAGTTCGCCGAAATCGTCGACACCCTCACCTTCAGTGAGCCAAGCATCCCGATGTTGTCGCCGGTCCACGATCCCCGGTACTGGGTTCGGCATGTTCGCGACACCGTGCGCTTCGGGGATCATCTTGCGCAGCTGGATGGTGTGACCCGGTTCGTTGAGCTGGGCCCGGATGGGGTGCTGAGCGCCATCGTCCAGGAGACGGTGCCGGATGCGGTCTGCGTGCCTATGCTGCGCGACACGATTGCCCACGCCATCGGCCGGCTGTTCGTGTCGGGTGTCGCACTCGACTGGAACGCCATCCTGCCCGGCACACATCAGGTCGACCTGCCCACCTACGCCTTCCAACACCAGCGTTACTGGCCGAGCAGCACCAGCCCGCTGCTCGGACCGGCCATCGCCCTCGCCGACGGCGGGACGATCCTCACCGGACAGCTCTCCCTCGCCGCCCAGCCGTGGCTCGCCGACCACGTCGTGCACGGCGCCACCCTCCTGCCCGGCACGGCGCTCCTCGAGCTCGCGGTCCGGGCGGCGGACGAGACCGGCTGCGGCCGGGTCGCGGAACTGACCCTCGCCCAGCCGCTGGTCCTGGCCGTCCACCCCGTCGACCTCCAGGTCTGGACGGGCACGGCCACGGACACCGGCGACCGGCCCGTCACGATCTCCAGCCGGCCCGCCGGCGACGAACACCAGTCGTGGACCCGCCACGCCACCGGCCGGCTGGCGGTCGCCGAGCAGCCCGCGATGTTCGACGACACGCAGTGGCCGCCGCCGGGCGCGCAGCCGGTGCCGCTGGACGACTTCTACGACCAGCGCGCCGCGGACGGCTTCGAGTACGGCCCCGCGTTCCAGGGCCTCACCGCGGCCTGGACGCTGGACGACGACGTGCTCGCCGAGATCGATCTGTCCACACAGGACGGATTCGCCCTCCATCCGGCGCTGCTCGACGCCGCACTGCACGCCGGCCGGTTCCTCGACCTGCCGGACCGCGCCGTCCCGATCGCCTGGTCCGGCGCGTCCGTGCACGCCACCGGCGCCACCGCCCTGCGGGTCCGGCTCGCCAAGACCGGACCGGACACCGTGTCCATCGCGGCCGCCGACACCACCGGCGCGCCGGTGGTGTCGGTCGGGACGCTGACGGTCCGCGAGGTGTCGGCCGACCTGACCCGCACCGTGAGCCGCGACGCGCTGTTCGGCGTCCGGTGGATCCCGGTGCCGCTCGACGCCGCCGACACCGACCACGTCGTCCGGCCCGTCACCACCGGCGGCAACACCCCAGCGGCCACCCACGACGCGACCGCCGCCGCACTCGTCGAGGTCCAGCAGTGGCTCGCCGACGACCATCCCGGCCGGCTGGTGTTCCTGACCCGGGGCGCGGTCGACGGCGACGACCTCGCCGCCGCCGCGGTGTGGGGCCTGGTGCGGTCGGCGCAGGCCGAGCACCCCGGCCGGTTCGTCCTCGCCGACACCGACGGCACCGACGCCTCCCGGGCCGCGCTGGCCGCCGCGGTCGGCTCCGGCGAACCCCAGCTGACGATCCGCGGCGGCGAGGTCCGGGCCGCGCGCCTGGCCCGCCTCACCCCGCAGGCACCGTCCACGTGGGACACTCGCGGCACGGTCCTCGTCACCGGCGGCACCGGCGCGCTGGGCGCGCTGATCGCCCGGCATCTCGTCACCGAACACGGCGTCCGCCACCTGCTGCTGACCAGCCGCCGCGGCCCCGCCGCGCCCGGTGCGACCGACCTCGCGGCCGAGCTCACCGCGCTCGGTGCCGAGGTACACCTCGCGGCCTGCGACATGGCGGACCGCGACGCCGTGGCCGCGCTGCTCACCGGCGTCGAGGTGTCCGCCGTCGTGCACGCTGCCGGTGTCCTCGACGACGGCGTGATCGGCACGCAGACGCCGGAGCGAGTCGCGGCGGTGCTGCGGGCGAAGGCGGACGCGGCATGGCACCTGCACGAGCTCGCCCGCGACGCCACCCTCGTGCTGTTCTCGTCTCTCGCCGGCACGCTCGGCACGGCGGGCCAGGCCGGCTACGCCGCGGCGAACGCCTACCTCGACGCCCTGGCCGAACACCGCCACGCCCAGGGCCTGCCCGGGACCTCGATGGCCTGGGGCCCATGGGTTTCCGGGATGGCCGGCACGCTCCCCGACGAGGACCGCGTGCGGCTGACCCGGCTCGGCACGCCACCCCTGACCGAATCCGACGGCCTCGCCCTCTTCGACGCGGCCCTCGGCTGCGTGGAGGCATGCACCGTGCCGGCCCGGCTCGACCTGGCCGCGCTCCGGGCGCGCGACGACCTGCCGGCCGTGCTGCGTGGGCTCGTCGTCTCCCGGCGCTCGGTGCGTGCCGCGGGGAGCGACGACCTCGTCCAGCGGCTCGCCGCCCACCCGGTCGCGGACCGCGAGCGCGCGCTGACCAAGCTGGTGCTGCGCGAGGTCGCCCAGGTCCTGCACCACGAGACCGCCGCCGACGTCGACCCGGGGCGCGCGTTCCAGGAGCTGGGTTTCGACTCGCTGACCGCGGTGGAGCTGCGCAACCGGCTCACCGCGGCCACCGGCCTGCGGCTCGGCGCCGGCATCGTGTTCGACTACCCGACGGTGACGGCCCTGGCCGCCCACCTCGGTGCGGAACTCTTCGGCACGGACGCCGACGCGGCGCCGGCCGCGCTCGTCACCACCGGCGATCCGATCGTGATCGTGGGGATGGGTTGTCGTTATCCGGGTGGGGTTGCGTCGCCGGAGGATTTGTGGCGGTTGGTGTCTGATGGTGTGGATGCGGTGTCGGGTTTTCCGTCGAATCGTGGCTGGGATCTCGACGCGCTCTAC
>DASYKY010000123.1:0-72678 GCA_035995025.1 Actinophytocola sp.
CTCGCGCTCACCCTGGAAGACCTGGATGCCGACCGTGGTCTGGCCGTCGTCCGCGGTGGAGAAGATCTCCGAGCGCTTGGTCGGGATGGTCGTGTTCCGCTCGATGAGCTTGGTGAACACGCCGCCCTTGGTCTCGATGCCGAGCGACAGCGGGGTGACGTCCAGCAGCAGCACGTCCTTGACGTCGCCGCGCAGCACGCCGGCCTGCAGGGTCGCGCCGATCGCGACGACCTCGTCCGGGTTCACGCCCTTGTTCGGCTCCTGGCCGCCCGTGAGCTCCTTGACCAGGTCGGACACCGCGGGCATCCGGGTCGAGCCACCGACGAGCACCACGTGGTCGATGTCGCCGACCTTGATGCTGGCGTCCTTGATCACGTTGTTGAACGGCGCCCGCGTGCGGTCCAGCAGGTCGCTGGTGATCCGCTGGAACTCCGCGCGGGACAGCGTCTCGTCCAGGAACAGCGGGTTCTTGTCCCCGTCCACGGTGATGTACGGCAGGTTGATGTTGGCGCTGTTCGAGCTGGACAGCTCGATCTTGGCCTTCTCCGCCGCCTCACGGATGCGCTGCAGCGCCATCTTGTCCTTGTTCAGGTCGATGCCCGCGGACTGCTTGAACTTGTCCACCAGCCAGTCGACGATGCGCTGGTCCCAGTCGTCGCCACCGAGGTGGTTGTCACCGGACGTCGCGCGGACCTCGACGACACCCTCGCCGATCTCCAGCAGCGACACGTCGAACGTGCCACCACCGAGGTCGAAGACGAGGATCGTCTGCTCCTTCTCGCCCTTGTCCAGGCCGTAGGCCAGCGCCGCCGCGGTCGGCTCGTTCACGATCCGCAGCACGTTCAGGCCGGCGATCTGCCCGGCTTCCTTGGTGGCCTGCCGCTGGGCGTCCTCGAAGTACGCGGGGACCGTGATGACCGCGTCGCTGATGGGCTCGCCGAGGTAGGACTCGGCGTCGCGCTTCAGCTTCATGAGGACGCGGGCACTGATCTCCTGCGCGGAGTAGGTCTTGCCGTCGACCTCGGTCTTCCAGTCCGTGCCCATGTGCCGCTTGACCGACCGGACCGTGCGGTCCACGTTGGTGACGGCCTGGTTCTTCGCCGGCTGGCCGACCAGCACCTCGCCGTTCTTGGCGAAGGCCACGATCGACGGGGTCGTCCGCGAACCCTCGGAGTTGGCGATCACCGTCGGCTCACCGCCCTCGAGGACGGCGACGACGGAGTTGGTCGTCCCCAGGTCGATTCCGACCGCTCGCGCCATTGCTTTTCCTCCTGCTGATCTTCCTGTGTGGGTTGAGTGCTTGCCACTCAAGTCTGCCGATGGACCCCATGGTCCGTCAAACCAGACTTGAGCCCTCCTCGCTCAACCTTCCTGCCTTCCTCAACGCGATGCTCGCGGAGAAGGTTCCCGACCCGGCTCAGGGGTGCGAGACGGTGATGTCCCCGCTGTCCGTGTGCAGGTCGAGCCGGTGGTCGCCGGCCGGATCGTTCTCCACGTCGCTGTTGACGTTGCCGCTGCCGGTGCTGGTCAAGACCTTGTAGGCGCCGTCCGGGACGGTCACCTCGACGTTGCCGGACTGGGCGCCGACGCGCACGTCGGCGGCCTCCGTGAGTTCCACCACGACGCCGCCGGACGAGGACTCGACCTTGGTCGCGCCGCCGATCCCACGGGCCTCGACACTGCCCGAGGAAGCCTCGAGCGTGACGTCGCCATCCACGCCGTCGGCGTTGACGTCGCCCGAGGAGGCCTTCGCGACGACCTGGCCGCCGATCCCGTCGAGGGTCACCGAGCCGGAGCTGGCCTCGACGTTGACCGCGCCGGACACATTCTTGATGGTCACGTCGCCCGAGCTCGCGCGGACGTTCGCGTCGGACACGCCGGTGATGTCCGCGGTGCCGGAGTCGAGCTGTCCGGACACGCTGGTGCCGGCCGGCACGGTGACCTCGTAGTCGATCCAGCAGTTCGTCCTGCCGCACGAATCCAGCTCGAGCACGCCGTTCTTCACCCGGAACGTGCCCTCGCCCGGCTGGTCGTCGCCGTAGTGGACCTCGCGTTTGACCTCCGGCCTGTCCCCGGTCCGGATGGTGACGTCGCCCGAGTCGTTCGTGAACCGCACGCTCGAGAACGACCGCCCGACGCCGCTCGCGTCGGAGTACGTCCGGGTGTTCCAGCCGCACGCGGCCAGCAGGCCGATGCCGGTGATGCCGATGGCGGCCGCCGCGACGGCCCGTCCGATCCCCATGTCGGTGCCCCTCTGAGTCAGTAAAGCTGAGTGGGCTCGACGCTATGGCGGGCGCTGGCGCGCGGACATCAGGGAGTCCCCCGAACCGACCCTGGGGCTGCCCCCAGGAGTCCAGTGTGTGAGAGATCATTCCCAGATCGCAGGAGCCGTTGGTTAGCGTGCCGGTATGCGCAGACGGTGGTTCATCCTCGCGGTGGGGATGGCCGCGCAGGCCGCCACGACGAGCTTCCTGTACGGGCTGCCGTTCCTGATCCCGGAGCTGCAGCGTGCGATGGGCGTGTCGCTGGCCGGGGCGGGCCTGGTGGTTTCGGCGCCGCTGCTCGGGCTGCTGCTGGCGCTGATCGCCTGGGGTGCGGCGGCGGACCGGTACGGCGAGCGGACGGTCATGGCGACCGGGCTCGCGGCGACCGGCGGGCTGCTGCTCGTCGCGCTCACGCTGCCCGGCCTGGTGGCGTTCGGGGCGGGGCTGTTCGTGGCCGGGGCGTGCGCGGCGTCGGTGAACGCGGCGAGCGGGCGGGTGGTGCTCGGCTGGTTCACGGCGGCCGAGCGCGGGCTCGCGATGGGCATCCGGCAGACCGCGCAGCCGATCGGCGTGGGGATCGCGGCGGCCACGCTGCCGGCGATCGGGCACCGGTTCGGCTTCGCGCCGGCGCTCGCGCTGCCGGCCGTGCTGTGCCTGGTGATGGCGCTTTTGGTGCTGCTGGTGGTGATCGACCCGCCCCGGCCGCCGGCGACCGCGGGCGCGGCGGCGTCCCCGTACCGGACGGAGCCGGCGACGACGCTGGTGCGGCTGCACTCGGCGAGCGCGCTGCTGGTGGCCCCGCAGTTCGTGGCGGCGACGTTCGCGGTGACGTTCCTCGTTTCCGCGCACGGCTGGAGCCCGGTCGCGGCCGGTCAGCTGGTGGCGGTGGTGCAGGTGGCCGGCGCGGCCGGGCGGATCGGGGCGGGCGTGTGGTCGGACCGCGTGGGCAACCGGATGGGTCCGATGCGGATCGTGGCCGTGCTGGCGACGGCGACGATGGTGCTGTGGAGCCTGGGCGGGACGTCGTGGCTCTCGGTGGTCGCGCTGGTAGCGGCCCTGGTGGTGACGGTGACCGACAACGGCCTGGGCTTCACCGCGACCGCGGAGCTGGCGGGTCCGTTCTGGGCGGGCCGGGCGCTGGGCGTGCAGAACACGGCGCAGAACATCGTCGCGATGGCGACCGCGCCGGTGTTCGGCTGGCTGATCACGGAGCTCGGTTATCCGGCGGCGTTGCTGATCGCCGCGGTCTTCCCGCTGGCCGGGGCGGCGCTGACGCCGGTGGCGGGTGAACGGCGGCTCAGCGTCGCGTATCCACGCGCTGGAAGTTGAGGTAGGCGCGGGACGGGGTGGGGCCGCGCTGGCCCTGGTAGCGGGAGCCGGCGGCCGCGGAGCCGTAAGGGTTCTCGGCGGAGGTGGAGAGGCGGAAGAGGCAGAGCTGGCCGATCTTCATGCCGGGCCACAGCATGATCGGCAGGTTGGCGACGTTGGAGAGCTCGAGCGTGATGTGCCCCTCGAAGCCGGGGTCGATGAAACCGGCGGTGGAGTGGGTGAGCAGCCCGAGCCGCCCGAGGCTCGACTTTCCCTCGAGCCGCCCGGCAAGATCGTCCGGCAACCCCACACCCTCGAAGGTCGACCCGAGCACGAACTCCCCGGGATGCAACACGAACGGCTCGTCCGCGTCCGCCTCGACGAGCGAGGTGAGGTCGTCCTGCTGCCGGCTGGGGTCGATGTGGGTGTACTTGGTGTTGTTGAAGACCCGGAAGAACCGGTCGAGCCGCACGTCGATACTCGACGGCTGGAGCATCGCGACGTCGAAGGGGTCGAGCCCGAGCCGCCCGGACTCCAGCTCCTTGCGCAGGTCACGATCGCTCAACAACACCCGCTCACCCTAGCCGTGGGGCCGTGTAGGCTCATCGGGGCTCGCCCAGCGGGCGCGCGGATGTAGTTCAATGGTAGAACATCAGCTTCCCAAGCTGAATACGCGGGTTCGATTCCCGTCATCCGCTCCACATTGAGAAGCCCCAGGTCACAGCGTGTCTACTGTGGACTCGGGGCTTTCGCCGTCGCTGGGCCACCGGGCCGCCGCCACTCGCCGACCCGGCACCGAACCGATGGCGTCGTACGTCCACTATGGACGTATCGCGACCGGTCAGCCGCGGCTTTGCCAGGTGCACAGGCAGACCTTGTTGCCCTCCGGATCGGCCAGGACCCAGAAGCTCGGAGCTTCCTCGTCGCTGACGAGGGTGCCGCCCGCGGCCAGTGCGGCGGCGATGCGGGGCCGGATCTGCGTCGGGTCCACCCACACGTCGAGGTGCCAGCGCTGCCGGGGCTCCTCGCTGCCGGACGCCTGGAACCAGATCGCCGGCAGGCCGTCGGCCGGGTCGCGGATCTCGTCGTCGGCCTGGGGCAGGGCCAGGGCGGCCGCCCAGAACGGGCGGACGGACTCGCGCGACGGGGTGTCGAGGGCCAGCTCCAGCCGCGACACGCTCGCGGACTCCAGCGGCACCTTCGCCTCCGCGGCGAGCAGGCTGATCGCGCGGGCCAGGCGGACGTCGGCATCGGTGACCCCGTCGGGGCTGGTCAGGCGGATGTCGACGTGGGCAGGCCGCAGGTTCACGTCCGGGTGGTGGTTCAGGTCCGCCGCGGCGATGGCGTCGACCAAGGCGACGCCGGCCGCAAACGTTTCCGTGCGCAGGCGGGTCTGCAGGCCGCCGAGCAGGTATGCCCACCCGGTCAGGCCCTCGTCGGCGATCTGTTGTCCGGTCAGTCTGGCCATGCGGCCATGGTCGCAGACTCGCGGTGCAGCACCGTGTCCAGCCAGTCGAAGCTGCGGCGGTGGTAGGTGGCGCGGCCGGACATCTCGCAGTGGCCCGTCACGTCGTCCGCGGCGCCGAACGCCACGTACTCCTTCGAGCAGGTGAGGCGGTCCGCGAACGTCTTCGCCGCGGCGCTCAGGTCGTCGCCGTCCGTGCTGCACACAAAAGTGGGGCAGCGGATGAGCTGCTCGCGACCCTTGAGCGTGTAGTCCGGCGCCATCGACAGGTACGCCATCGGATCGGTGACGCCGTGGACCAGCAGGTTGCGGCGCAGCGCCCAGCCTCCGGTCGGCTTCGTCATGAGGTAGTCGAGTGCCCTGGCCAGCACCTTCCGCACCAGCGGCCGCCCGCTGCGCAGCACTCGCGGGATCCGCGCGGCTGTCGCGTCGAACAGGTCGTACGGACCGCA
Organism: Actinophytocola sp.; assembly: GCA_035995025.1. Taxonomy (GTDB): domain Bacteria; phylum Actinomycetota; class Actinomycetes; order Mycobacteriales; family Pseudonocardiaceae; genus Actinophytocola. The sequence goes on from DASYKY010000123.1 coordinate 5,490, forward strand.
GTCCGACACGCACGCGGCCAGCCGGTGCTCACCGGTCGCGGCGCGTGGCGCGAGGTAGCCGCCGAAGCTCCAGCCGATCAGCGCCATCGCGTCCGGGTCGACCTCCGGCCGGGTCAGCGCGTGGTCGACGACCGGCGTCACCACGTTCTCCCAGTCCGGGCGGAACGGGAGGCCCTGGTCGAGGAGCACCGAACCCTGGCCAGGACCGTCGAACGCGAGAACGTGGTACCCGCGCTCGAGCGCGGCCGCGCCGTTCGCGAAGTACAGCTCCTCGACCGTGCCGTCGTAGCCGTTCGTCAGTATCACCGTCGGGATCACCGTCGGGATCACCGTCGGGCCGCGGGCCGGCCGCGCGCGGAAGAAGTAGCCGGGCAGCGTGGTGCCCTCGTACGGGATGTCCACGATCTCGGGTGGGTTCTCGAGCAGCGCCGCGCCCGCGCGGAACGTCTCCCGCTGCTTCGCCGTGCTGTGCCGCAGCCGCTCGTCGACGGGTGTGCGGAGGTGGAACAGGCCCGCGGTGCGGTAGTAGTTCGACGCCCGCAGGTACGCGTCGCGTGCGCTCGTCGCGTGCCCCCCGGCCGCGCTGCGGCGGGCGGCCGACTCGACCCGCTCCGCGGTCGCCAGCCACTCGCGGTACCAGAGGTCGACGTCCGTCTTCCCGATCCGGGCCGCGGTCTCGAAGCACTCGCCGACGTCCGCCCCGCCGTGCCGCGCGTAGGCGAGCGCGCGCACGAACTGGGCGTCGAACAGCTCGTCGCGAAAGGCGAGACCCACGTCGGGGGGTCGTGCCGGCGCTCGCGCGCGTTACCGCCTGCCCGTCGAGCACGCGCGGTCGGTGAGCCACGGCAGGCCGTCGACCACGCGCGCCGCGGTCTCCAGGCACAGGCCGTACGCGCAGAACATCAGCTCGTCGAAGCCGACCTCCAGCGCGGCGACCTCCTTCGTGCGCACCATGCGGCGGAAGTTGTCCATGCGGGCCCAGCGGATCGGGTCGTACGACGCCGTCTCCGCCGGAAAGCGCTCCGACCCGCGGGTGACCTCGATGCAGGCGTTGAACATCGTGAGGTCCTCGGTCCGCAGGCCGCCGTCGTCGTCCTCGCCGATGACGCTCGTGCCCTGCCACGCGCGCAGGTCGTGCAGGTCGAGGCCCAGGTGGCCCAGCTCCAGCGCGTCGGCCACGCCGAGCTTGCGCGCCAGCAGGTTCTCCGCCTCGCGGCGCAGCGACTGCGGGATGCCCTGCCCACGTCCGTCCAGCCACGGCTGGGCGATCGCCACCGGGATCCGGAACGTCGGCACGCTGACCACCCCGGGATGGGTGGGGTTCGCCTCGGTCGTGCGAATGCCCGTGAGCACGTCGAACCCGTCGGGCCGCCGGCGAACCAGCGTCAGGGCGAGCACCGGCGCGAACGTGTCGAGAGGCTTCGACACGTCGGTCAAGCGCCAAGGCTGCATCGTCGGTGCAGACACCGAGTCCTCACTTCGTGGGATGAGAGAGCCGGAGACGTGCCCCGGCTAGTGTTGAACTATCTCGTACCGCGCAAAGGTTTCCGCTAGGAAACCGGTCGCGCGCGCCTCGGCGAGGAAGTCGTTCAGGTCGGGATCTTCCATGAGATCGCCGAGACCGACCTCCTCCACCGGAGCCTTCGCCTGGAGGTTGGTGAGCTCCGGCTCGGAGCGCAGCTCCAGCACGAACAGTCGGGGGGCGATCGCGGCCCGACTCCGGCCGGCGGTCGCCGGTTTCCGGATGAGCCGCAGCTGCGGCGGAAGCGTCACGGGTACGAGGCGCTCCGCGTCGATGTCGAGGTCGAACATGGCCATGCCGCGTGCCGCCGCGTACTGGAACGCGGCGTCCGGAACGACCATGTCGTGGGACTCGAGGTACTCGGTGATGTTCAGCGCCGCCGCGACCGCTCCCCGCGTCGACCGGGCGTCCTCGGCCGGGACGCCCCGCTCCGCCGCCCGCGCCCGCTGCAGGTCGACGTCCTCGACGGTGTTGCTGAACAGCGAGCGGCGCTGGTCCTGGCGCAGCGCCGACCGCATGTAGGTGATCACCCGGCGGCCGACGCCGTAGTGCTTGCGCGGGCACTTCGCGACGACGAGCACGAGCGCGACGGCCACGCCCTCGCTCTCGTCGACGTCCTCGTCCTGGTCTTCCCCGACGGTGAAGTAGCGGGTGAACAACGGTTCCGGCTCCGTGACGCGGCACAGCGCCTCGTTGCTGGTGAGCACCTCGCGGCCGGCGATCAGCGCGTTGATGTGCGCATCCAGGTCACCGATGACCCGGCGGTCGGTGGTGGTGGCGACCGGCAGCGCGCCCGGGCCGAGGTTGGCCGGCCGCTGGCGGATGCCGAGCGGCGCCCACACGGCGGCCTCGACCCCGCTCGCCGTCTCGCCGATGACCATCGAGCCGACGATGTCGTCCGACTCGTAGATCCGCAGGCTGTTCGCCACGTAGTGGTCGGTCTTCTTCAGGTCGTGCAGCAGCTTGATCTGGAACTCGACGTGGCCGTAGAGCCGCTCGCGCTCGCCGAACAACGTCCGCTCGCGCGGCACGGTCGGGATCACGATCTCGACCTCGCGGCTTTGCAGCCGCATGTCCTCGCCGTCCCAGTGGTAGAGGTGCCGGTAGATGTCGGTCTCGTCGGCGAGCACGATGCGCAGCCGCTGCAGGTCCGGCGCGCCGAGCATCCGGCTTACGACGGCGTCGCGACTGCTGTCGAGCACCGAGCCGGTCAGGTCCCGCTGTGCCACGAGCGTCTGCAGCTCGGTGATGTCCAGCGCGCGGTCCAGCTGCCCCGCCTGTTCGCGGGTGAGCTCGGTGGCGCCGGTCTCGATGCGGTTGATGACGAACCGGCTGGCGCTGATCATCCGGCCCAGCTCGGCCTGGGTGAGCTTCTTCTCCTGGCGCGCCTCGCGCACCGCGTTGCGGATCTTCGTGTTCAGGACAGCGTTGTCCGCGTCCGCCTGGAGGTAGCCGGGACCTCCCGCGGTGTCGGGACCGCTCGCCGTCGTCATGCCGGGCCTGCCTCGTGTGATGCCTGTTGCGAGGAACCGCTCCGTGCGCACCGATATCGCACATCGCGGCACATCGTACTCATCGCCAGTGTGCTCGCAATAATGCCACGCCACACGTTCGGGCCACAATGGACACGTCATCGCGCGTTCATCGGCACGTCAGATCGCATCTGAGAGACCTATGTCATCGCGGTGCGCACCTGTCGTGCACCTGTTGTGTTATGTGCGCACATGGCGCACACTTGTGCGTGGCGCCAAGTGGTATGGGGAACACGCATCGAGTGGAGGCCGACAATGAGGATCGTCATCACACTCCGCACCGTCTTCAACCTGCTGGTCATCGCGATTCTGATCGGCATCGCGGCCGGCATCTACCTGTAGGACCGGGTCATCCGGATCGCATCGCGGGGTTCGGTGCCTACCTGGTGGTGGGCCCGGACCGTACCGCGCTCGACGAAGCCGCACCGGCGGGCCGTCGCGAGGGAAGCCTCGTTCCACGGTTCCGCGAACAGCTCAAGGTCCGCGTAGCCGACCGCCGACGCCCAGCCCATCAGCACGCCCAAAGCCCGCGCGGCCAGGCCACGGCCCCGTGCCGCCGGGACCAGCCAGTAACCGATCGACGCGACACCGTCCCGGGGCCACAGGCCGATCTGGCCCACGGCCGCCGACGGCGCGCAGATCGCGAAGGAGTAGCCCAGCCCGGACAGGGCCCGGTCCCACTGCCGCTCGATGTACGCGCGGGCCTCCGGCTCGCCGGCGGACTCCGGGACGGTCGTGATGTGCGGGATGTACGTGTCGGCCGCGGCCGCGATCACGGCCGGCGCGTCGGCCAGGTCCCACGGGCGCAGCACGACGTCCCCGGAGTGCAGGGTCGGAACCTCGAACGAGGGAACCTCGCGAGCCGGGACCACCGGCTCAGTCCATGCGTTCTCGCATGGCCGGCAGCGCGAACTCACGCACCGCCGTCAGCACCTCGCGGGCCAGTGAGTCGAACGGCCTGCCCACCTCGAGCTCCCACCAGAGCTCGCCGATCGGATGGCCCGCGACGGTGACCAGCTCGCCGATCGGGGCCTGCCAGCCGCTGCTCCCCGTCTGGATCGGGGGAGCCTTGCCGGACGGGTAGTACGGGCGAACCCGCAGCTGAGAGGCCCATTCGTCGCGGGAGATCACTCCCACGTGGACGGTGAAGCGGACCGCGCGGGCGGTGAACGAGCGGGTCTGCTCGACGATCACCTCGCCCCAGTGCCGGTTGCTCTCGATGCGGAACCGGCGGCCCACGCCGAAGAAGCCGAGCGCGCGCAGAGCCGGGGCCAGGTTGCTGTCGACCATGAACCTGAACCACTCTTGGGCGTTGCGTTCGAGCTCGGACTCCACAGTGGTACCAACAGTAGCTGGCCGGTGCCGCAAAGTGTTAAAGGTTCGCTATGCCGATCGGGCAGAAATCTCCTGCATGAATGGCGTCACAGTGAAGCCCTCCCGTCGTTTCTGAGACAGATACGTCAGGAGGACGGGATGCCAGTGAGTACGCAGCAACCACCCGCCCGCGCGGCCGGCACGATCGGCGTCGCGCTCATCGACGGCACACCGCTCGTCCGGGAGGGGCTGTCCTCGCTGCTCAACCGCACCGCTGGGGTCCGCTTCCTCGGCTCGGCCGAGGCCGCGAACGTGGGGCTGAGGTTGTGTCAGCGCCTGCGGCCCGACGTCGTCCTCGTCGACGCCGCCCTCGACCCGCGCGGACAGCTCGCCCACCTCCTGTCCTCCGCGTCCGGAAACCTGCGGGTCGTCCTGCTCATCGACGACGCCCGGCGGACCTCGCAGTACATCGCGGGCGCGCTCGCCGCGGGCGTGGCCGGCCTGATCCGCCGGGCCGCCCAGCCCGCCGACCTCCTCCGCGCGATCCAGGCCGCACACACCGAAGGCCGCTACCTCGACCCGCTGCTCGCCCCGACGCTCGCCGCACCCGCTCCCCAGGCCCAGGCGCAGCCCCGCCAGTCACTGTCGCGGCGCGAGCTCGAGGTCCTCGAGCTGATCGCGGACGGGCTGGAGAACCAGGCGATCGCCGACCGGCTGTACGTGTCCGTGGAGACCGTGCGCACCCACGTGAAGAGCATCCTGCGCAAGCTCTCCTCCCGGGACCGCACGCACGCGGTCGCCATCGCGTTCCGGTCCGGGGTCCTGGTCGTGGACCAGCACGGCACCGAGTCGAGGCCCGCTCGCGACTGATGCCGTCCGCCCCGTGCGGCGGGGTCCAATGCAAGGCGGTTCCAGACGTTTCCTTGCCGGATGCTACCGGCAAGTAATACTCTGATGTTACTGCCGAGTAGGGGACCACTGACATTACGGGGAGCGACGACATGGGCCACTACCGAAGCAACGTCCGAGACCTCGAGTTCAACCTGTTCGAGGTGCTGAAGGTCCAGGATCGCCTGGGCAAGGGCGTGCTCGCCGAGGCCGACGAGGACACCGTGCGCGGTGTGCTGAGTGAGCTGAACAAGCTGGCCACCGGACCGCTGGCGGACAGTTTCGCCGACGGCGACCGCAACCCGCCGGTGTTCGACCCTACGACCCACTCGGTCACGTTGCCCGAGTCGTTCAAGCGGTCCTACCAGCAGCTGTGGGACGGCGAGTGGTGGCGGCTCGGGCTGAACAACGAGCTCGGCGGGTTCGGCCTGCCGCCGTCGGTGCAGTGGGCCGCCGCGGAGCTGATCCTCGGCGCGAACCCGGCGCTGTTCATGTACCTGTCCGGGCCGAACATGGCGCAGGTCCTGCACCGCAACGGCACCGAGGAGCAGCGGCGCTGGGGCCAGTTCATGATCGACAAGGGCTGGGGTGCCACGATGGTGCTCACCGAGCCCGACGCCGGCTCGGACGTGGGCGCCGGCCGCACCAAGGCGATCAAGCAGGACGACGGCTCGTGGCACATCGAGGGCGTCAAGAGGTTCATCACCGCGGCCGAGCACGACATGTCCGAGAACATCGTGCACATCGTGCTGGCCCGGCCGGAGGGGCACGGCCCGGGCACCAAGGGCCTGTCGATGTTCATCGTGCCGAAGTTCCACTTCGACACCGAGACCGGTGAGCTCGGCGAGCGCAACGGCGCCTACGTCACCGGTGTCGAGCACAAGATGGGCATCAAGGTCTCCACCACGTGCGAGCTGACGTTCGGCCAGCACGACGTGCCGGCGAAGGGCTGGCTCGTCGGCGAGGTGCACAACGGCATCGCGCAGATGTTCCAGATCATCGAGTACGCCCGGATGATGGTCGGCACCAAGGCGATCGCCACGCTGTCCACCGGCTACCTGAACGCGCTCGCCTACGCCAAGGAGCGGGTGCAGGGCGCGGACCTCACGCAGATGCTCGACAAGAGCGCGCCGCGGGTCACGACCACCCACCACCCGGACGTGCGCCGCAGCCTGATGATGCAGAAGGCGTACGCGGAGGGCCTGCGCGCGGTGTACCTGTACACGGCGTCGCTGCAGGACCAGGTGTGGACCGGCGAGGGCGACGACGAGGCGACGGAGCTGGCCGCGCGGCTCAACGACCTGCTGCTGCCGATCGTCAAGGGCGTCGGCTCCGAGCGGGCCTACGAGCAGCTGGCCCAGTCGCTGCAGACGCTCGGCGGTTCCGGCTTCCTGCAGGACTACCCGATCGAGCAGTACATCCGCGACTCGAAGATCGACTCGCTGTACGAGGGCACCACGGCGATCCAGTCGATGGACTTCTTCTTCCGCAAGATCGTGCGGGACAAGGGAAAGGCGCTCACGTACCTCGCCGGCGAGATCTCCGGGTTCATCGAGCGGGAGAGCGGCAACGGCCGGCTCAAGGAGGAGCGCGCGCTGCTCAAGCAGGCCCTCGAGGACGTGCAGGGCATGCTCGGCGCGATGGTCGGCTACCTGACCAACGCGCAGAACGAGCCGGGCAACGTCTACAAGGTCGGCCAGCACACTGTGCGACTGCTGATGGCAACCGGTGATCTCATGGTCGGCTGGCTGCTGCAGCGGCAGGCGGAGGTGGCGATCGCCGCGCTGGACGGTGGCGCCTCGGGCAAGGACAAGGCGTTCTACGAGGGAAAGCTCGCCGTGGCCTCGTTCTTCTCCCGCAACGTGCTGCCGGAGCTGTCCGCCGGTCGCAAGATCGTCGAGGCCGCGGACAACTCGCTGATGGAGCTCGACGAATCCGCGTTCTGACCACGAGGTGTAGTCGCGGCGGATTGGTGGTATCTGTTGGACACCACCAATCCGCCCAAGGAGCAGCTATGTGGTCCGGTTACTCGATTGTCGGCCTGCTCATCGCGGGCATCGTCCTGGGCATCCTGGGGCGGTTGTTCGCCCCGGGTCAGCAGAAGATCCCGTTCTGGTTGACCATCCTCGCCGGCATCGTCGGCGCGTTGATCGGCAACTGGCTGGCGTCGGTTTTCGGCGTCAACGAAACCTCCGGCATTGACTGGATCCGGCACATCTTCCAGGTCGCCGCCGCGGCCGTGGCCGTGATCATCGCGGCATCGGTGTACGGCGGCCGGTCCCGTTCCCGCGTCTGACCCGCTGAGTCGCGAAGGCCCCCGGCAACCACCGGGGGCCTTCGCGTGTCAGCGGGCGGGTTTCGGCTTGCAGACGATCTTCGGGTGCGAGTTGTAGCTGACGTTGCGGGTCTTGCGGGTGACCTCCGCGCCGCTGTTGGCATCGGTGATGATCCGGGTGTCACTGGTGGTGAAGCCCTGACCGCCCTCGCTCGGCCGGCAGTCCGGGTCGGTGCTCGTCTTCGTCTCGGGCTCGGTGTAGTCGGTGCGGTCGCCGGTGACCGACTCGACCTCGTAGTGCTTGGTGCCCCAGATCTTCACGGTGATCGACGACGACGTCCAGATGGTCTGGATGGCCACGCCGGTCTTCGACTCGTTGGTGAAACTCAGGTCGATCACGCTGCTGCCGTCGGGGTTCTGGAACACGGTCGCCTCGCGTGCGGCGGGGTAGCGGCTGATGTAGTAGCTGTGCTCCTGGTGGCCCGCGTCGGTCATCGCGGCGAAGTACGCGGCGTTGTACAGCGTGGTGGCGAACTGCGAGATGCCGCCGCCGACCTCCCGGTTCGGCACGCCGTTCTCGATCACGCCGGCCTCCACGTAGCCCTGCGCGGCGGTGCGCGGACCGGTGTAGCCGTTGAGGCTGAACGTGTCGCCGGGCTTCACGATCGCGCCGTCGACCTCCTCGGCGACCGTGCGGATGTTGACGCCGGAGTCGCTGGCGAAGCCGCCGGTGCTGAACTCGCCGACGACCTCCTTGATGCCGAGCTTGTTCGCCGCGGCGGTGGTCACCTTGGCGGGCTTGGCCCTGTAGGTCGCGGTGAGCTCGCGGTCGTCGGTCTTCTTGAGCACGTCGGACAGCGGCGTGAGGCTGGACTTCCAGTCCACGCCCTTGCCGTCGACGGACGGCTTGACGGTCGGCGCGCCGCCGCTGAAGACGATCTCCGCGTCCTTGCCCTCGACCTCGGTGGACCTCAGCTGGGGCCCCACCGCACCGACGATCTTCTTCTGGTCGATCTTCGCGGTCAGCCCGCCCTTGCCGTCGGGGGCGAAGGTGAGCGCGCGGGCGATGGCCTTCGGCTCGAGCCGCGCGTCCTTGCCGTTGCCGTGCACTACGACCGGGCCGGACACGGCGGGCCCGGCGATCTCGTCGATGGCGCGCCGCACGCCGTCGGCCGTCGTCGTCACGGCCGTGGACCGTACGGGCAGCTCGACTGTGTCGCCGGTGGCCCACTTGTCGATCAGCGCCTGCCGCGCGCCGTCGGCGTCGAGCTCCTGGCCGTTCTTGGGCTCGACCGCGACCGGGGTGACGCCCTTGAACGTGACGCCGCCCTCGGCGGGCTCGTGGCCGGTCTGCCCGCGCAGCGCCTCGACGGCGGCGGCGAGCGCGGTGTCGTCGGTGGCGGTGGCGACGCCGACCTCGTGCTCGGTGAAGAACGAGGTGAGCCGGGCGACCGGGTTGAGCGGCTGGCCGCCCGCCCGGTCGAGGGTGCCCTGCCAGTCGATGGACAGCCCGGCCTTCGCGGGGTCGACCTTCGTGGACACGTCACCGATCGCCACGTCCACCGGCTCGGTCTCGCGCGGTCCGAGCACGCTGCGCAGGGCCTGCTCGGCATCCTCGCGCGACTGGCCGCCGACGTCCACGCCGGCGACCGTGACCCCGCGCGGCACGTCACCGCTGCTGGTGACCAGGTCGACGGTGTAGACGACGGCGAGCGCGCCGAACGCCGCGCCGCCGATGATCGCGGCCTTGCGCAGCCCGCGCCTGGCCTTGGGGCGCTTGATCTTGACGGTGGGCTCGTCACCGGCGAGCGGTGTGTACCCGGTGCCCGGCGCGTACGCGGGTGGCGGCGCTGGCCTGAGCACGTCGGTCTGCTCCGCGTGCGACTGGGGCCATTGGTAGTCCACGGGTCGCCTTCCCCTTTACAAGTACAAGCCTGTGCCGTGTTCGGTCCGCTCGCTGGCGATCGCGTGCAGGTCCCGCTCGCGGATCACCAGGTACATCTGCCCCTTGACCTCGACCTCGAACTGGTCGTCCGGGTTGAACAGCACCCGGTCGCCCACCTTGACGTGCCGCACGTTGATGCCGGCGCCGAGCACGTCACCCCACGACAGCCGCCGCGCCATCTGTGCCGTGGCCGGGATGACGATGCCTCCGCTGCTGCGCCGTTCACCCTCCTCGGGAGTCAGGCGCACGAGGACCCGGTCGTGCAGCATCTGGATCTCGAGTTTGAGGTCTGGCACCGACGCATGTTAACCGCCGGGCCTGTCCGCTCCGCGAAGAGTCAGGCCGTTCGGCCGATTGGCCGATTTCCACGCTACCGGTGGGCACCGACGTTTCCGGGCCTGCCAGGGCGGGGCTGTGGACAGCTAGCGGGACTCGCGGCGGCCGTCGGGGGCGTAGCGGGTGCGGACGGTGAACGCCTTCTCCGACGGGCCGTACCGCCGCAGGTGGCGCAGCCGGGCCAGGCCCTCGTCGACCGTCGGGCAGGTGCCCGCCGGGACCCACCACAGCACCGTGCTCGGCTGGGGTACGCGGTCGAACCACCGGTGGCGGCGCCGCACGAAGTGGCCGTGCGCGCCGCGGTAGGTGTACTCGTGCAGCCGCGGGTAGGACGTCCACACCGACAGGTTCAGCACCAACCGCTCGTCCGCCGACACCGGCACCCGCGAGCGCCACACGAAGCCCGGCGCGCGGTCGGCCATGGCGTTGATCCGGTCCACCGACGCCGCGTACTCGGCGACCTCGGGTGCGGACGGCGGGTGGCGCAGCAGCGACAGGTTGGCCTGCGCCAGGTGGAACACCACCCCGGCAGGCTAGCTCGACCGGCGCAGCATCCGGGTCACGCCGGCGGCCACCGTGGTCGCGAGGATCCAGCCCGCGGCGATCAGGCCCACCGTGACCCACTGGGCCGCGCCGTGCAGCTGCCAGCGGTTCTTGAAGCCGAAGTCCACGATCGGCACCAGCTGGTCGACGGTGAACAGGAACGGGTTCCACACGAGGTGGTCGTCGGCGTTCGCGACCGGGGGCGCGGGATGGGTGGCGAAGAAAATACTCCCGAGCACCGCCAGCAGCGTCAGCGACAGCAGCGCGCGCATCGGCTTGTAGCCGTAGCCGACCACCCACCGCTGCAGCCAGCTCCACGTCCGCACCAGCGGCCCCAGCACCCGGTAGCCCTCGGCCAGCGCGTTGTACCGCCACCGCTGCTTCGCGATCAGCACGGTCGACGCGTGCTCCTCGTTGCCGCTCGCCCGCAGCATCGCGGCGAACTGGTCGTACGGGCCCGGCCGGTAGCTGCCGCCCATTGCCTTGCGCAGCTGGCGCAGCCGCCGCACGATCTGCGCGTCGTCGTCCAGCTCGACGGGCACGGCGAGCGCGTCGTAGCGGAAGTCGTCCAGCTCGATGTGACCGGTGGCGTCCCAGAACCTGTCGTTGTCGCGCAGCGAGGCGCACCGCGCGTGCCGCAGGTTGACCTTGCCGCGCGGCGCCACCGCGACGTCGAGCCGCAGCTCCTGGGTGATCAGCCCGAACGCGTTGATGGCCGTGCCGTTCAGGCTCGACCCGACCTCGCAGCCCTGGAAGTTGGTCTGCCTGCCCACCTCCGCGCGCCGGATGCGGATCTCGCCGTGCGCGGAGAACGCCTGGTTCTCCCGCTCCCCGATGGCGCACACCAGGTCCCGGCCGATCTGCGCGGACCGCAGGTCCACCGACGGCTTGTGCGAGCGGTCCCGCCGGTAGCGGCCGGGCTTGACGAACCGGCTGGCGCGCAGGTCGAGGTTCGCGCCGATGGTGGCCTCGGGCAGCAGCACCGACCCGAACACGGTGACCCCGCGTGCGTCGAGGTTGCCGCCCGTGGTGAACCGGCGGCCCTCGACGACGTCACCGTTGCGGTTGCTCAGCACGGCGCCGTCGAGGATCACGCTGCCCCGCGCGGACACGTCGACCACCCGCAGCTGCCCGGCGATCCGCGCGTCCCGGGCGTCGATGCCGCCGTCGACCTGCGAGCCGTCCAGGTGCAGCGCGCGGTGCTGGTACGGCCCGGGCGCACCCGGGCCGGTGAGCTCGGCGAACGGCTCGGCACCACCGGACATGTCGATCCGCGCGCCGGTGAGCCGCATCGAGCCGCCGACCCGCGCGTTGACCATCCGCACCGTGCCGGTCGCCTCGAAGCCGCCGTCGAGCTCGACGTTGCCGGAAACCTCGCAGCGGTCGGCGATCAGCGTGACCCGGGGGTCGAAGAACCGCTCCTGCGTGCGTGTGCGGTTGGTGCTCTCCCTGGCCGGCACCAGCAGCGCGCCGCGCAGCGAGAAGTCGCTGTCGATCCGCGCGCTCGGCAGGTACAGCCAGCCGGTCGCGGAGAAGCGGCGCTTGCGGCTCGGCACGCACTGCAGGTTCCCGCCGACGTGCAGGCCGTTGCCGTCCAGCGCGAAGTCGTCCGGGTTCGCCAGCACCGCGCCGGCCAGGCTGACGTTGCCGCCGGTGCGCACGCCCGGCAGCCGCAGCTGGCCGTTGACCTCGATGTTCGGCGCGAGCAGCGCACCGTCGAGCTGCAGCCGGTCGGCGTGCAGTGCATAGCCGCCGGGGTTGTCCAGCCGCGAGTCGGTGAGCTCGAGCGTGCCGGAGATCTCCGCGTCGGTGAGGTCGAGCGTCCCGCGCACGCGGGTGCCGCCGATGAACCGGATGTCGTTGTCGCTGTAGAGGTTGTGCCCCTCCAGGCCGGGCAGCCAGCACTCGTAGAACTCGCAGCCGTTGAGCTTGGTCTGCCGCAGGTCCGGCGGCGAGTCGAAGCGGCAGCGGACGAACTCCACCAGGTGCGGGAACTCCACCGCCCGCAGGTCGACCACGCCGACGATGTGGCTGTCGGTGAACCGCAGCACCGGCGGTGTGGTGGCGCGCCGGCGGATCCGCCCGCCCGTGCCGGGGGCGAACTCGAAGATCTGCCGGACGACGTCCTCCGCGTTCACCGTCGCCCAGCCGGGTGGCTGCGCCTCGAAGGGGTCCAGCCAGCGGCCGGACCGGTCATCCTCGGTCATCGATTCACCCCCTCGCCGAAGATCATCCCACGACGGCGCGGGGAGGAGTCCCTAGGTGAGTACCTTGCCCAGGAACGACTTCGTGCGCTCGTGCTTCGGGTTGGCGATCACGTCCCGCGGGGTGCCCTGCTCGACGACCACGCCGCCGTCCATGAACACCAGCGTGTCGCCGACCTCGCGGGCGAAGCCCATCTCGTGGGTGACCACCACCATGGTCATGCCCTCGTCGGCGAGCTTGCGCATGACCGCGAGCACCTCGCCGACGAGCTCCGGGTCGAGCGCCGAGGTGGGCTCGTCGAACAGCATCAGCTTCGGGTCCATCGCGAGCGCCCGCGCGATCGCGACGCGCTGCCGCTGGCCGCCGGAGAGCTCGCGCGGGTAGGCCTTCGGCTTGTCCGCGAGGCCGACCCGCTCGAGCAGCTCCAGTGCCCGCTGCCGGGCCGCCGCCTTGCTCAGGCCGCGCACCTGGATCGGCGCCTCCATCACGTTCTCGCACGCGGTCATGTGCGGGAACAGGTTGAAGCGCTGGAACACCATGCCGATCTCCTGGCGCTTCGCGGCCACCTCGCTGTCGCGCAGCTCGTAGAGCTTGTCGCCCTTCTGCCGGTAGCCGACGAGCTCGCCGTCGACCCACAGCTTGCCCGCGGTGAGCTTCTCGAGGTGGTTGATGCAGCGCAGGAACGTGGACTTGCCCGACCCGGACGGGCCGATCACGCACATCACCTCGCCGGGCATGACCTGCAGGTCGATGCCCTTGAGCACCTCGAGCCTGCCGAAGTACTTGTGCACGCCCTCGGACTTCACCATCGGGGTCACGTCCGGTTCCGCGCCGGCTGCGTCGGTCATGCCATCCCCTGCTTCGGCCTGCCGAACCCGAACACCCCACCCTGCCGCACGGGCAGCGTGCCGCGGGAGTACCGGCGTTCGATGAAGTACTGCACGATCGACAGCAGCGACGTCAGGACCAGGTACCAGATGCTCGCCACGACCAGCAGCGGGATCTGCTGCAGGTTGCCGCCGTAGATCAGCTGGACCTGCGTGAACAGGTCGCCGACCGCGATGACGCTGGCGAGCGAGGTGGTCTTGAGCATCGAGATCGTCTCGTTGCCGGTCGGCGGGATGATCACCCGCATCGCCTGCGGCAGCACGATCCGGCGCAGGATCTTCAGCCGGTTCATGCCGAGCGCCTCGGCCGCCTCGGTCTGCCCGCCGTCCACCGACAGGATGCCGGCGCGGACGATCTCGGACATGTACGCGGCCTCGTTGAGCCCGAAGCCGAGCACCGCCCCGACGAAGATCGGGATCAGCTTGTTCGAGTCGAAGTACACGAACTCCGGCCCGAACGGGATCCCGAGCGAGATGATCGGGTACAGGATCGCGATGAACGACCAGAAGATGACCTGCACCAGGACTGGTGTGCCGCGGAAGAACCAGGTGTAGAGCCAGGCGACCGTCGAGACGATCGGGTTGGGCGACAGCCGCATCACGGCGATGACGATGCCCAGCACGATGCCGATCACCATGGCGAGCAGGGTCAGCTCGATCGTCAGCCACAGGCCGGACAGCACGCGCGACGAGAACATGAAATGCCACACGACGTCCCAGTGCCAGGCCGGGTTCGTGATCAGGCTGTTGACCAGCATCGCGGCCAGCACGAGCAGCACCGCGGCCGCCACCCACCGCCCCGGGTGGCGGACCGGCACCGCGACGATCTGCTCCGGCGGCGTGCGCTCCACCGCCGGAGCCTCGGTATCTACTGTCCTTTCAGGACCGTCGGTCATGGCTCAGTAGATCGCGCCGTTGATCTTGGATTCCTTGATCCCGCCGGTGAGACCCCAGTTGTCCAGGATCTTCTGGTAGCTGCCGTCGCTGATGAGCTGCTGCACGGCGCCCTGGACGGCCTCCTTCATCCCGGCGGCGGCCTTGGGGATCGCGATGCCGTACGGCGCCGCGTCGGTGTCCTCGCCGACCTTCTCGAACGCGTTGCCGGTCGTCTTCACCGCGTAGTTCACGACCGGGGTGTCCGCGAGGTAGGCGTCGATCCGGTTCGCCTGCAACGCCGCGTTGACGTCGGTCTGCTTCGGGAAGCCCTGGCCCTTCGGCGGCTCCTTGCCCGCGTCCGAGCACGCCTTCACTACGGAGCCCTCGACGTCGGGCTTGGTGAGCTGGTCGAGCTGGGTGGTGCCGTTCTCGGCGCCGACCGTCTTGCCGCACAGGTCCACGGTGGCGTCGATGCCCTTGGGGTTGCACTTGCGGACCATCGTCGACGTGCCCGCCTCCAGGTAGGTGGCGAAGTCGACGGTCTGCTCGCGCTCCTTGGTGTCGGTGAACGAGGACATGCCGAGCTCGTAGCGGCCCGCCTGCAGGCCGGCGATGATGCCGTCGAAGGACGCGTTCACGAACTCCGTCTGCACGCCGAGCACCTTGCCGATGGCGTTGCCCATGTCGACGTCCATGCCGATGATGTCGTCGGAGCCCTCGAGGGTGAACTCGTTGGGCGGGTAGGACGCGTCGGTGGCGATCACTAGCTTGCCGTCCGCCTTGATCTTGGCGGGCACCTTGCCGGCGAGCGCGTCGTCGGCGGGCACGTCGACCACGAGCGGCTTGGGCTGCGGCACGTCCGAGACATCACCCGGGGTGCATTCGCCGGCGCCCCCACCACCGCCACTGTCCTGGCCCTGTGGCTTCTCGGTGGTCGCGCCGCAGCCGGCGGCGAGCACGCTCGCGGCGCACAGCGCGGTGAGGACGGACAGTCGAGTACGTCGGGACACTTCGTCACTCCCTCGAGCCATTGCGGTCTGAGTTCAGCGATCCTGCCATTCGGGATGCGTCGCGGACAGCATCAGCATGTTACGGACGGGTCACCATGTCCGGTTCGGGTCCGGCCATCCGGAAAAGCAGCACGGCGACAAGGGCGGTCCACCCTGTCTGGTGCGTCGCGCCGAGGGCCGCAATCCGCTTGCCGTCCACGGGTCGGCGGCCGTCCTGACCGGGCAGGAACAGCGCGGCGAGCCGACGGGACAGCTCGCGCACGGCGCCACCGAGCGTGACCACCTGGTCCGACCCTCGTTGGCAGCTCGACGGTGAGCGCGTCGCCGTGGAACGAGTCGATCGTGTGCAGCGCCTGGGCCTGCAGCGCGTTGGTCGGGAACCAGCCGACGCCGGACCGGGTGCTCCTCGCCCGCGTGGCGCGGGCTCGCGCTTCGACAGTCCGACGCCACCTCGTGGATGGCCACCTTCGCCCTGCACCTGCTGCGGATGGCCCTCGAGCTGGCCCGCCACAACGAGGCCTACGAGGACGTGGCCGCCACCAAGTTCGTCGAGCACTTCCTCGCCATCGCGGCGGCTTCGACGCGGTTCGGGTTGCGCCCGCGGCCGAACAGGGCGACCTCGTCGGTCTCGTTGTCGGTGACGAGCATCGTCGGGCTGCCGCTCGTGTGCAGCGTGTACCGCCCGAGCAGCGAGTGCTCGGCGACGACGCGCGCCCAGCCGCCGTCGGTGGCGGCGATCAGCGCGGGGCGGCGGGCGTCGCGGCCCCAGGACCAGGTGTTGCGAAACCACAGCTGGGGCAGCAGGTGCAGCGATCGTGCGGCCCGGCGTCGCGGGCGAGCTTGCGCAGCTCGTCGTAGGGGAACGGGCTCTGCGGGTACCGGTAGAGGTAGGCGCGGTTGCGGGACTGCTCGAAGGTGAAGTAGGACCAAGCGGTCGCCGCCCGCTGAGTAGTCCTCCCGCACCGTCCCCCACTGCCGCGCGGCGAGGTAAGGCGCCCAGAGCCGCCAGGGCGGCATTCATACCCATCATGATGACAACGCCGGACTAGTGCCCCTTGCTATGCGCCGACCAGCGTGCCGGAACCGCCCACGCGTGTCGGTGGCATGGCGTACGCTCTGCTACCAAACGCAGCCCATGGGTCACCGGCTGCATTTTTTGGGGGAGATTTTGGACGGGCAGCTGCACAAGGAACACATCCGCTCCGAGCTGGGCGGCTTCTTCAGCCAGGGCCACGCGGAGGGCTCCGTCACCACAGGCACCTTCGCCTACGACGAAGGCACGCTTCGCGGCCTGGTCACCGACTGGCTGGACCTGGCAAAGAGCTACGACGAATCGCTCACCTCGACCAGTGACATGGCGGCCGTGGAAGGTCCAGGGAAGGACTTCGCAAGCAAGGCACATGCTGAGGTCGCGAACGCCAGCGGTCATTCCTATCTCGCCTACCTCCAGCACAACTACGACTACTGCGCGAACCAGGCGCAACTGTTCCAGAACGCGTTGGACGACTACCTCGGCATTGAGCACCACAACGTCACTGAGATCAACAAGTCGGACAACCGTGGACCGCAGCCGGGAATTTGAACATGAGCTCACCACGTCACGCACTGCTCGCCGCCCTGCTCGGGCTGGCACTGACCGGTTGCACCACCACGAGTTCCGGCGACCCGGCGCCCGCCGACAGTCGCTCTACCTCCGAGCCCACCGAGCCGGCTCCGTCCACCGACCCGGCTAAAGAGCTGCCGTACGCGGGAGCGCCCGCGGTCGACAACCCGCTCGACACAGCCGAGTTCCAGCAGGATCCGTGCCAGACGTTCACCGCTGCGCAGGCGGCGGAGCTCAAACTCGGCACGTCGGGCAAGCCGGTCGACGCTCCGCTCGGCAATGCCTGTGAATGGAGCAACGACCAGTCACGCGGGTACGCGCAGATCAGGTTCAAGGACAAGAACCCCGTGGGCCTCAGCGGCGAGTACCAGGCCGACCAGGACGACAAGTTCGCGTACTTCGACGAGCTCGACCCGATCGAGGGCTTCCCGGCCGTCGCCGACGACCTGACCGACCGCCGCCAGCGCGGGCTGTGCACGGTCGTCGTCGGCGTCGCGGACGACGTCACGTTCGCGACCGTCGTGCAGTTGTCGCAGGCGAACATCGGGCAGAAGGACCCGTGCGAGACGGCAGTCGACGTCGCCGGCATGGCCCTGCAGACCATGAAGGCCGGTGCGTGATCATGTCTGGACAGCTGTTCGGCGGCGGTCTGAGTGCGCACGAGATTTACGAGCAGTTGACGGGCGGCCCGGGGACGCCCTACCTCACGGGTGCCCAAGATGCGACCAAGTCGGAGTGGGCGCGAGAAGACCAGCGGTCCACGATGATCCGCAAGCTCGGCGAGAAGATCCGGACCGGATGGCAAGGGGCTGCGAGCGACGCGGCATTCGGGGCTTCGCTGCCCTTGGCGCAGGCAGCTATCGAGGGCACGGACAAGTTGGACACCGCGCAGGATCTGCTCGGGCGGCAGACCGGGTCGTTCCACGATGCGGCCAACAGTGTGCGGCCGGTGGCGACTCGGCCGCCGGAGAACAACGTCGTCAACGAGATGATCCCCTTCGATACCGATCTGGATCAGGAGATCAGGGCCTACCAGGCGGACGCGCAGCACAACATCGACGTCTTCCACGGGTACGACAACGCGAGCCAGTACAACGAGACCAACATGCCTCAGGAGTACTCGTCGATCACGCACTCCGGCGGCACGATCACCGTCAAGCCTGCCGGGGGCGATCCTGGGGGCGACACCGGCGATGGCGGGCGGGACAAGGCCCCCGGAGGCGCAGGGCCCGGCAGTGGTGGGCCCGGTACCTCGGGTGGGCCCGGTGGCGCGCCCGGCGGGTCGCCCGTGAGCGGGCCGGCGCCGGGTGGGTCGCCGGTGAGTGGCTCTCCTGGACAGACCTCGCCCAATGACTTCCGGCCGGGGCCGGGTGGGTTTCCGCAGAGCCCGGCGGCTTCCGGGCAGCCAGGCGGCGGGACCGCGCCGCCTCCGGCGTTCCTTCCGGGCGGGTTTCCGGGCGGGCCCGGCGAGTCCGAAGGCTTCCGCGGCGGCCCGGGTGGTTCCGGTGGGTTCCGCGGCGGACCGGGTGGCGGCTCCAGTGGCGGGTTCGGTGGGCGTGGTCCGGGGGACGGCAGCTCCGGTGGTCCCGGTGGCGCCGGGCCTCGTGGTGCCGGGCCGGGAGCAGGGGCCGGGGCGCTCGCCGCTGAGGAGGCGGCCATGCGGCGAGGTGGGCTTGCCTCGACCGGCGGCCGCGGGCCCGGAGGAATGCCGATGGGCGGCATGGGCGCCGGGCACGGCAAGGGCGACGAGGACGAGGAACACGAGCGGAAGATCATGATCGAGTCGGGTGGGGAGGACGTGTTCGGTTCCGATGTCCTCACCGCGCCGCAGGTCATCGGGGACGAAGAGGACGAGGACTAGGCCAGATGACCGGGGGGACGGTGCGCGGCGGGCGCGGGGTGGAGCTGCCGGTGCTGGCGTTGGCCGGCCTGCTGCGGCGGGAGAACCTCGGCGACCCGCACGCGATATTCGCCGGCGGGGAGCGGTACGTCTCGCCGCGGGTTGCCGGTGCGGCGGAGGCCTTGCTGCGCGAGGAGCTCGCCGGCGCGGGGCTCGGTGGGCGCGACGCGCTGCACGACTTCCTCGACACGCTCTCGCTGGTGCAGCGGGCATCCGCCGAGTTCTACGGCTGGGTCTCGAGCGGTGACGAGGACACCGCGCTGCTCGTCGCCGCTACCGGCCGGCGTGCGGTCGCGGTGGTACGTAACGGCGACCGGGTCCGGTTCGAGCCGGCGGATCCAGACCGGCCGGCCGAAGGGCTCGTGTACCGGCTGCCCGACGTGCGGGCCGGGGCCGGGGACTCGGTGTCGGTGCTGGACACGGAGTTCCGCGCCCGGGGCAACCGCGAGCCCGGGTCGATCATGCGGCGTTCGGGGTCCGGCCGGTCCGACGGGGCGCGCCGGCTCGACGCGCTGCTGAAGGAGCCGCGGGCCGGCGGCGCCAAGCTCTACGCCGCCGTGCGGGACCGGGCCGGAGTGCGTACGCGGGCGGCGGAGTGGCTGACCGTGCTCGACCTCGCCGGCGGGCGGTGGGTCGTCTACCCGACACTCGGCCGCGGCGAGCGCGCGGTCAACGCCGTCCCCGCGACGCCGCAGCTGCTCGCCGCGAAGCTCGACGAGCTAGGGCGCACCATCCGCTGACACCCGCCGCCGGGTCGACGCCAGGAACACCCCGGCGAGCAGCACGTACAGCGCCATCGCCACGGTGAGGCCCTGGTGGTCGGCCACGATCCCGATCGCCAGCGGCATCAGCACGCCGACGTTGGCCACCGCCTCCGCGACCGCCGACGTCGTCCCCGCCTGGCCCGGCCGCAGCGTCATGTACCTCGCCTGCAGGATGATCCACGCCAGGTTCACCGCCGCGCCGACGGCCGCCGTGCCAACGGTGGCCGCCACCACGTTCGGCACGAACAGGACCAGCACACCGGCGAACATCAGCGCCGCGCACGGCCGCAGCCCGATCCGCCGCCGGTTGGCGCGGCTCGCCCACGCGGCCGCGGCGATCCCGCCCACCATGGCGGCGCCGGCCGCGAGTGTGGCGACGGCCGGGGTCAGGCCGCGGTCGGTGGTGAGGAACGCGACCGTAAAGCCGACGAACGTGTCGTCGAACGCGACGATCACTCCCACGAGCAGCCCGGCGACGATGACCCGCCGGTCCCGGGCGACCTCGAGGAAACCGCGCCACGGCGTGCGTTCCTCGTCGTCGTGCCCGCTCGGGCCGGGCAGCCGCTGGGTCGCGAGGAAGATGCCGTAGGCGATCATCATCGCGCCGCCGGCCCAGAACGCGCCGCGCCAGCCGAACCCGGTGGCGAGCGATCCGGCGAGCAGCAGCGGCCCGACGAGCTCGCCGACGGCCGCGAGCAGGTTGGACCGCGCGAGGGCCGGCTCGATCTTGTCGCCGGTGACGTCGACCAGCGCCACCTCGACCGCGCGGGTGAGCGCGTCGCCGACGAGGCCCATGACCAGGACGGCCACGAACAGCATCGTGAAGTTGCCGGCGACCGCGAACAGGCACAGCCCGACGCCGTACCCGATGCCGCCGACGGCCGCCATGACCCGCCGGCTGACGTAGTCGACGACGACGCCGAGCGGCGTGGCGAGCAGGCCGATACCCGGGTAGAGGGCGAGCAGGAACCCGGCCTGGACGTAGCTGATGCCGACGTCCTGGCGGATCGACTCGACGGCACCGTAGGGCAGGAAGGCCACCGACTCGTCGACGAACCGGACGAGCAGCAGCGACACCACGAGGGCCGCCGGAAAGCGGGGTGCTAGGTCAGTTCACCATCGAAACCATGCGCGCATGATCACCACATTACCCGCGCCACCAACCGATTTAGCCGCGTGCGTGGGCCGACAGGACGTGGGCGACCGCCTCCGTGACGCGCTTCGCGTGCGGGACGTGCAGCCACTCGTCCGGGACATGGGCGTTGCTGTCCGACGCCAGGGCGCCCGTGACCACGAACTGCGCCAGCGGGTAGTGGTCGGCCAGCGTGCCCATGAACGGGATCGAGCCGCCCAGCCGCGTGGTCAGCCACGGGTTGCCGCCGAACACCGTCTTGCTCGCGGCGTCCAGCGCGGCCTGCAGCCACGGCGCGGTCGGCGGCGCGTTCCAGCCCGGGCCCTCCTCCGACCGCGACAGCGTGACCTGCGCGCCGTAGGGCACGTCCGTGGTCAGCGTCTTCTCCAGCGCGGCCAGCGCGTCCGGTGGGTTCGCGGTCGGCGGCAGCCGGAAGCTCAGCGTGAACGTCGTCTCCGGGCGCAGCACGTTGCCGGCCTCCGCGGGCAGCGGGAAACCCGCCCCGCCGATCACCGACAGCGTCGGGCGCCACGAGTTGTTCAGCAGCAGCTCGACGTCGTCGTCCGAGGCCGGGCTCATGCCGTCGACCAGCGGGAACACCGCCTTCGCCGCGCCCGGGGCCAGCTCCGCGATCCCCTTGATCTCCGCCAGCCGCTCCTCGGGCACCGCGCCGTGCATCTCCGGCAGCAGGATCTCGCCGGTCCGCGCGTCCTCCAGGCGGTCCAGCAGGATCCGCATGATCCGGAACGAGCTCGGCACGATCCCCGACGCCATGCCCGAGTGCTGCCCAGACTCGAGGACCCGCACCGTGACCGTCGTCGACACGAGCCCGCGCAGCGACGTCGTCACCCACAGCCGCTCGTAGTCGTGCCCGCCCGAGTCCAGGCACACCACCAGCGACACCTCGCCCAGCCGGTCCGCGTACCGCTCCAGGTACGCCGGCAGGTCGGGGCTGCCCGACTCCTCGCTCGTCTCCAGCAGCACCACGCACCGCGCGTGCGGGCCGCCGGCCGCGCGCACGGCCTCGATCGCCGCCGTCGCCGCGTAGCCCGAGTACCCGTCGTCGGCCGCGCCCCGGCCGTACAGCCGGCCGTCGCGCAGCACCGGCGTCCACGGCCCGAGCCCCTCGCCCCAGCCGCCGACCGGCGGCTGCTTGTCGAGGTGGCCGTACAACAACACCGTGCCGGCGTCCGCGCGGACCTCGCCGACCGGCGGGACGTCCAGCAGCAGCACCGGCGTCTTCCCCGGCAGCCGCAGGACCTCCGCGGTCGCGCCCTCGACGTTCCGCGCGACGAGCCAGCGGCGCACGTGCTCGACGGCGGCGTCGAGGTGCCCGGAGGCGGCCCAGTTCTCGTCGAAGATGGGCGAGAGCGCGGGAATCGTGACGAACTCGGCGAGGCTGGTCAGGACCGCGTCGTCCCAGACCTGCTCGACGGTGCTGCGTACCAATGCGTTGTCCACCGGGCCGATACTGCCACGCGACCTGAACGGCAGCTTGCTACCAGGCGTCGTGCAGGATCGGCGGCAACTCGTCGTCCGGCGGTTCCTCGTGCACCGGCGGTTCGGGCTCCGCGAGGGCCCGCTGCGCGTCCGCGATGATCTCGTCCGCGGTGCGCACGGCGAGGGCCAACGCCGCCTCGGCCTGGTGGACGCGCGCGTCCTTCCAGCTGTCGTCGGCCATGCCGGGCAGCGTATGCGAACCCGACCGGCTGTCGAGCCGATCCGGCTAGGATGGCTGTGACACAGATCACTGATACACCAAGGGATAGTCGTCGCCGCGACCGCGCCGGGCCACGGGATCAGGGGGCGGTCCCGCGTCCGCACCATCGGCGGCGTCCGCTCTGAGCTGCCGCGTTTCGCGGCTCGCCACGAGGAGGTCGCCGGTCACCCGAATGCCTCGCGCTGACGCCCGAATGTCGGTTGTCCTACCGTTTCCGCAGCTCAGCGCATCACGGTAAGGAGCGAACCGACGTTCGGGCCTCACCGCATAGAGGTAACGCATGCCAGGATGGAGCCTGAAACCGTCAGCGCCGCCAGTGGTTCGCGCCGCCCACCACCCCGGGCCGGTAGCCGCCGACGGCGCGGCCGGTAGCGACGCCACAAGCGAGCGCCCGGCGCCGACATCGAGGAGAACACACATGCCGTCCCCAGAACAGTGGACGCACCCGGAGCCGGGAGTGGGGCCGGCCGCCACCGCGGCCAAGCCCACCGCAGAGCAGGTGATCGCGGGTTTGCGCGCAACGAGCGAGGGTGGCCCGGAGCTGGTGCAGCTCCTCACGCCCGAGGGCGAGCGGGTCGAGAACCCCGAATGGGACCAGTACGTCGCGGACGTGACCGCCGACGATCTTCGTAGCCTCTACCGCGACATGGTCCTGACCCGCCGGGTCGACCGCGAGGCGAACGCCCTGCAGCGCCAGGGACAGCTCGGCATCTGGGTGCCGCTGCTGGGCCAGGAGGCCGCGCAGATCGGCGCCGGCCGGGCACTCAAGCCGAACGACATGGTGTTCCCGAGCTACCGCGAGCACGGCGTCGCCTGGTGCCGCGGCGTGCCCCCGACGGACCTGCTCGGCATCTTCCGCGGCACCGACCACGGCAGCTGGGACCCGCTCGAGAAGCACTTCCACCTGTACACCATCGTGATCGGCAACCAGGTGCTCAACGCCGCCGGATACGCGATGGGGCAACGGTTCG
The DNA here is from genome assembly GCA_035995025.1 of Actinophytocola sp. Lineage (GTDB taxonomy): Bacteria > Actinomycetota > Actinomycetes > Mycobacteriales > Pseudonocardiaceae > Actinophytocola. The sequence goes on from DASYKY010000123.1 coordinate 28,913, forward strand.
ACGGCAAGGTCGGCGACGACGACGGCGAGGCCACGATGGTCTTCTTCGGCGACGGCGCGACCAGCCAGGGCGACGTGCACGAGGGCTTCGTGTGGGCGTCGGTGTACGACGCGCCGCTGGTCTTCTTCTGCCAGAACAACCAGTGGGCGATCTCCGAGCCGACCGAGCGGCAGAGCAGGCTCCCGCTCTACCAGCGCGCCCGCGGCTACGGCTTCCCCGGCGTGCGGGTGGACGGCAACGACGTGCTCGCCTCGCTCGCGGTGTCCCGCTGGGCGCTCGACGAGTGCCGGCACGGCAACGGCCCGGTGCTCATCGAGGCGTACACGTACCGGATGGACGCGCACACCACGACCGACGATCCCACGCGCTACCGGCTCGCCGACGAGCTCGAGGCGTGGAAGCTGAAGGACCCGATCGAGCGCGTGCGGGTGAACCTCGTCCGCCACCACGACACCGACCACGACTACTTCGACTCGGTGCAGGCCGACTCCGACGCCCTCGCCGAGGAGCTGCGCGACTTCTGCGTCAACATGCCGGATCCGCCGAAGGACCGGATGTTCTCCCAGGTCTACGCGGACGGCAGCGCCCCGGTGGACGCCCAGCGCGACGCGTTCCTCTCCTACTCCGCCGGTTTCGCGGGAGGTGAGCACTGATGGCGACCCCGGTCATGAAGCAGGACACCGATACGGCCGCGCCCGCCACGCGCACGGTGACGCTCGGCAAGAGCCTCAACCTCGGCCTGCGGGCGGCGATGGAGGCCGACCCGAAGGTCATCGTGATGGGCGAGGACGTCGGCAAGCTCGGCGGCGTCTTCCGCATCACCGACGGGCTGCAGAAGGACTTCGGCGAGCACCGCGTGCTGGACACGCCGCTCGCCGAGTCGGGCATCGTCGGCACCGCGGTCGGCCTCGCCATCCGCGGCTACCGCCCGGTGTGCGAGATCCAGTTCGACGGCTTCATCTTCCCCGCGTTCGACCAGATCGTGTCGCAGGTGTCGAAGCTGCACTACCGCAGCCAGGGCAAGGTTCGGCTGCCCATGGTGATCCGCGTGCCGTTCGGCGGCGGGATCGGCGCGGTCGAGCACCACTCCGAGTCGCCCGAGTCGTACTTCGCGCACACCGCGGGCCTCAAGGTCGTCTCGTGCTCCAACGCGGTCGACGCGTACTGGATGATCCAGCAGGCCATCCGCTGCGACGACCCGGTGTTGTTCTTCGAGCCGAAGCGGCGCTACTACGAGAAGGGCGAGTTGGACGTCGACGCGACGCCGGACTCGCTGTTCTCCTCGCGGGTGCTGCGCACCGGCACATCGGCCACGCTCGTCACGTACGGCCCGATGGTGAAGACCTGCCTCGAGTCCGCCGCCGCGGCCGCCGAGGAGGGCACCGCGCTCGAGGTGATCGACCTGCGTTCGCTGTCGCCGCTGGACCTGGCGCCGGTGTACGAGTCGGTGCGCAAGACCGGCCACCTCGTGGTCGTGTGCGAGGCGCCGGGCGAGGCGTCGATCTCGTCGGAGATCGCCGCGCGGGTGCAGCAGGACTGCTTCTACTCCCTGGAGGCGCCGGTGCTGCGGGTGACCGGTTTCGACACGCCGTATCCGCCGTCGAAGCTCGAGGAGGACTTCCTCCCCGACCTCGACCGGGTGCTGGACGCCGTCGACCGCTCGCTGGGCTGGTGAGACATGCCTGACTACAAGGTCTTTCCCCTGCCCGACACGGCCGAGGGTCTGGTCGACGCCGAGATCCTGGCCTGGCACATCAAGCCGGGCGACGAGGTCAAGGTCAACCAGATCATCGTCGAGATCGAGACCGCGAAGGCGGCCGTCGAGCTGCCGTGCCCGTGGGCGGGCGTGGTCACCGAGCTGCACGCGGAGACGGGCGACACGGTCAACGTGGGCAGCCCGATCGTGACGATCGACGTCGACCCCGGCGGCGCGGCCGCCCCGGCCGCGGCGGTTCCCGCGGCCGCTGCCCCGCCGGCCGCCGCCGAGCAGAACGGCCAGACCGCGATGCTCGTCGGCTACGGCCCGAAGGCGACGGCCGCGAAACGCCGTCCGCGCAAGGCGGCCGAAGCCGGCGTCGCCGCGGCAACGCCCGCGCCAGTGGAGACGGCACCGCCGCCACCGCCCGCCGCCCCGCCCGCCCCGATCGTGCCCGACACGCCCGCGGCGCTGCTCGAGCCGGCCGGCCTGGTGCCACTGGCGAAGCCGCCGGTCCGCAAGCTGGCCAAGGACCTCGGCATCGACCTGCGCACGCTGACCGGCTCCGGCAGCGACGGCGTGATCACCCGCGACGACGTAGAGCGCGCGGCCGCTCCGGCACCCGCGGTGTCCACTGTGGACTCCATTGTGGACTCGGGCACGCGTGAGCGGCGGGTCCCGGTCAAGGGCGTGCGCAAGATGACCGCCCAGGCCATGGTCGACTCGGCGTTCACCGCGCCGCACGTCACGGAGTTCCTGACCGTCGACGTGACGCCGATGATGGAGCTGCGCGCGCGGCTCAAGGAGCACCCGGCGTTCCGCGGCGTGAAGATCACGCCGCTGACCTTCGCGGCGAAGGCCGTGTGCCTGGCCGCGAAACGCACCCCGGACGTGAACGCGACGTGGGCCGGCGACGAGATCGTCTACAAGGACTACGTCCACCTGGGCATCGCGGCGGCGACGCCGCGCGGCCTGGTGGTGCCGAAGGTCCGGGACGCGGACCGCATGTCGCTGCGCGAGCTGGCGGAGGCGCTGGACGCGCTGACGGTGACGGCCCGCGAGGGCAAGACGACGCCGGCGGACATGCTGCACGGCACGATCACGATCACCAACGTCGGCGTGTTCGGAGTGGACACCGGCACCCCGATCATCAACCCGGGCGAGTCCGCGATCCTGGCCCTGGGCGCGATCCGGGACACGCCGTGGGTGGTGGGCGGCCAAATCGTGCCGCGCAAGGTCTGCCAGCTGTCGCTGAGCTTCGACCACCGCGTGGTCGACGGCCAGCAGGGCTCCCAGTTCCTGGCCGACGTGGGCGCGATCATGTCCGACCCGGCCATGGCGATCACCTTCTGATCGGACGTTTTCGAAAGGGCGAGCCACCATCCGGTGGCTCGCCCTTTCGTTGTTCGATCCCCGATCGCGTCACCGCGGCGGGCCGGAGTTGCCGGGTCGAGATGCCGGTCGACCGCGACCTCGCCCAGGTCCGGGCCGCGTGGGGCGGGTCGACTTCTGTGCGGCGCTCGCGGCCGGGAAGGTGCGGGCGATCGACGCCTACCGCGCCCCGGCCGGTGCCGCACGCCCCGGACACCGTGCTCGTCGCCACCGCCACCGTCACCGTCACCGCGGACGGCTGCGCGCGGGCGAGGGAGCTGGCGGGCGCGGCCGCCGGGGTGCTCCGCGGACGTGACGTGCGGGCGCAAGAGACCGACCCGAACGTGGACTGCGCGGTCGCGCGGGACGCCGTCGCCGCGCACCTCGGGAAGCGGGAGGCGGTGGCCAGGACGTTCAACACGCTGGGTACCTGCCTGTTCGTGACCGCCGGTCGGCTCGTCGAGGTCGAGGTCGAGGTCGAGGTCGACGTGCGCCCCGAGTCGCCGGCGAGCGTCCGGCCGATGTCGCCGGACGCCGGCACGCTGTACGTACCTCCGCTAGGGCTTGGGCAGATCGAAGTAGTTGATCAGGCCGGCGGCCAGCGCGAGGTCGCCGCGGACCTTGACGCGGCCGCGCATGAAGAGCAGGGCCACGTTGACCGTGCCGGTCACCGCGCGGAGGAAGTCCACCGGGGAGAGGGTGAGCGTGACGCGGGCGTCGGCCGTCGGGTGGCGGTCCGACGTGCAGGCCCCCGACTCGATCAACGTCTGGAAGCGGTCGTAGCCGCCGTCGCCGGTGCCGCCGGTGAAGCGCCAGTGGACGACCGCGCGCAGGTCGGCGGCGCGGACGGGGTCGAGGTGTTCGCTCATGCGGCGGAAGATCTCGCCGAACACGACGTGCCGGAGGTGATCGTGGCGCATCAGCTGCTCCAGCTGCGTCGCCGACGCGCGAGAGACGAACCAGACGAACGTGTCCGTGCGCATCCTGGCCAGCTCGATGCCCGTGCCGGTGCGGCCCAGCATGTCCAGCACGTCGATGAGCTGCACGAACTGGGCCTCGTCGAGCCGCTGAGGATCGACCGCGCGGGCGAACGCGTCGATGTCGACACCGGGACTCGCCGAAGGGGCGGTCGCCGGGGCGGGCTGGTCCTTCCGCCTGAATAGCATGACCAATTGTCTACTCACCGGTAAGGCTACGTTCGAGTAGGTACCCTGACGGGGACGTTCGGGAGGACGACGTGACGGTTGAAGAGCGGCGCCGGGTCAAGCGGTTACCTCGCGAGGTACGCGAGCGACAGATCCTGGACGCCGCCGTCCGGGTGTTCTCCGGGCGCGGCTACCACAACGCCTCGATGGACGAGATCTCCGACGTCGCGGGCGTCTCCAAACCGATGATCTACGCGTACCTCGGGTCCAAGGAGGACCTTTTCGCCGCGTGCATCCACCGCGAGGCGGCCAACCTGCTGGACGCGGTGACCCGCGGCGTCCACGGCGACCTGGCGCCGGACATGCAGCTCTGGCACGGGCTGCGCGCGTTCTTCGACTACGTCGGCGAGCAGCGGGAAAGCTGGCAGGTGCTGCACCGCCAGGCGATCTCGCAGGGCGGCCCGTTCAGCGACGAGCTGCTGGCGATGCGGGACCAGGCGATCAGCCTGGTCGACACGCTGCTCGTGCGGGTGGCGACGAAGCAGGGCCTCGATGACAACGCCACCGAGGCCCTGGCCGCCGCCCTGGTCGGCGCCGCCGAGTCGCTGGCGGACTGGTGGCTCGACCACCCGGACGTGCCCGGCAAGGCCGTCGCGAACCGCCTGATGAACCTCGCCTGGATGGGCTTCGGCGACCTCGTCGAGGGCAACACCTGGCACCCCGACGACTAACCACAACCCCGCGCGCACGCGCGCGTGCAGAACGCAAGAAACGCAGACCCCCACCCTGTCCCGGGGGCGTCCCTCGATGCCAGTCTACCGGCTACCCCTGACAAAAAGGCTGGTCAGGCTCTTCCTGTGGACAACTCGGCGGTTGTGGACAGGTCAGGCCGGCGGGCGGTAGATGCCGAAGAGGTTGCCCGACGGGTCCTGCAGGTCGGCGAAGGTGAGGCCCGCCGGGGTCGTGGTCGGCGGGGTGACGATCTTGCCGCCCAGGCGCTCGGCTTCCGCGGCGGCCGCGGCGACGTCGTCGACGACCACCACGAACGTCGCTCGGGTCGGGGAGTTGCCCTGGGTGTCGGCGATGCCGCCGTGCGGCGCCGTCGCGTCCTTGCGGGTGGCCAGGTGGTAGCGGCCGCCGCCGTTGGGGTCGGCGGCGAACGTCCAGTGGAAGAGCCCGCCGTAGAACCGCTTCGCGCCCTCGGCGTCGTCGGTGTCGACCTGGATCCAGTTGACCGTGCCGTGCTCCATGGTGATGCCTCCTGATGTGGAAATCTCGGTGGCACCAAGGATCGGGGGCGTTCGCGACAGCAGCCCGTCGGTGTTTCAGACCAGTGCGGCGACCCGCGTCACGTGGCCGGGCAGGTCCACCGCCAGCGACTCGGGCGGGCGCGCGGGCGCGCGGCGGCCGGTGTCGTGGAACGTGACGATCCGGTCGACGCGGAACGCGCGCAGCTCGTCGCGCAGCAGGCACCAGCCCACCAGGTACCAGCCGTGCCGCCCGGACAGGAACGTCACCGGCTCGATCTCACGCTCGGTCGGCACGCCGTGCCGGTCGACGTAGTCGATCCGCAGCACGCGCCTGGCCGCCATCGCGTCCTCGATGACCAGCGGGATGTCCGCCGGCTCCGCCACGTCCGGCTTCGCGACGAACTGGACGCGCTCGGCCAGCTCGCGCGCCGCCGACGCCTGCCGCGCGGGCATCGCCGCCATGATCTTGCGCAGCGCGCTGTGCGCCTCGCGGGCGAACGGCGAGCCGGCCGCGCCGCGCAGCGCCACCGACACCGCGACCGCCTCGGCGGGCGTGAAGTTCAGCGGTGGCAACGTCATCGACGGGTCCAGCGTGTACCCGCCGCGGCGGCCCACGTCGGCGTAGATCGGGACGCCCGCCTGCTGCAACGCACCGATGTCACGCTCGATCGTGCGCACGCTGACCTCGTACCGCTCCGCGATGCGGCGCGCCGACCGCCGCCGCGGCGCGATCGCGCGCAGCTCCTCGACGATGGCGTACAACCGGTCCGTTCGGTTCATGCCGCGACGCTAGCCACGGGCACCGACAAAACCGGCTACCCTGCCGTCCCCTCCAGATGCGGCTTTCCGTTGCGCGCGCCGAACAGCTCGAACCGCCAGCCCGCGCCGTCCCGCGCGGCCGCGAAGCCGACCGTCGCCGGCAGCAGGACCGGGGTCTTGAACCGGACGTCCACGGTGAACGCGTCGGGCAGGCGGCCTTCGAACGCCGCGAGGCAGCGGGCCTTCGTCCACATGCCGTGCGCGATCGCCCGCGGGTAGCCGAACATCTTCGCGGTCAGCTTGTGCAGGTGGATGGGATTGCGGTCACCGGACACCTCGCCGTAGCGCCGCCCGATGTCGTCGGGCACCCGCCAGCTCGCCGTCGCCGCCGGCGGTTCGCGGCGCTCCTTCTTCTCCTCCGGCGAACCGGAGCCAGCACCGGAACCGGAACCGGAACTGCCGCCGCGGCGCAGGTACGTCGACACGTCCGTCCACACGACATCGCCGCCGACCAGCGCCTCGGAGATCATGTCGAACTGCCTGCCACGCGGGTGGTCCCGCAGGTTCGCCACGTGCACGCGCAGCTCCAGCTCGTCGGCGAGCGACAGCGGGCGGGACTGCGTGATCCGGTTCGCCACGTGCACGGAGCCGGCCAGCGGGAACGGGAAGTCGCCGGCCGCCATCAGCTTGATCTGCAACGGAAAGGTCAGCACGTGCGGGTAGGTGGCCGGCAGCTCGTCGGCGAGCCGGAACCCGCAGACCCTGTTGTACGCGGCCAGGTGCGCCGGGTCGGTCCGCACGCCGGTCAGCGCGTACGCCGTGTCGGGCAGCTCGCCGCCCTTACGCCGGAACCCCGACAGCACGGCCCTCGGGTACAGGGTCGCCAGGCTGGGCGGGCCGGACAGCTCGGTGATCGCCATGTCACGCCCCCAGCAGGCTCTGGCCGCACACCCGCACGACGTTGCCGGTCACCGCGGCCGACGCCGGACTGGCATACCACGCAATGGTTTCCGCCACGTCGACCGGCAGGCCACCCTGGGACATGCTGTTCATCCGCCGCCCCGCCTCGCGGATGAACAGGGGGACCGCGGCGGTCATCTTCGTCTCGATGAACCCGGGTGCCACGGCGTTGATCGTCGCGCCGCGCTCGGCCAGCACCGGGGCGTACGTGGCGACCATGCCGATCACGCCCGCCTTGCTGGTGGCGTAGTTGGTCTGCCCGACGTTGCCGGCGATGCCCGCGATCGACGAGACGCCGACGATCCGCCCGTTCTCCCGCAGCGTGCCCGCCTCGAGCAGCGCGTCGTTGATCGCGAGCTGGCTCGCGAGGTTCACCGCGAGCACGGCGTCCCAGGCGGAGTCCTTCATCTTGCCGAGCGTCTTGTCCCGCGTGATGCCGGCGTTGTGCACCACGACGTCGACGCCGCCGTGCCGCTCGGTCAGATGCTTGACCAGCCGCGCCGGCGCGTCGGCCGCGGTGATGTCCAGCTGCAGCGTGGTGCCGCGGACCCGGTTGGCCACGGCCGACAGCTCGTCGCCCTGGGCCGGGATGTCCAGCGCCACCACGTGTGCGCCGTCGCGGGCAAGCACGTCGGCGATCGACGCGCCGATGCCCCGCGACGCGCCGGTGACCAGGGCGACCTTCCCGGCGAGCGGCCGGTCCCAGTCGTCCGGCTCGACGACCGCGGTGCGGTGCGTGCCGTGCGTGCCGTGCGTGCCGACCCGGATCACCTGCGCGTCCACGTACGCCGACTTCGCCGACAGCAGGAACCGCAGCGTCGACTCGGCGGCCGGTTCCGCGCCCGGCGCCACGTACACCAGCTGCACGGTGGCGCCGCGCTTGAGCTCCTTGCCGACCGAGCGGGTGAACCCCTCGAGGGCGCGCTGGGCGATGGCGGCGGCGCCCTCGACGGCCTCCGGCGGCGTGCCGAGCACGACCACCCGGCCGCACGTGCCGACCGTGCGGATCACCGGGTGGAAGAAGTCGTACAGCTCGCGCAGCCGCTCCGGTGAGTCGATGCCGCTCGCGTCGAAGACGAGTGCCGCGTGCTTGGGCCGCTCGCCCTCGGGCGCGGTCAGCGGCTCCGTCAGCGCGTCGATCCCGGCCGACTTGAGCACGGCGTGCACCGTGTCGAGCAGGCGCCCGCCCGCCGCCACGCCGACGAGGGCCGGGCCGTTCAGCGCGGGGTCGCCCGGCCGGTAGCGGCGCAGCGGCGTCGGGTTGGGCAGGCCGAGCCTGCGCACGAGCTGCCGGCCGAGGCCGGAGCGGGCAAACTGCTGGTAGCGGTCGGTCATGATGGTCCGCTTTCCGTGGTCGCGATCCGGTTTCCGCCTCATTCGACGCCGAGCCTACTCGCGAGTAGGTTAGGATTGCCAGCCGTAACGAAGTCGAGCACGGGGAAGTGACGTATGGCTGAGGTGCGCAGGGTCGCGATCGTCGGTGGCAACCGGATCCCGTTCGCGCGGTCCAACCGCCGCTACGCCACCGCCGCCAACCAGGACATGTTCACCACGGCGCTCGACGGTCTGGTCAGCCGGTTCGGACTGCAGGACGAGCGGCTCGGCGAGGTCGCGGCGGGCGCGGTGCTCAAGCACAGCCGGGACTTCAACCTGGCCCGGGAGAGCGTGCTCGGCTCGCGGCTGTCCCCGGAGACGCCGGCCAACGACGTGCAGCAGGCGTGCGGCACCGGGTTGCAGGCGGTGTTCCAGGTGGCCAACAAGATCGCGCTGGGGCAGATCGAGTCCGGCGTCGCGGGCGGCGTGGACACCACGAGCGACGCGCCGCTCGGGCTGAACGAGGACCTGCGGCAGATCTTCCTGGAGCTGAACCGGGCCAGGTCGGTCGGCGCGCGGCTGCGGGCGCTGACGAAGCTGCGGCCGGCGCAGATCGTGCCGGACATCCCGCGCAACGCCGAGCCGCGCACCGGCCTGTCGATGGGCGAGCACGCGGCGAGCACCGCGAAGGAGTGGGGCGTCAGCCGCGAGGCGCAGGACGAGCTGGCCGCCGCCTCGCACCAGAAGCTCGCGGCGGCCTACGAGCGCGGCTTCTTCGGCGACCTGCTCACGCCCTACCTCGGGCTGACCCGCGACGAGAACCTGCGGCCGGACTCGGCGGCGGACAAGCTCGCGAAGCTCAAGCCCGTGTTCGGCGGGTCCGAGGGGACCATGACCGCGGGCAACTCGACGCCGCTGACCGACGGCGCGTCGACGGTGCTGCTGGCGTCGGAGGAGTGGGCGGCCGCGCACAGCCTGCCGGTGCTGGCGTTCCTGACGCACTCGGAGACGGCGGCGGTGGACTACGTGCACGGCCACGAGGGGCTGCTGATGGCGCCCGCGTACGCGGTGCCGCGGATGCTGGCCCGGGCCGGGTTGTCTTTGCAGGACTTCGACTTCTACGAGATGCACGAGGCGTTCGCCTCGCAGGTGCTGGCCACGCTGGCGGCCTGGGAGAGCGTCGACTTCGCGAAGGGGCGGCTGGGCCTGGACGAGCCGCTCGGGTCGATCGACCGGTCGAGGCTGAACGTCAACGGTTCCTCGCTGGCCGCGGGCCACCCGTTCGCCGCGACCGGCGGGCGGATCGTGGCCACCCTGGCCAAGCTCCTGGCGGAGAAGGGGTCGGGCCGGGGCCTGATCTCCATCTGCGCGGCGGGCGGCCAGGGTGTCACGGCGATCCTGGAAGCGGCCTAGTTACTGGGGAACCTGGGCGTTGCTCCAGCCGAGGTAGTTGACGAAGTAGCTCTTGTTGCTGCCGTGTCCGATGTGGCCGCCGATGCTGGACGAGTAGAAGCCGCCGCTCCCGTCGGAGATGCCGACGTGCCCGAACTGGCTGGTGTTCCAGTACACGAACGCGCCGCGCGGGGCGTTCCCGTCGCCGGGGTGCGCCTTACCGGCGTTGATCGCGCCCTGCCAGTGGGCCTTGGCCGAGGCCCAGACGCCGGTCGTGCCGTAGGCGTTCTCCACGGCCTTCTCGCACAGGCCCTCGTAGCCGGTGTTGCCGGCGTGGTTCTGCATCCACTGGATGGCACCGGTGATCGTGCCGTCGCCCGCGCCGAGCGGCCCGACGTCCTCGGCCGCGGTCGGCGCCTTTGTCGTGGCGGGCGCCGGAGCCGCGCTCGCGCTGGTGGCGAACGGGATGGCCAGAGCGAGAGCGGCGACGCCGACGGTGAGGGCGCGGGCTAACTTGGGCAGGAAAGTGTTCACGGGATCTCCAAGTGAGACGTGATTTTCTAACCGACGAACGATCACGTTACCGGCGGCGACCGCCCGGTGCCAGACCGTGAAATTCACCAGTTGCCGGAGACGCCGCGACACGCCGGTAGCCGTTTCTGGCGCAATATCGGGCTCGCGCTAGAAACGCCGATACGGTGCGATCGTGGACCCGGTGCGCAACCCCTTCGCCCCCGGTGCGGGGCAGCGCCCGCCCGAGCTCGCCGGGCGGGAGAAGGAGGTCAAGGCCTTCGACGTGGTGCTCGAGCGGGTCGCCCGCGGGCGCCCGGAACGCAGCCTCGTGCTGACCGGACTGCGCGGCGTCGGCAAGACCGTGCTGCTCGGCGAGCTTCGGTCGATGGCCGTGCGCCGCGGCTGGGGCGCCGGGAAGATCGAGGCGCGGCCGGACGCGGGACTGCGCAGGCCGCTGTCCGCCGCGCTGCACCGGGCCGTCCGGGACCTCGCCGTGCGCCACCGCGCGCCGGACCGGGTCGAGCAGGTTCTTGGCGTGCTCAAGGCGTTCGCGCTGCGGGCGAACCCCAGCGACTCGAAGATGCGCGAACGCTGGCAGCCGGGCATCGACGTGTCGCCGACGCAGGGCCGGGCCGACTCCGGGGACATCGAGATCGACCTGGTGGAGCTGTTCACCGACGTCGCCGAGCTCGCGCAGGACGTCGGCACCGGCGTGGCGCTGCTGATCGACGAGATGCAGGACGTGACCGCCGAGGACATCTCCGCGCTGTGCGCCGCATGCCACGAGCTGTCCCAGTCCGGCGCGCCGTTCGTGGTGGTCGGCGCCGGGCTGCCGCACCTGCCGGCCGTGCTGTCCGCGTCGAAGTCCTACTCCGAGCGGCTGTTCCGGTACGTGCGCATCGACCGGCTCGACCGGGCCGACGCGGACCACGCGGTCATCGCCCCGGTGTCGCGCGAGGACGCGAGCATCACCGACGAGGCCCTCGACGCGCTGTTCGACGCGGCGGGCGGGTACCCGTACTTCATCCAGGCGTACGGCAAGGCCGCGTGGGACGCGGCGCCGAGCGACCCGATCACGGCGGAGGATGTCGGGGTCGCGGCGCCGGAGGCGGAGGCGGAGCTCGCGGTCGGCTTCTTCGGCTCGCGCTACGAGCGGGCGACGCCGGCCGAGCGCGAGTACCTGCGCGCGATGGCCGAGCTGACGAAGGGCAAGACCGACGAGGGCGCGGCGACCTCGGACATCGCGTCACACCTGGGACGCAAGGCGTCCTCGCTGTCGCCGGCCCGGGACTCGCTGATCAAGAAGGGCCTCATCTACTCGGCTGAGCGCGGCCGGATCGCGTTCACCGTGCCGCACTTCGGGCGGTACCTGCTGAACATGGACGAGTAGCGTCCTCTGCCCCTTTCTGGCGACGTCTAGCGATCTTGCTAGACGTCGGGATACTCCTGCATCGACTCTTGTTCGGCATCTGGACACGTCCGGCTCAGCATCTTGTTGACCGATGAATCCTCGGCATGTGTCCCGCTTCACCGAATAAACAGGTGCCATGTGGCGTTGTAACGAGCATAATGGTCAGTAGCTGGAGGAGCCAGCGACGTTATCTAGGGAGATGCAGAACGCCATGAACATCACCGCAAAGCTCCGCGCCCGCCGCGTCGAGTCCCGCAACCGCAGGGCGGTGAACAACGCCCTGGCTCAGGCCAAGACCCCTGCCATGCGTGACGAGATCCTGGCGGTCGCACAGCGGCAGCAGATCCGATAAATCGAGAAACTTCTTCGTGGGTGTGTAACGCCCCAGGCGAACCCCACGATGAACCGGATGACCCCGTAGTGCTGGCGGACCCCCGACCTGGCAGCACTACGGGGTTTCCATATGGCTGCTCGCCGCTTTGCGGCTTCGCAACCACCCCTTCGTCATGACTCTGGGGGCCGAGCCCCCCAAACCCCCACGGTGCGAGCTTCTAACGACCCGACGTTGTTGCGTTGGTGGCCACCCGGCCCTCAGTATGTTGGTGGCTGACCAACTTCGGACAATTCTTCGTTGGTTCCTTGTCCTGCTCGGTGATCACCCCGCACAGTTCCTGGCATGGCTGCTGTGTCCGTGGAGGCGACCGAGCTGTTCGTCGGGTCGGTCGAGGCTCCGCTTCAGGTTGTCCGGGTGTCGTTCACCGGAGCCGGGTCGGCCCGGGTCCACGTCGAGGGAGACGGCGTCTCCACCCCCGCGCCCGCCGACCTCGCCGTGCAGGGGGAGACCGTTGTCGAGGTCGGCGTGGACTCCCATGGCGCCGCGCCCGGGACCACCCTGCCCGTCCGCGCCGTCGTCGCGTCCGGGACCGACCGGTTCGAGGCCGACTTCGACCTCGTGGTCGCCGAGCCCGGGTGGACCATGCACCTGGTCAGCCACTTCCACTACGACCCCGTCTGGTGGAACACGCAGGCCGCCTACACCGTCACCTGGGACCAGCTCGACTTTCCCGGCTCGCACCGCGGCGCCCGCCAGCTCGCCGGCTTCGACCTCGTCCGCGCGCACCTCGACCTCGCGCTCGCCGAGCCCGCGTACCGCTTCGTGCTCGCCGAGGTCGACTACCTCAAGCCCTACTGGGACACCTACCCCGCCGACCGCGCCGTGCTGCGCAGGCTCATCGCGCAGGGCCGGGTCGAGGTCATGGGCGGCACCTACAACGAGCCCAACACGAACCTGACCGACCCCGAGACGACGATCCGCAACTTCGTGCACGGCATGGGTTTCCAGCGCGACGTCCTCGGCGCCGACCCGGCGACCGCCTGGCAGCTCGACGCGTTCGGCCACGACCCGGCTTTCCCCGGGTTCGCCGCCGACGCCGGGCTGACCTCGACCTCCTGGGCGCGCGGCCCGTTCCACCAGTGGGGCCCGATGCTCGGCAACGGCGACCCGACGCGCATGCAGTTCCCCAGCGAGTTCGAGTGGGTGTCGCCGTCCGGGCGCGGGCTGCTGACCTCCTACATGACCGACCACTACGGCTCCGGCTGGGCCATGGACTCCGCGCCCGACCTGCACGCCGCGGGCGAGGCCGCGTACCGGCTGTTCCGCGAGCTCAAGAAGGTCGCGACCACGCGCCAGGTCATGCTGCCGGTCGGCGGCGACTACACCCCGCCCAACAAGTGGATCACCGACGTGCACCACGACTGGGGCCGCCGCTACATCTGGCCGCGGTTCGTCTGCTCGCTGCCGCGCGACTTCTTCGCCGGCGTCCGCGCCGAGCTCGCCGACCGCGGGGAGGAGCCGACGCCGCAGACCCGGGATATGAACCCGATCTACACCGGCAAGGACGTCTCCTACATCGACACCAAGCAGGCCCAGCGCGCCGCCGAAGCCGCGGTGCTCGAGGCCGAGCCGTTCGCGGTGTTCGCGTCGCTGCTCGCCGGATCGTCCTATCCGGACGCCGCGCTCGCGAAGGCGTGGGTGCAGCTCGCATACGGCGCGCACCACGACGGCATCACCGGCTCCGAGTCCGACCAGGTGTACCTCGACCTGCTGACCAGCTGGCGCGACGCGCACGACCTCGCCGCCGAGGTCCGCGACAACGCGCTGGCCGTGCTGTCCGCGCGGGTGGCAGTGCCGGGTCCGGGGCGGCCGGTCGTGGTGTGGAACTCGCTCAACCACCCGCGAACCGACCTCGTGACGGTCCGGCTGGACGAGCCGCTGCTCGGCGTCGCGGTGACCGACGACGCCGGCCGGGCGGTGCCCGCGCTCGTCGAGCACAGGGGTCACTCGGTGACGTTCCGCGCGACCGACGTGCCGCCGCTGGGCTGGCGCGCCTACCGCGTCGAGCCCGCCGCGCGCGACGACCAGGGCTGGGTCGCGGCCGACGGCGTGACGATCGAGTCCGAGCGGTTCCGCGTCACCGTCGACCCGGGGCGCGGCGGCGGGGTGGCGAGCCTGCTCGACCGCGACCACGAGCTGATCGCGTCGGGGCGGGTGGGCAACGAGCTCGCGGTGTACGAGGAGTACGCGGACCACCCGACGTTCGGCGAGGGGCCGTGGCACGTGCTGCCGCGCGGCCCGGTGGTCACGTCCGCGTCCGGGCAGGCCGCGGTGTCGGTCGAGCGCGGGCCCATCGGCGAGCGGGTCACGGTGTCGGGCGAGGTCGGCACCGTGCGGTACACGCAGACGATCACCGTGTGGCCGGGCATCGACCGGGTCGACTGCACCACGACCGTCGACGAGTTCACCGGGTCCGACCAGCTGCTGCGGGTGCGCTGGCCGTGCCCGGTGCCGGGCGCGCTGCCGGTGAGCGAGGTCGGGAACGCCGTGGTGGGGCGCGGTTTCGGGCTGATCGACGTCGACTCGGCGCAGCACCCGTGGACGCTGGACAACCCGGCGCACACGTGGTTCGGGCTGTCGTCCGCGGCGGCGCTGCGGCTGGCCGACGGGGCGCTGCGGCCGATCGGCGTCGCGGAGATCGTCGTGCCGTCGCTCGCCGACGGGGCGCCGCTGGCCCGCGCGCTCGCGGTGGCGCTGGCCCGTTCCGGCGTGACGTCGACCGTGTCGGCCGCGCCGGGCACGCGGTACGGCGACCTCGACGTGGACTCGAACCTGCCGGACGTGCGCATCACCCTGGGCGACGCGGAGACGAACGCGTTCACCGCGTCGGTGTACGAGGGCGGCGAGACCGGCGTGTACTGGGTGCCGCCGGACAAGCCGCTGCCGGAGGTGTGGCAGCCGGGCGCCGACCTGCGCGACGACAAGGCCCTCGGTGTGCTCGTGCTGTCGGCCCCGCGCGCCGGGCTGCCCGCGCTCGTTGAGTCCATTGTGGACGACCTGGCGGACCATGTGATCGAGGTCGGCGCGGGTGATCCCGGCCAGCCGCCCTACGCCGGCCGGACGGTGGCGGTGCTG
The DNA here is from genome assembly GCA_035995025.1 of Actinophytocola sp. Taxonomy (GTDB): domain Bacteria; phylum Actinomycetota; class Actinomycetes; order Mycobacteriales; family Pseudonocardiaceae; genus Actinophytocola. The sequence goes on from DASYKY010000123.1 coordinate 44,193, forward strand.
AACCGCGGGCTGCCGGGCTTCGCGGTCGACACCGAGGGGACGCTGCACACCTCGCTGCTGCGGTCGTGCACCGGGTGGCCGTCCGGGGTGTGGATCGACCCGCCGCGGCGGACCGTGCCGGACGGGTCGAGCTTCCAGCTGCAGCACTGGACCCACGAGTTCCGGTACGCGCTGGCCGCCGGACCGGGCGACTGGCGGGCAGCGGGGATCGCGGCGGTGAGCGCGGAGTTCAGCAGGCCGCTGCACGCGGTCCGCACGCCGCCCGCGACGCCTTCGTTGCCGGCGTCGGGCTCGCTGCTGCGCGCGGAGCCGGCCGACCGGGTGCGGCTCGCGGCGGTGAAGGCGGCGGGGAACCCACTGGTCCGCGGGGCCGCGGCGCCCGCGGACCCGCGGCGGCGGATCGCGGTGCGGCTGGTCGCGCACACGGGTTCGCCGGTGACCGCGCGGCTGGAGTCGGACGTGGTGACGCTGGCCGGCGTCACGTCGGCGAACCTGCTGGAGGAACCCGGGGAACCGCTGGAGTCGATCGAGGTGGCCGGCTGCGACGCGGTCACCGTGCTGGCCACCCCGTCGGATTCCTCCACTGTGGACGGTTCGGTGCTGGGGGCACAGGCGGAGCCGGCGGGGCCGCTGTACGCCAAGTACTGGTTGCACAACCGCGGACCGGCGCCACTCGGCGGGTTGCCACTGGCCGTGCACCTGGACCCGACGCGGGCCGGGGTCGAGCCGGGCGGTTCGGTGCCGCTGCGGCTGACCGTCGCCTCGGACTGCACGGACGCGGCCCTGCACGGCCACGTGCGGCTGGCGCTGCCGGAAGGGTGGCGCGTCGACGTGGACGAGGTGCCGTTCGGCCTGCCGGCGGGCGGCCACCTGTTCACGGACCTGACGGTGACCGCCCCGGCGGACGCCGGACAGGGCCGGTACCCGGTGCGCGCGCTGCTGGCGCCGGCGTCCACACCGGACCTGCCGGCGAGCTGGCGGCAGGAGGTGGAGGACGTGGCGGTGCTGACGGTCGGCTCGCCGTCCGGCGACCTGATCCGGTTGGCGGCGGACCCGTCGCCGGTGCGGGTGCGGGCGGGCGCCCGTGCGCGGCTGACGGTGCGGGTCGCGTCCGCGGCGGCGGCGCCGATCGCGCTGGAGGCATCGGTGATCAGCCCGTGGGGGACGTGGCCGGCGGTCGGCCCGCGGATCGTCGGCGCCGAGGTGCCCGGGGGTGGCGAGGTGGAGCTGGGCTTCGACGTGGCGCCGCCACCGTCGACCCCGGCGGGCTCGTGGTGGGCACTGATCCGGGTGGCCGGCGCGGGGCGGCTGCTGTACTCACCGGCGGTGCCCTTCGAGGTCCTGCAATGAGATTGGCGGAACGGTTGTCCGGCTCGCATTTGTCCGGCTCGCACGGCCGGTATGCCGGACGCGGTGCCGGAGCCCCGGCGGCACGGTCCTCAGGCTTCGAGCGCAACTGCCCCGCCAGTGGCGACGCAGCCAGCCCGCCACCGCAGATGTCCCGGCCGCACATGTCCCTGCCGCACATGTCCCGCTCGCACATGTCCCGGTCGCACGGCCACCAGGACCGAAACGGTGCCCGAGGGCGGTCAGTGGCACGGCCGTCGGGCGTCGGGCGCGGCCACGGTTGGGGAGTGTTGCGGTGAGCGCGGCGGTGGCGTGGGTGTCGGGGGCCGCCGTGCACGAGTCTGATGTGGACGCGATGGAGGCCGGGTTGCGGGCCGGGCCGGTGGCGGCGACCTTGCCGCGGGCCGGGACTCGGGAGGGCCGGCAGTTGCGGCGCTGGCTTGTGCAGGTGCTGGTGGCGGAGCGGTTGGTCGAGACGGCGGCAAGGGAGCGTGGGCTCGGCTCCACCGGCGCACCGCCGGTGGAGTCGCTGGCGCCGGATCGGGCGGCCTTGCTCGGGTTGGGGAGTGTGGCTGCGGACCTGCTGACCCGCAGTGCGGTGGCGCGGGCGGTGTTCGTGGCGGTCACCGCGGACGTGCGTGTCGACCCCGCGGAGGTCGAGCGTTTCTACGGGGACAACCCGGAGCGCTACCGGGTGCCCGAGGAGCGGGTGGTGCGCCATCCACTTCGGACACTGCGGCGCGGGGAGCTGACCGGGCCGGTGGAGGACGCCGTGTTCGCCGCGCGGGCCGGGGACCTCGTCGGGCCGGTTCGGTCGCCACTCGGGGTGCACACGTTCGAGATCGTCGAGGTGCGGCCGGCGCGGACGAAGTCGTTGGCCGAGGTGGCGCCGTCGATCGAGGCGCGACTGCTGTCGGCCGCGCGGCGGCGGGCGTTCACGGCATGGCTGGACACGCACGCGGCCACACAGGTCCGGCTGGCGCCGGGCTTCGAGCATCCCGGCGACCCGCGGCAGCCCGACAACACCCACCGCCACTGATGACCGATCACGTGCTGGCCGTGGACGTCGGCGGCACCAAGATCGCCGCGGGGGTCGTCGATCGCGCGGGGCGAGTGCTGCGGCAGGCCGTTCGACCGACGCGGGAGCCGGTGTTCGCGGCCCTGCGCGACGCGGTCGCGGCCGTCGGCCCGGGACCGGTGGCGGCGGTCGGCCTGAGCTGCGCCGGGCCGGTGGACGCGGTGGCGGGCAGGGTGGGCCCGATCAACATCCCGTCGTGGCGGGACTTTCCGCTGCGGGCGCGGGTCGCGGAGCTGGTGCCCGGGGTGCCGATCGCGCTGGCCGGGGACGGGCAGTGCATGGCCTTGGGCGAGCACTGGCTCGGCGCAGGCCGCGGCGCGACCGCGATGCTGGGCATGGTCGTGTCCACGGGGGTGGGCGGCGGGCTGGTGCTGGACGGCCGGCCGTTCGCGGGCCGCTCGGGCAACGCGGGCCACATCGGCCACCTGATCGCCGACGCGGCGGGAGATCCGTGTTCGTGTGGCGCCCGCGGTTGCGTGGAGACGGTCGCGAGCGGCCCGAACCTCGTGCGCTGGGCCCGTCGGCACGGCTGGACACCACCCGCCGCGGCGACCGCGGCGGAGCTGGGCGCGGCGGCGGCAAGCGGGAATCCCGTTGCGCGCAAAGCGTTTCGGCGAGGTGCGCGAGCGCTGGGGCTCGCGGTCGTGGCGGCCGCGGCGTTGTGCGATCTCGAGGTGGTCGTCGTCGGGGGCGGGGTGGCGCGGGCGGGCGACGTGCTGTTCGAGCCGCTGCGGCGGACCGTGGCCGAGCACGCCGGGCTGTCTTACCTCGCGGACCTACGCGTCGTGGCGGCGACGCTCGGCACGGGTGCGGGGCTGGCCGGGGCGGCGGCACTGGCGTTCCACGCCTGCTGAGACATATGCTTGCTCTGGTCAAGTAATTGTTTCACGGGAAACGAGGCGCCGCCCATGCCCACAACCGTGCCGGTAGAGCGAATTTCCGCCGTCCGGGCGTTCAACCGGAGTTACACGAAGTTCCTCGGCGCGCTCAACGGCCACCTGCTCAGCACCCCGTATTCATTGACCGAGGCAAGGGTCCTGTTCGAGCTGGGGCAGCGGGACGAGACCGAGGTCGCGGAGCTCCGGCGGGTCATCGGGCTCGACGCGGGATACCTGAGCCGGCTGCTCGCGCGGTTCGAGGAGAGCGGGCTGGTCCGGCGGGAGCGGTCGTCCTCGGACGCGCGGCGCCAGCTGATCCGGCTGACCGCGAACGGCCGCGACACGTTCCGGGTGCTCGACACGAAGTCGGTCGCGCAGATCCGCACGCTGCTCGGCGACCTGACCGACGAGGAGCAGCGCCGCCTGGTCGACGCGATGGACATGATCCGCGGACGGCTGGCCCGCGCCGACGCGCGGCCGGAGGTGACGCTGCGGCCACCCGCGGCCGGCGACTACGGCTGGGTGATCGAGCGCAACGGCGCCCTGTACGCGCGGGAGCACGGGTGGGACTCGACGTACGAGGCGCTCGTCGCGCGGATCGTCGCCGGGTACCTGGACGCGCACGACCCGCGGCGCGAGGCGGCGTGGGTGGCCGACCTGCACGGGGAGCGGGTCGGCGCGATCTTCTGCGTGCGCAAGGACGACGAGACCGCGAAGCTGCGGCTGCTGCACGTGGAGCCGAGCGCGCGCGGGGCCGGCGTCGGCACCGTGCTGGTCGACGAGGTCGTGCGGTTCGCGCGGGCGGCGGGGTACCGGGCGGTCGAGCTGTGGACGGTGTCGGTGCTGGAGCCGGCGCGCCGGATCTACCAGCGGGCCGGGTTCGAGCTGGTCGACGAGGACTCCGCGGACCGGTTCGGGCACCGGCTGGCCGGGCAGACGTGGCGGCTGGAGCTAGCCGCGCGGTAGGCGGCCCATCAGGTAGAACTCGTCGTTGGGCCGCAGGGCGGTGAGGTGTGCGATGCGGTTGGAGAGCGCGAAGAGCGCGGTGATGGCGCCGACGTCCCAGATCTCGTCGTCGGACAGGCCGGCGTCGCGGGCGGCGTCGAGGTCGTCGGTGCTGAAGGTCGACGGGTCGATCGCGAGGGCGAGTGCCAGGTCGACGATCGCGCGGTCGCGGTCGGTGAGCTCGACGGTCCACGGGTTGGTGGCGACGCGGTCGGCGATCTGCGGGTCCTTGGCGCGGATGCGCAGGATGGCCCCGTGCGCGACGACGCAGTAGATGCAGCTGTTGGCCCCGGACGTGGCGACGACGACGAGCTCGCGCTCGGCCTTGCTGAGTCCGGAGTCGCGTTCCATGACGGCGTCGTGGTAGTCCATGAACGCGCGCAGCTCGTCGGGCCGGTGCCCGAGCGCGAGAAAGACGTTGGGCACGAACCCGGACTTGTCCGCGACGGCGGCGACCCGCTCTCGCAGATCCACGGGCAGATGATCAAGCTCGACGACGGGGAACCTGCTCACTTCCTCAGCCACGGTCCACACCGTACCCGCCCGCCCGGACGGCCCCCTGACCTGCCCAAACACCGTCCCGCGGGCGCTCGCGCGTGCCCACGACACCTAGGTAGCCCAGCCTCTCCGGGGGAGTCAAAGGTTGGTGAACCTATCGTAATCGTTCGAGCGTGCGCCTCGACCGGCCGCTTGGGTGCGCGCGTGGCAGCTCCCCCGAGACGCGCACGCCGCACAACGACCCAACCGTGACGTTCGTCAACACCTGGTGCCCGCACGACGTTGACCGGGCCATGCTCGTGGCGTGAACCGCTATCTGCTCGACAACCGTCGCCCGGAGGCTGGCGAACGGTTCGCGGCGCTCGCCAGCCTGTTCGACCCGTGGACCTTTCGTCACCTCGACGACCTGGGGCTCGGTGAAGGATGGCGGTGCTGGGAGGTCGGTGCCGGTGGCGTCTCGGTGCCGCGCGGCCTGGCGGAGCGCGTGGGGACCAGCGGCCGGGTGCTGGCCACAGACATCGACGTGTCGTGGGCCGAGCCCGCGGCCGGCGGCGCGCTCGAGGTACGCCGGCACGACGTGCTCCGCGACCCACCGCCGGCGGAGACGTTCGACCTGGTCCACGCCCGGCTGGTGCTGGTCCACCTGAAGGATCGCGCGGCCGCGATGCGAGTCATGATCGATGCGCTCCGGCCGGGCGGATGGCTGGTGATCGAGGACGGGGACCCAGCCCTGCAGCCACTCGCCTGCCCGGACGAACGCGGCCCCGACGAAGCGCTGGCGAACCGGCTGCGCACCCGGATCCGAACGCTGATGGCCGAGCGCGGGGCGGACCTCGCCTACGGTCGCACGCTGCCCCGGCTGCTGCGTGAGTCTGACCTGACGGACGTTGGCGCCGAGGCCTACTTCCCGATCGCGTCACGCGCGTGCGCGGTCCTGGAGGCGGCCACGGTCCAGCACGTCCGCGACCAGCTCCTGGCCGCGGAACTGGCGACGCCCGAGGAGATCGAGACACACCTCGCGAACCTCACCCGCGGCGACCTGGACCTCATGCTCGCACCGATGATCACCGCATGGGGCCGCAAGCCGACCTGATACTCCAGACCACCGGCCGCTCGGTACAGGCGCGACGTCATCGCCATCGAATGCCGAAGCGCCGACTGTGGCGCGGTCACCTGACCTGGTCAAACGCACAGGTCGGGCGGTTGTGGACAAGTCTCTCGGCGGGTGGTGTCGATTTTCTGCCGGGGTGGCCGTCTAGCCACCTCAGCTCGAGCGGTACATCCAGTGGAGCGACGACCTCGAGAAGGCGGGCAACCCGCCCGCCGGTGGCGGGCTGTCCGCGCGTGGTCGGGTGGTGCGCCGCGGCGGTGGCGGGCTGGACGTGACCGACGGGCCGTTCGTCGAGGGCACCGAGATCCTCGGTGGCTACATCTCCATCGAGGCGACCGACCTCGACGAGGCGGAGAAGATCTTCTCCAGCCATCCGCATCTGGAGTTCGGCTCCATCGAGATCCGCAAGATCGGCGAGCAGGGGTGCGAGCCCTGATCCCGGCGGCTACCGGTGGTCCTCCCGCCACCGGCGACGGTGGCGGCGCGGGCCGGGTGGTGGAGCAGCTCTTCCGGTACAGCGCCGGGCGCATCGTGGCGACCCTCGCGCGCGTGCTCGGGCCCGCACGACTGGACGTCGCCGAGGAGGCCGTGCAGGAGGCGATGGTGCGGGCCCCTACTCCGGCGTCCCGGACAACCCGGCCGGGTGGTTGTTCCAGGTGGCCCGCAACTGCGCGGTCGACCTCGTGCGGCACGACGACGACGTGCGCGCCAAGCTGCCGCTGCTGGTCATGGACGGGACCGGCGAACAGGACCACGGGGACGACGAGCTCGCGCTCGTGTTCCTCCGCTGCCACCCCGGGCTGCCGCCCGCATCGCAGGTCGTGCTCACGCTGCGGACCGTCGGCGGGCTCGGGGCCGGCGAGGTCGGCGCCGCCCTGCTGAGCCGGCCCGCGACCGTGGCGCAGCGGCTCGTGCGGGCCAAGCGGTGGTTGCGTGACAACACCGTGCCGCTCGAGGTCGACGTGTCCCGTGTGGACAGCGTGCTCGCCGCGCCGTACCTGCTCTTCAATGCCGGGTACGACGCCGCCGACGGGGACAGCGCGGTGCGGGGCGAACTGTGCGGCGAGGCGATCCGGCTCTGCGGGCTGCTGTGTGCGGATCGGCGGACGGACCTGCCGCGGACCCGGGCGCTGCTCGCGCTGATGCTGTTGCAGGGCAGCCGGTTGCGCGCCCGCACCGACGCGGGCGGCGACATCCTCCTGCTGTCCGGCCAGGAACGGACGCGCTGGGACCGGGACATGATCGCCGAGGGGACCCGGCGCTTCGGCACCTCGTGCACCGGCGGCGAACGCTCCGGCTACCACGTCGAGGCCGCCATCGCCCTGTGCCACTCGATGGCGCCCGACGTCGACCACACCGACTGGGCCCGGATCGTCACGCTCTACGACGACCTCCTCGCCCGCAAATCCTCGCCGGTCGCCGCGCTCAACCGGGTCATCGCCGCCGCCCTGGCCGGCGCGGCCGGACCACCGGGAGCTGGCGCGGCTCGAACGCGAGCCGGCGCTGCGCGACTACCACCTGCTGCCCGCCGCCCTCGGCGCGCTCCGGCTGCGGGCCGGCGAGCCCGTCGCCGCCGCCGGCTACTTCCGGGACGCCCTCACCAAGCAGATCTCCGTGCCCACCCGGCGGTTCCTCGCACGACAGCTCGACCAATGCCACCCGGACGGGTGACGGGTCAGCGATCCCCAGGCGCTGTGGACAACCAGGGCACGCCGTGGTGAACGGGGCATGGACGACATCCGGCCACCGTGCTGGCGACGGGTTCTCCCGGCCACCGTGGCCCACAGGCTGTGCACAGCTCTGTCCACAGGTTGTGGACAACTTCGGTGGACAACTACAGCCCGGCCCCCATCTGGTGATGCTCGGCCAGGTGGTCACCCACGATCAGCAGGCGCGCGACGCACCGCGCCCCCATGTGTGACTTCGCGATCTTGTCGATCGGCACGCTGTGGCTGCACGCCGCCTCGACGAAACTCGCCGGGCGGCCGTCGCCCGTGAACGCGTGGACGCGGTCGTCGTAACGGGACAACTGCCAGGTCCACTTGTCACGTCTGTCGGTCTCGCACATGGCCGACCTCCCCACGCTCCGGCGCTACGTACAGTGCAAACGCCAGCACTCACCGGCCATGATGCAACTTGCAGAAAATCGAGGGGACCACTCGGCGAGTGGTCCCCTCGATCGATGTCAAACCTCAGCCGAGCCGCTGCTTGAGCACCTCCAGCTCGGCCCGCAGCACCGTCGGGAGCTTGTCGCCGACCTTCTCGAACCACTCCTCGATCAGCGGCACCTCGGCACGCCACTCGGCCTCGTCGACCTTCAGCGCGGCCTCGATCTCGGCCCGCTTCGCGTCCAGCCCGGACAGGTCCAGGTCGTCGGCGCTCGGCACGTAGCCGATCGGGGTCTCGGTCGCGGCGGCCTTGCCCTCGATGCGCTCGATGGCCCACTTGAGGACCCGCGAGTTCTCACCGAAGCCCGGCCAGAGGAAGTTCTTGTCCTCGTCGCGGCGGAACCAGTTGACGTAGAAGATCTTCGGCAGCTTGTCCGCGTCGGCCCGCTTGCCGGTGTCGATCCAGTGCTGGAAGTAGTCGGCCGCGTGGTAGCCGATGAACGGCAGCATCGCCATCGGGTCGCGCCGGACGACGCCGACCTTGCCCTTGGCCGCGGCCGTGGTCTCCGACGACAGCGTGGCGCCCATGAAGGTGCCGTGCTGCCAGTCGCGCGACTCGGCGACCAGCGGGATCGTGGTGGCCCGCCGCCCACCGAAGAAGATCGCCGAGATCGGCACGCCCTTCGGGTCGTCCCACTCCGGCGCGAGGATCGGGCACTGCGCCATCGGCGTGCAGTACCGCGAGTTCGGGTGCGCGGACGGCTCGTCGGCATCCGGGGTCCAGTCCCGCTTCTTCCACGAGGTCAGGTGCGCAGGCGGCTCACCCATGCCCTCCCACCAGATGTCGCCGTCGTCGGTCAGCGCCACGTTGGTGAACAGCGAGTTCCCGCGCTCGATCGTGCGCATCGCGTTCGGGTTGGTGTGGTAGTCGGTGCCCGGCGCGACGCCGAAGAAGCCCGCCTCGGGGTTGACCGCGTACAGCCGGCCGTCCGCGCCGAAGCGCATCCAAGCGATGTCGTCGCCCAGCGTCTGGACCTTCCAGCCCGGGATGGTCGGCTCGAGCATCGCGAGGTTGGTCTTGCCGCACGCGCTCGGGAAGGCGGCCGCGATGTAGTAGACCTTCTGCTCGGGCGAGATCAGCTTGAGGATCAGCATGTGCTCGGCGAGCCAGCCCTCGTCCCGGCCGATCACCGAGGCGATCCTCAGCGAGTAACACTTCTTGCCGAGCAGCGCGTTGCCGCCGTAGCCGGAGCCGTAGCTCCAGATGACCCGCTCCTCGGGGAAGTGGGTGATGTACTTCGTCTCGTTGCACGGCCACGCGACGTCCTGCTCGCCCTGCTCGAGCGGCTTGCCCACCGAGTGCAGCGCCGGCACGAAGTCGCGCTCGTTGCCGTGGTCGTCGAAGAACTTGTCGAGCACGCGGGTGCCCATCCGGGTCATGATCTTCATCGACACGACCACGTACGGAGAGTCGGTGATCTCCACGCCCAGCATCGGCTTCGCCGCGGCCAGCGGGCCCATGCAGAACGGGACCACGTACATCGTGCGACCACGCATCGAGCCGCGGTACAGCTCGGTCATGATCGACTTCATCTCGGCCGGGTCCATCCAGTTGTTGGTCGGACCGGCGTCCTCGGGATCGGTCGAGCAGATGAAGGTGCGCTCCTCGACCCGCGCGACGTCATCGGGGTCGGAGGCAGCCCAGAACGAGTTCGGCTTCTTGGCCAGGCGCGTAAAGGTCCCCGCCTCGACGAGCCCCTCGGTCAGCCGGTTCCACTCCTCCTCGGAACCGTCGACCCAGACCACTTCGTCCGGCGTGGTCAGCTCAGCCACCTCACGCACCCATGACAGGAGCCGCTGGTGAGTCGTCGGTGCGTTGTCCACACCTGGAATTGCCACTGCCGTCATCTCGTTCGTCTCCTGACTGACGCCGAAAAATCGATCAGGACGCCGTCGTCCAGAGGGGTTGTGGACATCGGCGTCCTGAATGAACGGCGGAGCCCCCGCCCGGGGCTCGGGCGGGTGATGCCGCGTTGGGATGTAAAGAGATTAACCAGATGAACGGCAGCTAACCGAGCCCTGTCGTGTCGGCTCCCTCACAAGACCGATTCTGGAATCGATTCAGCACTCAGTTGTACGAGTGTGACTGGCCACAGAGCCCGCACAGGGATCGATCCCGGCGCTCGTGGCGCCGGGATCGATCGTTGTCCTGTTGTTACTGGTAGCGCTTTCAGCTCACCGATCTGCCCAGACCGCATCCGAGCCGGCACCCGAGTCGGAACCGGTGTTCGAGCCGCTACCGTCGGTCTCGTAGGTACCGTCCGGGTTGAGGTGGCCCTCCTCGGTGACGGTCCACTCGTCCTCGCCGGTGTGCTCGGCCACGGTCACGTCGCCGTCGGACTCGATCACGACGGCCTGGTCCGCGGTGCCGTCGCCGTCGGCGTCGGTGAACGCGTAGGTCGTGCCGTCGGTGTCGGTGACGATCGCGGTGTCGTTGGTGCCGTCGCCATCGGTGTCGTAGGTGGCGGGGCCGGCGTCCACGTCCTGGCCCGGCATGTCGACGGTCACGTCGCCCTCGGCGGCGGAGGTGTCCGTCTCGTCGCTCGTTTCCGTGGCGTCCGTGCCGTCCGTGTCGCTGGAGTCGCCTGAGTCGTCAGGGCTGCCGGAGCCGGACGAGCCGTGGTCCGCGTCGTCGGCGCCGTCCCCCGTGGGCGTCGGCAGCGTGTCGACGCTCTCCTCGCGCCACTCGCCGCTGGACGCGTCGTACTCGGCCCCCGCCACGACGTTGCCCTGGTCGTCGTACTGCACCGCGACGTCGGCGGTCCCGTCACCGTCCGTGTCCGCGTACGCCAGGTAGCCGTCGTCGGTCTCCACGACGGCCGTGTCGTTCGCGCCGTCACCATCCATGTCGTAGTTCTCGCCGACCTCGTAGTCCTCGCCGTCGACCTCGACGGTCAACTCGTCCTGACCAGCCGTGTCGGTGTCGGTACCGGTGGTCGAGGTGTCGTCGGTCGAGGTGTCGTCGTCCACGTACACGGGGTGCCCCCTCTGGGAATGTCTGGTGTCCTGTTGCGTGACTATGACTGACCGTAGGGCCGTCCGGTTCCCGGGCCTTTCAGCCGCGATCACGGACGGCACGGATGCTGGCGAGAAGCTTGTCCGCACGCTCTCGCCCGGAGGTGACCTCGGCCAGGCGTTTGTTTACCACGCCAAGGCGCTTCGAGCGCTCCGATGCGTCGAGTCGTAATGCCTTGTCCACCTCGCGGAGCTCCTCCTCGATGCCGGCGATGCGCTTACCGAGCGCCTCGTCGAGAGCGAGGGCGAGCTGGGACTCCGCCTCGATCAGCTGCTCGGACACCAGCTGGTCCAATGTGGACCGCGCGTCGGTGATCGACTCGGTCAGCCACAGCTTCATGTGCTGCTTGTCCGCGGTGTGCTTTCGGGTGCGCTGCAGCCACCAGCCCGCGCCCAGGCCGATGATCGCGACCGGGGCCAGCGCGAGCATGCTCGCGCCGATGCCCGCGCCCGCGCCGACCGCGCCGATGCCGGGCAGGAACCGCGCCACCATCGAGCCCGCGCCGAGCCCACCGGTCGCGCCGGTGAACACCAGCAGCTTGTCCTCGGTGGTGGGCTGGCGCTTCTCCGGCGGGCGCAGGATGACCGGCGGCTGGCCAGCGCGCGCGAACTGCGCCCGGATCATCTCCAGCTCCTCGGCGGAGAACAGGTCGGACAGCACGATCTCGGTGACCCGGTTCAGCCGCGCGTTGACCGACGCGCCGATCCGCCCGGAGACCATCTGCATGGCCGCGTCCACCTGCGCCGGCAGCGTGGGCAGCATGTCCCGGTCCGCGGCGTCGATGGCCTGCCGGAACCACGACTGCAGGTCACGCATCTGGCGCGCGACCTCGTGGTTGTTCTCCAGCCGGGTGCGCTGGATCTCGCTGCGCATCCGGACCTGCCAGCCCTTGGTGGACGAGCGCCGCTCGCCGGTCAGCTCCTCCTTGCGGGCGCGCAGCGACTCGGCCTCCTCCTCACCGGTGGACAGCGCGCGGCGCTCGGACTCGAGCTTCGCGTGCATGCCGCCCAGCGCGGTGGACAGCGCGCGCATCGTGTTCGCCTCGGTCAGCATGATCGACCGGCCGACGAGCAGGTCACCGAGCGCCGAGCGCAGCGCCTCGACGCCCGACCGCTCGCGTAGCATCGCGGCCGCCTCGGCGTTGGGCGCCTTGCCGGACATCTCGTACATCCGGGCGGACACCGGGTGGAACATGGCGCCGGCGAACCGGGGCGCGTGCTCGGCGAGCAGTGCCTGGTCGGCCTCGAGCACCTGCCGCCAGCCGCGGTACGCGTCCACTTTGGACAAAGCGAACACGATCGTCTCCACCCGCTCGCCCACGCCGGCGAGGAAGTTCAGCTCGCCCATCGTGAACGGCGCGGACGCGTCCACGACGAACAGCAGCGCGGTGGCCGACGCGGCGGCCTCGGCGGCCAGCTCGCCGTGCACGGAGTCGAGCCCGCCGACGCCCGGAGTGTCCACAATGGACAGCTTTGCGAGCAGCTCGACCGGGCCGTCGACCTCGACGTAGCGGGGCGGCAGCTGGCCGTCGGGCAGCTGGTGCCCGGCGGACACCCAGTGGATCAGCTCGCCCAGCTCGACCGGAACCGGCGCGAGCTGGCCGGGGTAGCAGGCGCGGGCCGACCAGCTCTCCCCGTGGCCGAACACCAGGTACGTCGCGGTGGCCACGTCGGCGTCCACAGGGGACAGTCCTGGCTGCCCGAGCAGCGCGTTGACCAGCGAGCTCTTGCCCCGGTTGGTCTCGCCGACGACGACCGCGGCCGGGGTGGCCCGGCGCTTCGCGCGGATCTCCTCGACCCACTTCGCGGCGTCCTCGTCGGACTCGCGCAGCACCTTCAGCAGCTGCTCGCGGGCCTGGGCGACCTGCTTCGGCAGCGACACCGGTTTCGCGGGGGCACTCACGGGGCCGCCTTCGAGTAGACGGTCACGATCGGCGCGCGGAGCACCTCGCCGCGGTCGGCGAAGCCCACCACCTCGGTCTCCGCGACCAGCCCGTCGAGCGTCTCGTCGGTGGTGGCGACCGTGCCGCCGGCCTCGTGGAACGCCGGGTCGAAGCGGCTGCCGTCCGGGCGCAGCGCGGTGACGCCCACGCCGGCGAGACCCTCCTCGAGCCGCTCCACCACGCCCGGGCTGCGGGCGCGGTCGAGCGCGTAGAGGCACAGCTGCACGAGCGTGCGCCGTTCGGCGAACGCCTGGTCCAGCTGCGGGTCCGCCGCCGGCTCGGGGGCCGGTTCGGCGAAGTCGCCGCCGCTCACCAGGCCGTCGACGGCGATGCCGGCCTGCCGGGCGGGCGGTGCGGGGGCCACGGGCGGTGCGGCCGGTACCGGTGACCCGGCGGCGCGAGCCGCCTCGGCGATGACGGAAGCCTTGACCTCGATGGTGTTCTCCGCCGAGTCCCCGTCGTTCTTGTCCCGTTTGAACCAGGAAGCCATGAGCCCACTCACCCCGCCTGTTCGCGAAGTTGTTGCCAGATCAGGAAGTATGCGCGGTGCACCACGTGCGCCACCCGGCTTTGCGCGGGAGTCGCCCCGAAGGACGCGAACGAGCGCCACCAGCCTGCCCGTTCGAGCGCGTACGCGGACAGCTCCTTGTGCGGTCTGCCCCGCAGCCCCAGCTGCTCGCCGACGTCGGCGGTGCTGCCGACGCGCAGCACCTCCTCGGCCAGGTCCTCGGGCATCGCCACCGCGCCGGACGTGACCAGCGTGAGCGCCTCCAGCAGCCGCAGCTGGTGTGCCTCGGGCTTGGCCAGCAGCACCTCGATGGCGTCGTGCACGCGCTGCCGCTCACCCGGGTCGCCCGAGGCGTGCGCGAGCGCGGTGACCGACGCGAGGGCGGCGGCCGCCTTGATGCCGTCGGCCCGCGCGCGGAACACGGCGTCGAGCCTGCCGCGCACGCCGGCCAGGCCGGAGGCGTTGAGCAGTGTGCGGCGCAGCGAGCCGGCGGTCAGGTCGGGGTCGGCACGCAGCGCGCCGACGGCCACGCCGATGCCGTAGAGATCGAGCTTCTCCAGCAGCAGGGCCCGGGTGCCGGCGGGGACCTCGCACTCCCAGGTGGCGAAGATGTCCGCGGACATCAGCATCGTCTCCCAGGTGGCGTCGTCCAGTTTGGACAGCTCGCGCAGCGCGTCGGCGTCCGCGGAGGTGAACCCACCGGACTCGGCGGACTCCGCGAGCAGGCCGATGACCGGGATGACGTCGGCGACGCGCGGCTTGAGCGTCTGCGCCTGCTTCTCCGCGAGCAGGCTCGCGGCCTTCCACACGTCGCCGTCCGAGCCGGTCACCGACTCCGGGGTGATCGTGTCGGCCTTGTTCAGCACGGCGATCGCGTTGACCGGGCCCGCCTCGCGGCTCGCGGTGGCGGCGGTGAACGCGGCGAGCGCCTGCTGGTCGTCGGCGCGCACGCCCTGGGTCACGACGTAGAGCACGGCCTCCGCGCCGGCGACCGCGTTGCGCGAGGTCGGGTCCAGCTCGTCGCCGTCCGCGCTCTCGGCGCCGTCCTCGTCGTCCTTGCGGTGCTTGGCCGCGCCGAGCAACTGCTCGGTGCGCTTGACCGACGCGTCGTCGAGCGAGCCGAGGCCGGGGGTGTCGATGACCGTGAGGTCGCGCAGGACGGCGTTGGTCAGGTAGGCCTCCAGGTGCGACACCTTGTCGAAGTCGACCTCGAGGTCGCCCGGGATCATGCCGCCCGCGTCGAAGGGCAGCACCTGCTTCTTGCCGTCGGTGAACACCAGCTCGACCCGGTCGACGGTGCCGTACTGGAAGCGGGTGACGAGCCGGGTGCACTCGCCGACGTCCGTGGGCGCGACCCGGCGGCCGATGAGCGCGTTGACGAGCGTGGACTTGCCGGACTTGATCCGCCCGGCGACCGCGACCTGCAGCGGCGCGGACAGCCGGCGCAGCACCTCGCGGAACCCGGCGGCGGTGCGCGCGGACACCTGTGGCTGCAGCCGGGTGCACAGGTTGGCCACCGCGGCCGACAACGGACCGGCGAGATGCTGCTGCTCGGTAGCCGTCGTCACCTTCACTCCCCTCGCGTTCTGCTTCCGAGATCGTGCCATGGCGGCCCGGCCACCGGCGGGTGGTCCGGCACATCCGCCGGCGCGTCGATCAGCGCAACGACCGGCCAGGCGGCGCGCACCGCGTCGGCGGCCGCACGCGGGCCGGCGCCGAGCGCGGCGGCACGGGCGGCGTACTCGGCGGCGAGGTCGGCGAGCGGGTCCGCTACCGGCTTGGGTACCGGCACCTCGACCTGTGTCGAGGTCGGTATCGAGGCCGTCGCCGGGACGGCCGCGACGATGGTGCCGGCCCGCCGCGCGGTGTGCAGGACACCTGCGGCCTCCAGCTCGCGGTAGACCCGCGCGACCGTGCCCGCGGCGAGCCCGAGGTCGCCGGCCAGCTGGCGGATGGCCGGCAGCCGGCTGCCCACCGGCAGCGCGCCGGTCCGCACCAGGTGGACGAGCTGGTCGCGGACCTGCCGCCAGGGGGCGATCCCGCTGCCGGGGTCGACGACGATGCGGGGCGCGCTCACCCGGTGCGCACGGGGGACTTGCGGGTGGGGATGGCGAGCCAGCTCCAGCAGACGAGCGCTCCGACGAGCGTCACGAAGCCGGCGATCTCCACGCTCTGGTGCAGGTTCTCCGACAGCCAGCCCGGCGGCGCCGACTGTGGATGCCGGCCGGCGCCCTGCAGGAACACGAGCCGGTTCTGCGCGTCGTTGACCAGGCCCGCGAGGCACAGGAACCCGATGCCGACGCTGACCCGGGCGGTCCGGGTCCGCAGCGCGAAGTCCACCTCGGCGCCGGGCACGGCCGGCCGGCGCACGGCGAGGAACACGACCGCGACGAGCACGACGAGGCAGAGCGCGACGCCGCCGAGCGTGAGCCAGCCCGTCGGGTGAAGCAGCTCCGCGCGGGTGCCCGGCCCGGCCTCGTCGTCCGGCGGGATCTCGGCGGCGTAGCGGTTGGCCCACGGCTGCGCGGCGAACGCGAGGACGACCAGCGCCACCGTCCACGCGGCGAGCACCGCGGTCACGAGCACCGCCCACACCGGCACCAGGTCGCGCCAGGTGCGCCGGTCCAGCGAGGCGGTCCGCACGCCGCTCACCGGGCGCAGCGTCGCGATCAGCTCCGCGATCAGCATGGCCGCGAGCAGCGGGATGACGATGTTGCCCGGGCCGTTGCGCACCGCGGGCGACATCAGGGCGACGACCGGCGGCAGCACGAGGAACAGCACCACGTAGAGGATCCGCCGCCTGCGCAGGTAGCGGACCGCCTCGGCGCTCTGCGGATCGGTCGGCTCGGCGACGCCCCACCGCTGCAGCAGACGTCTGCCGCTGTGCCTGGTAGGCCACAGGACGAGCAGCAGCACGGCCGCCGTGATGAGCGAGGGCAGGAGGGTGTTCGACACCCACAGGGAATCCACGCCACACCTCTTTGTATCGACTCTTTGATACAAAGCTAGCCGATGGTGTCAACCTTGCGGCGTACCGCCCGGTGCGACCTGCGCCCGACGACGGTGCGGGCGCCGGTTGCATACGCTTTGTCCGTGCGCCGGTTCAGCCTGTGGATGAAGGCACACCCCATGGTCGGGGACAGCCTGCTCGCCGGCCTGCTCGCGTGCTTCGACCTGCTGATCTTCGCCGCGCAGTCGGCGGTCGACAATCCCGAGAGCCAGCCGCCCCCGTGGTACGTGACGATCCCGATCATCGTCGCGGTCGTGGTGCCACTGGTGTTCCGGCGCCGGTACCCGGTCATCGCCGCGTACGCCACGTTGCTGCTCGGCATCCCGCACTCGACGCTGCAGCTCGGCGTCGCGAGCCTGCTGTCCTCCTGCATCGCGCTGTACACGCTGGTCGCCTACGTCGGCCGCCGGCCCGCCGTGCTCTACGCGGTGGTCAACGTCGTGCTCACGGCCGTGCAGACGATCTTCCTCGACGACGGCTCGTTCCAGAAGTGGCTCATCTCGCTGACCCTGGCGATCCTGGCGCTGGCGTTCTGCTGGGCGCTGGGCGAGTTCGTCGGCGCGCGGCGGGCCTATCAGGCGGAGGTGGAGCAGCGGCTCTCGCTGCTGGAGGTCGAGCGGGACCACCAGGCGCGGATGGCGGTGGCCGCCGAGCGCGCCCGGATCGCCCGCGAGCTGCACGACGTCGTCGCGCACGCGGTCAGCGTGATCGTGGTGCAGGCCGACGGCGCCGCGTACGCCGTGCGCTCGCAGCCGGACCTGGCGGAGCGCGCGGTGCAGACGATCTCGGCCACCGGCCGCGAGGCGCTGACCGAGCTGCGCAGGCTGCTGGGCGTGCTGCGCAGCGAGGAGGCGGCGGGGGAGCTGACTCCCCAGCCGGGCACGCAGTCGCTCTCCGAGCTGGCCGAGCGGGTGCGAGCGGTCGGGCTGCCCGTGCGGCTGGAGATCGTCGGCGACGTGGACGACCTCCCGGCCGGCGTGGGGCTCGGCATCTACCGGATCGTGCAGGAAGGGCTGACGAACTCGATCAAGCACGCGGGCCCGGGGACGAAGGCCGTGGTCCGGGTGGAGCGGGCCGGCGACCAGGTGATGCTGGACATCAGCGACGACGGCAGGCCCGCGGTGCGCTCGCTGGTCGGGGTGTCCGGCGGCAACGGACTGATCGGGATGCGCGAGCGCGCGCTGGTGTTCGGCGGCTCGCTGGACGCCGGGCCGCGACCGGGCGGCGGCTGGCAGGTCCTGGCCCGGCTGCCGCTGACCACGGACTGAGTCATGGACCGAGACAATGGACTGGGACATGGACCGAGACATGGACTGGGGCGGCTAGTTTGGGGCACGTGATCAAGGTGGTGCTGGTCGACGACCAGGAGCTGATGCGCGTCGGGTTCCGCATGGTCCTCGGCGCGCAGGAGGACATGGAGATCGTCGGCGAGGCGGGCAACGGCAAGGAGGCCGTCGAGCTCGCCGGGCAGCTGCGGCCGGACGTGGTGCTGATGGACGTGCGGATGCCGGTGCTGGACGGCGTCGAGGCCACCAAGCTGATCACCGACCAGGGCTTCGCCAAGGTGCTCGTGATGACGACGTTCGACCTCGACGAGTACGCGCTCAACGCGCTGCGCAACGGCGCGAGCGGGTTCCTGTTGAAGGACACGCCGTCGGTGCAGCTGGTGTCCGCGCTGCGGTCGGTCGCGAGCGGCGACTCGGTCGTGTCACCGAGCGTGACCCGGCGGTTGCTGGACCGGTTCCTCGGCGCGGGTGGCGGGGAGCTGCGGGACGCGGCGATGCTGGACGTGCTGACCGACCGGGAACGCGAGGTGCTCCTGTTGATCGCACAAGGACTGTCCAACACGGAGATCGCGCGCAAGCTGTTCCTGTCCGAGGCGACGGTGAAGACGCACGTCGGACGGGTTCTGTCCAAATTGGAGCTGCGGGACCGTGTGCAGGCGGTCGTGCTCGCATACGAGACCGGGCTGGTTCGTCCCGGCGAACACTGACCCGAACATGTGACTTGTCCACATCGAACATTGAACGGAACGCTGAGAGCGCACTCAGCGGCCGTGCGCGAGACTCCCCCCGGGAACCCCTACTCGGGGTGACCGCGAATCAGGGTCGGTCTCAGGGTAGTAACGGATACAACCACCCTTTTGGTTGATGGACGCTACTCCCAGAAGTTGACCTGAACTGGGGACCACAGGTGGACGTGCGAATCCACCTCGCACCGCCACTATTTGCGTCAAGGGGAATCGACGATCAGGGAGAGACCATGATTGAGGCAGTCGGCCTCAGCAAGCGCTACGGGAAGACGGTCGCTGTCGACGACCTGTCGTTCACCGTGCAGTCCGGTCGGGTCACCGGCTTTCTCGGACCTAATGGCGCGGGCAAGTCCACCACCATGCGGATGATCCTCGGCCTGGACGCGCCCACCGCGGGCAGCGTCCGGATCGACGGCAAGCGTTACCGGGAGCTGCACGAGCCGTTGCGCACAGTCGGTGCGCTGCTCGACGCGAAGTGGGTGCACCCCAACCGCTCGGCGCGCGCACACCTGTGGTGGCTCGCGAAGTCCAACAAGCTGCCGGCCAAGCGGGTCGACGAGGTACTCGACCTCGTGGGCCTGACGGGGGTCGGGAACCGCCGGGCGGGCGGGTTCTCGCTCGGCATGTCCCAGCGGCTCGGCATCGCGGCCGCGCTGCTCGGCGACCCGGAGGTGCTGCTGTTCGACGAGCCGGTCAACGGGCTGGACCCGGAGGGCATCCTGTGGATCCGCCGGTTCATGCACCGGCTGGCCGACGAGGGCCGGACCGTGTTCGTGTCCAGCCACCTGCTGTCGGAGATGGCACTGACCGCGCAGGAGCTCGTGGTGATCGGCCGCGGCAAGCTCATCTCACAGAGCAGCACCGAGGAGTTCGTCGCACAGGCGACCGAGAACACCGTCGTGGTGCGCAGCCCGCAGATCGCGCTGCTGCGCTCGGCGCTGGGCCAGGAGGGCGCCACCATCCGCGACGAGGGCGAGAGCCTCGTCGTCACCGGGATGGACAGTGCCGCCATCGGTGAGCTGGCCGCCGCCAAGGGTGTCGTCCTGCACGAGCTGAGCCCGCAGCGTGGCTCGCTCGAGGAGGCGTTCATCCAGCTCACCGGCGACTCCGTCGAGTACCACGCGGCCGTCGGGGGCGACCCCGCAGCCGCGGCCGCCGCCGACCTCATGCCTGCCGGGAAGTGAACCGATGACTCTGCTCGCCGTTGAACGCATCAAGCTCTTCACCACTCGCTCGCCGCTGTGGTGCTCGCTGGCGGCCCTCGTGGTCACGGTCGGGTTCGCCGCGCTGATCGCCGGCGTCGACGACCAGACTCCGGTAACGATCGCGTCGACCCAGTTCGGCTACGGCTTCGGCCTCGTCGTGATCATGGTGATGGCCGCGCTGGCGATCACCACGGAGTACCGCTTCGGCACGATCCGCGCGACGTTCCAGGCGATCCCGAACAGGACCGCCACGCTGCTCGCCAAGACCGCGGTCGTGGCCGGCTTCGCCGCCCTGATCGGCGAGATCGTCGCCTTCGGCTCGGTGGGAGTGTCCAAGCTGATCAAGTCCGGCGCGGACCTGTCCATCAACTCGGCCTTCGAGTGGCGCGCCACGGCCGGCGTCGGCCTGGTCTACGCGGCCGCCGCGGTGATCGCGCTCGCGGTCGGCCTGCTGGTCCGCCACTCCGCCGGCGCGGTGTCGCTGGTCCTGGTGTACTCGCAGGTCGTCGAGGGCCTGGTCGCGCTGATCCCCAAGGTCGGCGACGACATCCAGAAGTGGATGCCGTTCTACGTGGCCAACAAGTTCCTCACCGGCGAGCCGGACGCCACCGGCCGCGCGGTGGCGGCCGGGCCGCCGCCGTCGGACGCGGCGCTGAGCCCGTGGTGGGCGGCCGCCTACTTCGTCGGCGTCGCGCTGGTCCTGCTCGGGATCGCGATCTACACCGCCAACAAGCGCGACGCGTGAGAGCCGCATGAGAACCCTGCCGCGGACCGCCGGATAAGGCGCGAAACGGGGACGCGAACCGGCGGTCCCGCGGCAGCCAGGGGGAGAGAGCCCGGGTCACCTTTTCGGGGGGTGGCCCGGGCTCTGTGCTGTCCCCATGCCGCCATCCGAGTGAAGAGTGGCCGCTTTGGCGCCCGAAACGTCGCGAAGCGGTAACGGACGGGCGCTTGAAGTCGATGCGCCGGGTGGACGGGGCCATGTGTTGTACACCAAACGGCGCGGTTAAGACCACGTTAAGTCACTGTGACCTCAGCCACAGGATGCGGACAACGTGCCTGTTCACGGAGTCATATCGATGGTGAGCAGTCCCGGGCGCGGCAGTTCTGCGCACGTGGACGTCCTTGGAGGTGTACTCGTGACGGTGGTTGACACCGGCCCGTTTTCTGAAGCCGTTCTTTCGGCGGAGCAACGACGCTCGTCCAACCCCCCGTCATCCGTAGGGCAGTCGGCCGGCGCACTGCGCGTCGAGCCGATGATCGGCCTCGAGTGGTCCCAGGCGATCGAGCAGTGGGGCGGCGAGGACGCCACCGTGCCAGCGCAGGCCCGGCGATCGTGGCTGCACCGCGCGCCGGAGCAGCAGGTCGTCGCGCTGTACCAGCGGATCCGCGCGGCCGACCCGGCCGCGCCCGCGCCGTGGTGGCTGCGGGCGATCGTGGCCGGCACACTGACATCGCGCGCCGACGGCTTCGCGGTCGAGGACCGGGTGGCCAAGCTGCTGGCCGCGCGCACGGGCTGGGTCTACGTCCCCTGGAACACCGACGGCGACTCCGGCTACTGGGAGTTCGTCCCGTCGGAGCGCAATCTCACCGAGCCGGGCGTGCCCACCACGCTCATGCTCACCGACCGCCACTCCGGCTGGCTCGACGTGTACCGCGCGCACTCCGGCCCGCCGCCCGAGCCGTTGGCCGTGCGGGGGCTCGCCGACCTGCGCGCGAACCTCGCCCACCTGGAGTCCCTGCCGCCCGCCTAGGCTCGGCCGGGTGGACACGCCCCCCGACCTGGACCGCCCCGCCGGCCGCCGCACGGTGGTCAGCTTCGTCAACCGCGGCGGGCGGATGACCGTCGGCCAGACCCGTGCGTGGGACCGGCTGTGGCCGGCGCTCGGCCGGGACGTCTCCACGCTCTCCGACGGCCCGCTCGACGTCGCGGGCTGGTTCGGACACACGGCGCCGGTGCTCCTGGAGATCGGCCCGGGCATGGGCGAGACCACCGCGGCCCTCGCGCAGGCGGCCCCGGAGCTGAACTACCTGGCCGTCGACGTCTTCCAGGCGGGTCTCGCGCAGCTGATGATGCGGGCCGAGGCCGCGGATATCGAGAACCTCCGGCTGCTGCGCGGGGACGCCGTCGTGCTGCTGGAGCGCCATATCCCCGCGGACACGCTGTCCGGCGTGCGGATCTTCTACCCCGACCCGTGGCCGAAGAAGAAGCACCACAAGCGCAGGCTCGTGCAGCCGTCGTTCATGGCGCTCGTCGCCTCGCGGCTCGAGCCGGGCGGCCGGGTGCACCTCGCGACCGACTGGGCGGAGTACGCCGACCAGATGCTCGAGGTGTGCTCGGCGGAGCCGCTGCTGCGCAACCTCCACGACGGGTGGGCGCCGCGGCCGGAGTGGCGGCCGCGGACCAAGTTCGAAAGCCGGGCAGAGGAGGCCGGGCGCGTCTCACGGGACCTGATCTTCGAACGTGGGTGATTTGCCCCTTTTGCCATCCACCGTGCGTAGCCGTCAACCCGCAGACACCACACGACCAGGTAATCGAGCCCGTCCCTAGCGGGGCCGATACCCACAGATGTGACCGCACTGCGCGACGAGGCCATCCCGTCCTCCCGACCTCTCGCCACCGCCGGGCGATCCCCGCATCACCACGCCGCGGACATGAACGGCCGCCGTTTCGAGTCCACGTACGCCGAGGCCGAGGAGTTCCTGCGCGCGTTCCACCGGGCGCGGCCGAGGGCGGGCCAGCTGGAGGTGCGGCTGGCGAAGGTCCGCTCGGAGATCGCCGCGACCGGCACGTACCGGCACAAGCCCGCCGAACTGGCGTTCGGCGCGCGGCTGGCGCTGCGCGACAGCGGCTGGTGCCCGGCCGACGTTCCGTGGCGCGGCCTGCTGGTGCGCGACCTGCGGGAGATCCGCGACAGCGCGGAGGTGGCGGCCCAGTGCGTGCTGCACCTGCGCGCGGCGACCAACGGCGGCCGGGTGCGGCCGATGGTCAGCGTGTTCGCGCCGGACACGCCGTGGCGGCCGGGCCCGCGGATCCGCAACGACCAGCTCGTCCGCTACGCCGGGTACGGCGAGCCGGGCCGGGTGCTCGGCGACCGGCGCTACGTCGAGTTCACCAGCGCGGTGTGCCGGCTGGGCTGGCGGCCGCCGGCGGGGCGCAGCGCGTTCGACAAGCTCCCGCTCGTCCTGGAGACCGCGCACGAGGGGCTGTCGCTGCATTCGCTGCCGCGCGACGTGGTGCGCGAGGTGCCGCTGGAGCACCCGGACCTGCCGTGGCTCGTAGGGCTGGGGCTGCGCTGGCACGCGGTGCCGGTGATCAGCAACATGAGGCTGGTGATCGGCGGCATCACGTACCCGGCGGCCCCGTTCAACGGCGTGTACATCTGTCAGGCGATCGGCGAGGACGTGCTGGCCGACGAGGCGGCCTACGGGCTGGTGCGGCATATCGCGACGCGGCTCGGGCTGGACGTGTCCTCGGACCGCACGCTGTGGCGGGACCGGGCGATCGTGGAGCTCAACCGCGCGGTGGTGCACTCGTTCGACGCGGCGGGCGTGACGATCCAGCACACGGTCGACGGTTTCCTGCCCGCGACCACCGCGCCGCGCCGGCCGGCGTTCGTGCCGTGGTCGGGGGAGCCGCTGCGCTGAGCGGGCTCGCCCGCGCCTGGCAGGATCGCGCGCATGCGTTTGCGAGCACCTGTCGTACTGCCCTGTGACCCTGCCTGCTCGATCCTGCGCGACGCGGTCGTCGACGTGCTGCCCGACGGCCGTCTCGGCTACGTCGGCCCGGCGGCCGACGCGCCCGAGTCGGCCGGGCCCGTCCGCTCGCTGCCGGGAATCCTGCTGCCGGGACTGGTCAACACGCACGCGCACAGCGCGATGACGGTGCTGCGCGGGATGGGCGGCGACCTGCCGCTGGCCCGCTGGCTGCGGGAGATCATCTGGCCCGCGGAGGCGAAGCTGACGCCGGCGGACATCGAGGCGGGCATGCTGCTGGGCTCGGTGGAGATGCTGCGCGGCGGGATCACGACGAGCGTGGAGCAGTACTTCCAGATCGACCACCTGGTGCGCGCCCTGTCGGCGACGGGCCAGCGCGCGCTGCTCGGCCCGGCGGTGGTCGACACGCCGGGCCACAACTGGCGCGCGCAGCTGGACGAGATCAGCGCGCGCATCGACGTGGACGGCCGGTTCTGCGGGCGGGACGACCGGGTCGAGCTCGGCTACGGCCCGCACTCGGCGTACACGCTGCCGCCCGCGGCGCTCACGCTGGTCGGCGAGGCGGCGCGGGCGCGGGACGCGCTGGTGCTGATCCACGTGGCGGAGTCGGCGGAGGAGGACGCCGCGCAGCGCGCCGAGTACGGCTCGGTGCCGAGGATGCTGGCGAAGGTGGGTCTCTACGGCGGCCGGGTGCTGGCGGCGCACGCGGTTCATCTGTCCGATGAGGACATAGCGGAGCTCGCGGGGGCCGGGGTCGGGGTGGCGCACTGCCCGGGCTCCAACGCGAAGCTGACGTCGGGCATCGCGCGGGTCCCGGCCATGCGCGCGGCCGGCGTGCACGTCGGCCTGGGCACGGACGGCCCGGCGAGCAACGACGACCTGGACCTGTGGGAGGAGATGCGCCTCGCCGCACTGCTGGCCCGTCTGTCCACGATGGACTCCACGGCGCTGGTGGCGGCGGACGTGCTGCTGATGGCCACCCGCGGCGGCGCGGCGGCGGTGGGCCGCGACGACATCGGCGCGCTGGAGGAGGGCCGCTGGGCGGACGTGGTGCACGTGTCGGTGGACGACCCGGCGTTCTCGGCGGGCCTGGACGTGCCCGACGAGCAACTGCTGGCCAACCTCGTGTGGGCGGGCGGCGCGCGGCTCGTGCACGACGTGTGGGTGGGCGGCGAGCAGGTGGTGGCCGGACACGAACCGACCACAGTGGACCGGGCGGAGGTCCAGGCGGCGGCCGGCGCGGTCACCCGCCGGCTGCGCTGATCAACCGCGCTGGCGGACGATCACCTCGTGCACGTGGGCGTCCGGCGGGGTGGTGATCGCGGCTTGGATCATGCCGGCCACCGCGGCCGGGGTCATGTACTTCCCCGGTTCGAAGTCGCCGCCCTCGAAACGGCGCACGGCTCGTTGCATGTCGGTGGCGGTGCGGCCGGGGTGGACCGAGGTGACGCGGAGCGTGGGCTCCTCGGCGCGCAGCACGTCCGCGTAGGCGCGGAGGGCGAACTTGCTCGCCGCGTACGGCCCCCAGCGCGGGTTGGCGTTGATGCCCGAGCCCGAGTTCACCAGCACCACGTGGCCCGGCGCGGCACGCAGGGCCGGGAGGAGCAGCCGGGTCAGCTCGGCCACCGCCACGACGTTGACCTCGAAGGAGTCGCGCCAGTCGGCCGCGGACACGTCGACGAGGGCACCGAGACGCGCGATCCCGGCCGAATGGACCAGCACGTCCAGCCGGTCCATTTCGGACACTGCCGCCCGCACGGCCGCGTAGTCGGTGAGCTCCACCGGCCACGGGCGGGCGCTCGGCAGCGTCGCCGCCACCTCGGCGAGCGCCGCCTCGTCGCGGCCGCCGAGCAGCAGGTTGTGCGTGCCCGCGAGCGCGGCGGCGACGGCCGCGCCGATGCCACGGGAAGCGCCGGTGATGAGGGCCAGGGGCCGGTCGGTCATGGCGCCAACGGTACGAAAGTGCCGCACCCGCACCGAGCCCGGCCCCGGGAGCCGGGGCCGCCGGCTCGCCTTCGGACGGCGGCCTGCCTTTGCCGCCGGACGAAAGCCGACCGGCCACCGCGGAGCGGTCGGCTGACCGCCTCCGCCAAGACGTTGGCGCCGGAGCAGAGCACGCCGAGCCGACGCCGCCTGGCACCACAACCCACGCCGTGGCCGATCAGGTGACCGCCTCCCCGAGACCTGGCCGCCGCACGAGAACCAGCCGAACCAGCGTCGCCCGGCAGCACGATCCGCGCGGTGAGCGGTCAGCTGACCGTCGCCGCCAGGTCGTGGACGGTCAGGTGATCGCTTCCTCCAGGACCTTGCCGTCGGCGGCGCGGGCCGTGTAGCCGAAGCCGTCCGGCGGGCCGGCGAAATCGGCCAGGAACACGGCCGCGTCGTCGTTGCGGTCCAGCTCGGTCACCACCACCGCGATGCTGTCGGCGCGGCGCACGGTCAGCGTCGCCACCCGTGGGTCGGTCAGGAACACCAGGCGCTTCGCGAGCATCCCGGTGTCGTCGGCCGGGTCACCGTTGAGCACCTCGCGGCTCTGTACGAGCGAGCTCGTCTGCCCGTCGGGCCACGTCGGGACCGGCTCGCAGGTCGGGCGGGCGGTCCGGTCGGCGGGGGCGAGGACCACGGTGCAGAACCGGTCGCCCAGCAGGTAGCCGGACGCGTGCAGCGTCTCGCCGCCGCGTACGACCGTGCCGAGGTCGGGGAGCTGCTCGCCGGTCGGCGCGGCGGCGCTCGCCGGCGCGGCCGGGTGCCGGGTGCTCGGCGGCTGGAACGCCACCACTACGACGACCGCCGCCGCGGCCGTGATCGCCGCCGCGGCCGCGGGCACCCGACCCGCCCGCCGCCGCCTCGCGTCGACCCGGCGGGCCAGCCCGGCCCGCGGGTCCGAGGCCGGCGCGAACTCGTCGGCCAGCGTGTCCAGGGCGGTGCGCAGTCGCTCCTCGATGTCGGGCATCAGCCTTCCTCCCGCTCGGGCCACGCCTTGCGCAGGTTCGCGAGGGCGTGGCTCGTCGTCGCCTTCACGGTGCCGACCGCGATGCCGAGCGTGTCGGCGATCTCGCTCTGGTCGAGGTCGAGCCAGTACCGCAGCACCAGGACCTGCCGCTGCCGGGTGGGCAACCCGGCCAGCACCTCGCGCAGCCGGTGGTGGTCCTGCCCGGCGAGCACCGCGGCCTCGGCGGACTCCGCGTCGCGCCGCCGCTCGCCCGGGGCGCGGCGCACCACCCGCAGGTGCCGCAGCCGCGAGCGGGACAGGTTGACCACGGTCCGGCGCAGGTAGGGCAGCGCCATGTCCGCGCTCGCCAGCGTGTGCCGGCGGGCGTGCAGCCGGACGAAGGACTCCTGCGCGATGTTCTCCGGGTCGTCCGCGCCCAGCAGGTACGCCAGGCGCCGCATGGCCTCGAAGGACTCGTCGAACAGTGCCGCGAACTCCGCCTCGAACCCCGCACCGGTGCCGGTGCGGGGTTCGCGCGTGCTGTCGGTCGCCGTGTTCACGCCCCCTTGACGTCCGCCACGGCTCGCGGGTTTAGCCCGCTAGAAGCCGATCTCCTCCCGGACGAGCACCACCGTGCCACGACCGGGCTGGAACTCGCGCTCCATGATGAGCAGCTTGCCGATGAACGACTCGAACCCCTTGGGGGCGACCCGGGCGTGCTCGCGCGGGAACGTGTAGGTGCGGACGCGGCGCAGCGCCGTCTCGAGGTCCGGCACGACCTTCTGCGCGCCCACCACCCAGATCGCCTTCTCCGCGCCGGCCGCGTACGGGCCGAGCTGGCTGCCGCTGGCCGACGCCGCCACGAGCACGCCGTCCTCGGTGATCGCGTGCACGCTGCCGACGATGACGTCCGGCGTGGCACCCATCGCGATCTGCGCGCGGATGTCGGCCGGGTCGGTGTCGGCCAGCTGCACGCGCACCGACCGGAACTCGCCGGACTCGTCGACGTCCGCCTGGATCCCCGACAGCCGCAGGGTCTCGCTGGCCGACGTGAACACCGCCTTGTCCCGCGGCAGCAGCTCGCGAACCAGCACGCGGGCGTCCGCGGCCGTGTCGACGACGTGCGCGACGTAGCCGCGTCCGGTCAGCCCCGCGACGGCGCGGGCGATCTGTTCGTCGGCCGCCGGCACGGCGAACGACTCGTCGAGCGGGAGCGGCTCGATCACGGTCTCGGTGGTCACCTGTGGTTCCTCCAGGGTGGTTCTGATTGGTAACTGACCCCATCATGAGGAACTATGGAAGGCGGCGACAGGAGGCACTTCTTGCTGCCTCGGTGACATGGAGGTAACCGTGCAGGTACGCGACGCGCAGGCCGACCGCATGTGTCACGCACGACAGATACTGGACCGCCTGGGGGACAAGTGGTCGATCGCGGTGATCCACTCGCTCGGCAAGGGGACCAAGCGGTTCACCGAGCTGAAGCGCGACATCGACGGCATCAGCCAGCGCATGCTCACCGCGACCCTGCGCACGCTCGAGCGCGACGGCCTGGTGCGCCGCACGGTCCACCCGGTGGTGCCGCCGCGGGTGGACTACGTGCTCACCGACCTCGGCCTCACCCTGCTCGGCACCGTGTGCACGCTGATGACGTGGGCGGTCACGCACGCCGACGACATCGACGAGGCGCGCGCCGAGTACGACGCGCGCCCCGTGGCGTGACGTCTCAGCGCTCGAGCTCGCCCGCGATGAACTTCTCGACGGCCTCGTAGGCGACGGAGTCCGAGTACTGCTCGGGCGGGGACTTCATGAAGTACGACGACGCCGACAGGATCGGCCCGCCGATGCCGCGGTCGAGCGCGATCTTCGCGGCGCGCACCGCGTCGATGATCACGCCCGCGGAGTTGGGCGAGTCCCACACCTCGAGCTTGTACTCGAGGCTCAGCGGCACGTCGCCGAACGCCTTGCCCTCCAGCCGCACGTAGGCCCACTTGCGGTCGTCCAGCCACGGCACGTGGTCCGACGGTCCGATGTGGACATCG
>DASYKY010000124.1:0-104832 GCA_035995025.1 Actinophytocola sp.
GGACTGGTGGCCGTGGTCGACCGAGGCGTTCGACGAGGCCCGGCGCCGGGACGTGCCGGTGATCATCTCGGTGGGGTATGCGGCCTGCCACTGGTGTCACGTCATGGCGCACGAGTCCTTCGAGGACGAGACGATCGCCAAGGTGATGAACGACAACTTTGTCGCGATCAAGGTTGATCGGGAGGAGCGGCCGGACGTGGACGCGGTCTACATGACCGCCACGCAGGCCATGACCGGCCAGGGCGGCTGGCCGATGACGTGCTTCCTCACCCCGGAAGGCGCGCCGTTCCACTGCGGCACCTACTACCCGCCCGCGCCGCGGCCGGGCATGCCGTCGTTCCGCCAGCTGCTGACGGCCGTCGACGAGGCGTGGACGAGCCGCGACGCCGACGTGCGCGAGGCGGGCGGCCGCATCGTCGAGGAGCTGGCCAAGCAGACCGCCGCGCTGCCGGAGTCCACTGTGGACGCGGACGCGCTGGACGGGGCCGCGCTGGCGATGCTGCCGGAGTACGACCGCAAGCACGGCGGTTTCGGTACCGCGCCGAAGTTCCCGCCGTCGATGGTGCTGGAGTTCCTGCTGCGCCACCACGAACGCACCGGCTCGCTCGAGGCGTTGTCCATTGTGGAGGGCACCGCCGACGCGATGGCCGCTGGCGGCCTCTACGACCAGCTCGACGGCGGCTTCGCGCGGTACAGCGTCGATGCGGGCTGGGTGGTGCCGCACTTCGAGAAGATGTTGTACGACAACGCGTTGCTGCTGCGGCTGTACACGCACCTGGCGCTGCGCACGGGGTCGGCGCGACATCGCGAGGTGGCGTCGCAGACCGCGGAGTTCCTGCTTCGCCGGCTGCGCACGGCCGACGGTGGCTTCGCGGCGTCGCTGGACGCGGACACCGACGGTGTCGAGGGCCTGACGTACGCGTGGACGCCGGACCAGCTCACGGAGGTGCTCGGCGCGGACGACGGTGCGTGGGCGGCGGACCTGCTGGGCGTGACGGCGGCCGGCACGTTCGAGCACGGCACGTCGACCCTGCGCATGCTGCGCGAGCCGGAGGTGCCCGCGCGGTGGAGCCGGGCGCGCGAACGCCTGCTGATCGCGCGGGACGCCCGGCCGCAGCCGGGCCGGGACGACAAGGTGGTCACGGCCTGGAACGGCCTGGCGATCGGCGCCCTGGCGTACGCGGGCGCCGCGTTCGCCGTGCCCGACTGGACCGCGGCGGCGAACGCGGCGGCCGAGCTGGTCACCGACCTGCACCTGGTGGACGGTCGCCTGCGCCGCGCCTCCCGCGACGGCAAGGTGGGGACGGCGTCCGGCGTGCTGGAGGACTACGGCTGCCTGGCGGATGGCCTGCTCGCGTTGCACCAGGCCACGGGCGCCCCGCGCTGGCTGGACGCGGCGGTGTCGCTGCTGGACACGGCGCTGTCCCACTTCACCGATTCGTCGGCACCAGGCGCCTTCCACGACACAGCAGACGATGCCGATGCCCTGGTATGGCGCCCATCGGACCCCAGTGACAACGCGAGCCCGTCGGGCGCGTCGGCGACCGCGGGCGCGCTGCTGACGGCGTCGGCGCTGGTGGGCCCGGACCGCGCGGGGACGTATCGGGACGCGGCCGCCCAGGCCGTGGCGCGGGCGGGGATGCTGGCGTCGCGAGCGCCGAGGTTCGCCGGCCACTGGCTGTCGGTGGCCGAGGCGCTGGTCCAGGGCCCGGTGCAGGTAGCCATAGTCGGCGAACCAGGCGACGACCGCCGCGAGGCCCTCGTCGACGCGGCAGTCCGCCACGCCCCCGGAGGCGCGGTAGTGCTGGCCGGTTCACCCGACGAGGTCCCCCTGCTGGCCGACCGCCCACTCATAGAGGGTTCCTCAGCGGCCTACGTATGCCACGGCTACGTCTGCAACCGCCCTGTGACGGAAGTCGGCGAACTGCTGACCGCCCTACAGTGACCGGCGATTGCTCCCCGCCCCGCAGCGAGCCGGCAGCTGGTCACCGCTCAGCCCCGGAGCCGATCGGGCTTCGTCCTGAGCCATCGTGACCTGGCCGCAGCCCCCCACTGAGGAACTGACAGCGTCTCTCTCACCGGCACGGCTGATCTGCGCCCTCCGCCGAGGAACCGACAGCACCTCCCGCCGGCACGGTGGCCTACGCCTCTCCCGCCCCAGCTTCTCGGCCCTCCCGCCGGCTCGCCTGCGCTCTCCCTCTCCCAGCTCCCAGCTCTCGGCCCGCTCCCGCGGTGCAGCGCGCCGGCCCTCTTCGGTCGTCGGTCCGCGTTCGCAGCGCGCCGGCCCTCTCTCCGGTCGTCGGCCCGCTCTCGCCGGGCGCCGTTCGCCTGCGGTAGTTCCTCCTTGGCCGCCGAGCCGGGTCAGCGGGTCGCCGCTTCGCCCGCGAGCCAAGGGAGCTGGTCGCCGCTCCGTTCCCGCGCCGGCGAGCCGATCATCGCCCGCCCTGAGTCGCCATGACCTGGTCACAGCCCTCCGCTGAGAGCCCCGTCAGCCACTCGCCCCGCCCCTGTCGGTCCTCGTCAGTATCGTGGATTTCGGGGGGCCGGAGGCTACCGTTGATCATGAAAAGGCGCCCACAACCTGGGGATCTGCCGCCCATGCCTGGACCCCGGATCGCGCCCCACGAATTCCGCCCCCGGCGAACCTTGTGGCGTAAGCACGACGAGGCGAGTAACTCTGTAATCATGTAAGTCAGCCAACTGGAGGCTGTCATGTTCGGAAGTTGCGGGGTGGATTACATGGGTCCGAGAGGGCATCGCTGGGGTCCGGGTCGCGGTTGGGGCGGGCCGGGAGGTCGCGGCCGCGGCCGGGGCGGCTGGCAACAGGCCGACCTGCCGTCCGCGGACGACGCGTCGGCGTGGTTCGCCGGTCGCCTGCCGGAAGGCTGGTTCACCGAGTCGCCGATGGTCGTGGTCGACCGCGAGGAGATCACCGTCGTCGGCCAGCTCCCGCCCCCGGAGGGCGAGTTCGAGGACGACGCGGCCCGCGCGGCCGCCGAGTCGGGCCGCATCAGCCGCTTCCGCGAGGAGACTCGCGACGAGCGGATCGAGATCGCGAGGCAGGCCGAGCACCGCTACGGCCGCAAGGTCGCGTGGGGCGCCAAGATCGGCGACACCGAGGAGCTGTTCACGACCCTGTCGGTCCCGGTGATGACCCGGCTGCGGCAGGAGGAGCGCCTGATCCTCGACACCCTCGTCGACGCGGGCGTCGCGCGTTCGCGCTCCGAGGCCCTCGCCTGGGCGGTCCGCCTGGTGGGCGAACACGCCGACGAGTGGCTCAGCTCCCTGCGCGAGGCAATGTCCAAGGTGGACGACCTGCGCGCTGAGGGCCCAGAGCTCTGAGCGACCCCGGCCCGCGCGGTCAGGACCCGACTGGGGTCCTGACCGCGCTGCCATTTCCGAACGCCACGCCGCCTTCGCGAACGCGGAGTGCGTCCGCTTCTCGTGGCCCCTGACCGAGCGGTGGCCCACGTGATGTCGCGCTTCGAGGCAGAGGAGATGTCCCGCCACAAAGGCGAGGAACTGAACCTGGCGATCACCGTGTCCAACGCGATCCAGGGCGGCAGCTCGTTGTACGCGGTGAACCTCGCCGAGGCCCGCGCGTCGTGGGCTACTGGCTGGCCCCGTCGGCGCGCGGCCGCGGCCTCGCCACCAGAACCGTTCGCCTGCCGGCCCAATGGGCGTTCACGCGGCTGTCGATCGCCCGTCTGGAGCTGACGTGCGCCCCGGACAACATCGCGTCCCAGCGAACAGCCGAACGGTGCGGCTTCACCCGCGAGGGCGTGCTGCGCTCCCACATCCCGTTTCGGGGCGGCCGTCGCGACACAGTGGTCTTCGGTCTCCTGCCCGGAGAACCACGCCACGATCAGTTCGTACTGTGAACGAATGAAACCTGTGTCGATCGACGCGCTCGGCGACGGAGGCTCGGAGGAGCCGCGCTGGCACCGTCCGACGTTGGTCGTTGTCGGTGGTCTGCCGGCAACCGGCAAGACGACTGTCTCTCGGGCAGCGGCGGGAAAAGCCGGCGCGGCTTGTCTCCGTATCGACACGATCGAGCAAGCCGTCACCCGGTTCGCGGCCAGGGAGAACTCGGCCGAGGCGTTGCGCCACGCCGTCAGCTGGGGGCTCGGATACGACGTTGCCTACGCCGTGGCCAAGGACCTGCTTCGCCAGGGATCGCACGTGTTCGCGGAATGCGTGAACCCGATGAAGATCACCCGAGATGCCTGGCGGGACGTGGCGGAGACGACCGGCGCCCACCTGGTCGAGGTGGAGCTGGTGTGTTCGGACCCTGCCGAGCACGAGCGACGAGCGACCACCCGCTCGGTCGACATCCCGGACCTGGTCCTGCCGACCTGGGCGGACATCCTCGAGCGCGAGTACGAGCCGTGGGACCGCCCGCATGTCGTGCTGGACACGGCCGGGAAGCCGGCCGAGGACACGATCGCCGCACTGTGCGAGGCGCTCGGCATCATCGGCTGAGGACCAACTACGCGCTCAGCCGGAGAACCCGGTGATCTTCTGCGGCGTCACCCGGATCATGAACCGGCGCACCTCTTCCGGCTCGGGTGGCGGGTCCTCGCCGAGGTACTTCTGAGATAGCTTGCGCGGCAACGACTTCTCCCGGTCCTCGATGAGTTCGACGGTGCCGCGGATGTTCACGGACTGGTACCCGTTCGCCGCGTCGAGAACGGTGAGGCTGGCTCGAGGGTCGCGGGCGAGGTTGCGCGCCTTCTGGCGCTCGACCGTGGTCGAGAACAGCACCGCGTCTCCGTCTCTGAGGATCCAGACCACCGAGGTCTGCGGCCCGCCGTCGGGGTTCAGCGTCGCGACGGTGGCGAAGTTCCTCACCTCTCTGCCGAGCGTTCGAACAGCACTACTTGTTGCGAACAGATGCGCAGGCCGATTCCTTCCTGTTGCGGGACCGAGGATCCTGCGCGAGAAGCGGTGCTAGCGTGTCTGACGCCTCGTCGCCGGTGGTGGCCAGGGTTGTTCGAGCAGTTGCCGTGCTTCAGCCACGATCCGCTCGCGAAAGCCCGCCGGCGGGTCGACTCCCGCAGGCCAGTCGTCGAGTTGGATGATGTCGCCGATCAGGGGGTTGAGCGCGTCCGGGTAGCCCAGTTCGCGGCACTCCGTCCGGATGCGTCGTCCACCCTCCTCGGGCGGAGCCGACCTGGTAGCCGGTCCGCTCGTCGAGGAGTGTTCTCACTGCTGGAGCCCATCCCGGCAGGTCCCACCCGGAAAGTAGGTCTTGTCAATGGCATGCCGTGTCAGTGAGCTCGTGCTCGGTTGCCGCGACCTTGAGGTGCTGGCGCGGTTCTGGTGCGAGGTCCTGGACTTCGTAGTGCTCGGTCGCGGGGAGACCCACATCGGGATCGGGCCGCGCGAAGGGTTCGGCGGCCCGCAGCCGGTGATCGTCCTCATTCGCAGGGACGAGCCGGAGACGGGGAGGTCCCGGCTGAACTTCGACGTCAACGCCACTGACCGCGATCAGGACGCCGAACTCGAACGCCTCCTGAAGCTTGGGGCACGTCCGGCCGATGTCGGCCAGACCGGCGAGGAGCCCTGGCACGTCCTCGCCGACCCCGAAGGCAACGAGTTCTGCCTGCTCAAGGACCGCCTCAACCCACTCTCTAGGTGACGGCCTGAGGCGTGATCGAACCAGCAAACCGCGGCTAGGCGTAGATGGCCAGCCAGATCGCGATGTAGTGGCTGATCGCGGCCAACACCGTGGCCGCGTGGAAGAACTCGTGGTGGGCGAAGACCCGGGGCCACGGGTTGGGCCAGCGGGTGGCGTAGAAGATCGCGCCCAGGGTGTAGAACGCGCCGCCCACCAGCAGCAGGACCAAGGCCGCCACGCCCGCGTGGTGGAGCAGCTCCGGCAGCACGAAGACGGCCACCCAGCCCAGCGCGATGTAGATCGGCGTGCCCAGCCAGCGGGGGGCGTTCGGCCACAGCAGCTTCAGCGCCACGCCCAGGACCGCGCCCGACCAGACGATCGTGAGGACCACGTAGCCAGTCGGCTGGGACATGGCCAGCAGCGTGAACGGGGTGTACGTGCCGGCGATGAACAGGAAGATCATCGAGTGGTCCAGGCGCTTCATCCACGCCCGCACCGTCAGGCTCACCCACCATCGGCGGTGGTACAGCGCGCTCACGCCGAACAGGCCCAGCACGGTCGCTCCGTACACGGCCGTCGCCCAGCCGGCGGTGGCCGACACCGTCGCCGCTGATACCGCGATCAGAACAGCGCAGGTAGCCACCGAGACCAGGAACGACCAGTAGTGGATCACGCCGCGCAGGCGTGGTTTCACGGGTCGGGGGTTCAGGGTCGCGGCTGTCACCCAGCCAGGTTACGGGACCGTAGGTTCGGGACGCCAAAACCTGTGAACCGCCTCACGACCAGCCCACCACCTCACGATGTTCGACCGCCAGGCACCGGTCCATCACCACGTCCAGCCCGCCCACGGCCGCGATCGACGCCCCGGACGGACTGATCACACCCAGCTGCAGCCACAGCGCACCCGCCCCCGCCGCGACCGCCGAACGGGCGATCGCCGGGACGTGCACCGGGCGGCGGAAAACGTCCACTATGTCCACCGGCTCGGGCAGGTCGGCCAGCGACGCGTACGCCGGCAGCCCCTCCCACGACGATAGGTGCGGGTTCACCGGCAGGATCCGCAGCCCCGCCCGCCGCAGGTAGCGCGCCACCCCGAAGCTCGGCCGCCCCGGATCCGCCGACAGGCCGACCACGGCGACTGTCCGCGCCTCGCGCACCAGCCGCTCGATCACGGCCAGGTCCTGCCACCGGGGGTCGATGTCGGTCCGCTGCATGAGTCCAGTGTGCCCTCCGCCCGGCCGCCCGGCGTAGCGTGCGGGGACGTGACATCCGTCTGGCGGAGATTCCGCAGGAACGCCTCCAAGCTCGTCTACGGCATCTACGACAAGCGCCTCATCCAGCAGGCCGCGGGCCGCCACCCCAAGCACGTCGGCGTCGTGCTCGATGGCAACAGACGCTGGGCCCGCGAGGCGGGGTTCACCGACGTGGTCGACGGCCACCGGGCCGGGGCGAGCCGCATCGCCGAGCTGCTGAGCTGGTGCCGCGAGGCCCATGTGGACGTCGCGACGCTGTGGCTGCTGTCCACCGACAACGTGTCCCGCCCGCAGGAGGAGCTCGGCCCGCTGCTCAAGGTCATCGAGGGCCTCGTCGACGAGCTCGCCGAGGACGGCAACGCCTGGCGGCTGCGGATCATCGGGGCGCTCGATGTCCTGCCCGATGACACGGCCGCCCGTGTCGTCTCGGCCGCGCGGCGGACCGAGGGGCGCACGGGCATGGAGGTCAACATCGCGGTCGGCTACGGCGGGCGGCGGGAGATCGCCGACGCCGTGCGCAAGCTGCTCCAGCAGCACGCGGAGGAGGGGCGGACCATCGAGGAGCTGGTCGAGGTCCTCGACGTCGACCATATCGCCGAGCACCTGTACACCTCGGGCCAGCCGGACCCGGACCTCGTCATCCGAACATCTGGTGAACAGCGGCTGTCCGGCTTCTTGCTCTGGCAGTCCGCGCATTCCGAGTTCTGGTTCACCGAGGCGTACTGGCCGGATTTCCGGCGCACCGACTTCCTGCGGGCGCTGCGCGACTACGCGATTCGCCATCGCAGGTTCGGTTCATAAAAACGGCGCGGGCCCGGGAAATAGCATCCCGGGCCCGCGCCGTCAATTCGACGCGCGAACTCAGCCGGCGAACGAGTTGGCGATCAGCGCCGGCGTGGTCGCGATGCCGGTGTAGGCGCCGGCCACCAGGGAGGCCGCGCCGTAGCCGAGGGCGCCACCACCCAGGATGAAGGTGTTGTAGGCGTCCCCGAACGTCGGGTACGAGCCCTCCGACACCAGGCCCGGCAGCTCGTCCATCGGGTCCGCCGAGGCGATCGCCGGGGCGGCGATCATCGACAGTCCGACGGCGGCAAAGGCGGCGACGCCAAGCTTCTTCAGCACGTTTCCATCTCCTTCAACAATGGGGTTTCGGGAAACTGCACGGGGTCGTTCTGTGCACTCCGTCGCGATCAATTTACTCGGAACTGAATGGACTCGCGTCGCCGAATACTCCATCGTGTTGCGAATTCTGGATTGTTCATCACTTCCGGCTTTCTCGGACGATGACGTGGCTCTGCTGAGTGATCATCGGGTGAGCGGCCGACAGCGCTCTGTGCCTGGTCAACGGCTTGACCGGGCCTCGAGTGGCCGGGTCGCGTCGCCCGGACGGCGGATACCCCAGGTCAGCGGCCAAGATCACCGTACGTAGTCAACGGAGGCGTCTGCACGTGCGATCACGAAACGAAAATCACCTGCGTGGCTGCCTGTCGGGTAACCGCGACCCCGGGTAGCGTCCGAAGTGACGGGTCGCGCCCACGCGGCCCGTTCCGGGAGGCCCAGGTCGTGATGGCAACGATCGAGAGGGTCGGCACCCGGCCCTCGTGGGCGACGCTGGCGGCGTCGAGGAGGTTCTCGACGCCGACCTGATCGCCCAGCCTGGGTGGGTGCCTGGCCCTACGAGGAGCGGACGTGGGTGCGCGTTCGCGTGGGAGTTGCCGTGACCGCTTCGCGTTCCTCAGGAGGCCCGGGTGACCTGCGCCGTACGTATGTTCTCGACACGTCCGTGCTGCTTTCCGACCCGTGGGCGGTGTCCCGTTTCGCCGAGCACGCTGTAGTCCTCCCGCTCGTCGTGATCGGTGAGCTCGAAGGCAAGCGTCACCACCCCGAGCTCGGCTGGTTCGCCAGGGAAGCTCTCCGGCTGCTCGACGACCTGCGGCAGCACCACGGCAGGCTCGACAAGCCGATCCCCATCGGCCCCGCCGGCGGCACGCTGCACGTGGAGCTGAACCACTCCGACCCGGGCGTGCTCCCGCCCGGTTTCCGGGCCGACTCGAACGACGCCCGCATCCTCGCCTGCGCGCTGAACCTGGCCGCCGAGGTCGAGAATGTGACGCTCGTCACCAAGGACATCCCGCTGCGCGTCAAGGCGGCAGCGGTCGGCCTGGAGTCGGACGAGTACCGCGCGCAGGACGTCACCCCGTCCGGTTGGACCGGGATGGTCGACGTCGAGCTGCCGGCCGAGGCGCTGGACACCCTGTACCGCGACGGCGCGATCGACCCCGCCGACTACGGCGCGTCGGACGCGGACTACCCGTGCAACACCGGGCTGCGGCTGATGGCGCCGTCCGCGAGCGCGCTCGGCCGGATCACCAAGGACAAGCAGATCCAGCTCGTGCGCGGCGACCGCGAGGCGTTCGGCCTGCACGGGCGCTCCGCCGAACAGCGGATCGCGCTCGACCTGCTGCTCGACCCGGAGGTCGGCATCGTGTCGCTCGGCGGGCGGGCCGGCACCGGCAAGTCGGCGCTCGCGCTGTGTGCCGGTCTCGAGCAGGTCATGGAACGTGGCCTGCACCGCAAGGTCGTGGTCTTCCGTCCGGTGTACGCGGTCGGCGGCCAGGAGATCGGCTACCTGCCGGGCAGCGAGAGCGAGAAGATGGAGCCGTGGGCGCAGGCGGTGTTCGACACCCTCGGCGCGCTGGTCAGCAAGGCCGTGATCGACGAGGTGCTCGGCCGCGGCATGCTCGAGGTGCTCCCGCTGACCCACATCCGCGGCCGTTCGCTGCACGATGCGTTCGTGATCGTCGACGAGGCGCAGTCGCTGGAGCGCAACGTGCTGCTGACAGTGCTGTCCCGGCTCGGCACCGGCTCGCGGGTGGTGCTCACCCACGACGTTGCACAGCGGGACAACTTGCGCGTCGGCCGGCACGACGGCATCGCGGCGGTGATCGAGAAGCTGAAGGGCCACCCGCTGTTCGCGCACGTCACGCTGACCCGCTCCGAGCGCTCGCCGATCGCGGCGCTGGTCACCGAGATGCTGGAGGACCAGTCATCCTGAGGGAAGGGTAGGGGTAGCCCCCGAATGATCTCGGGTGCATCCCGGATGGTTCGGGGGCTTCCCACGCGAGAGCGTCATATGCGTGACCAACCTCGTGCTGACCCCGCAACGGGCGACCCGGCGTACGACCGCCGCCGGCCCGCGACCGTCCGTCCTCGCCGTCCGGATCGGCCTGGCGGGCATCGTGTGCTCGCTGCTGTTCATGACGCGGCTGACGGTCGCGGCGTGGGACCGGATGAGCGTGCTGAACACGACGATGTCCGACTACGCGTACCTCCCGTCGGTGGGCTGGATGTTCGGCGCCTCCGTGCTGTGCGTCGGCGTCGCCGGGGCCGGCGCGGCGGCCGGGCTGGCCGCGATCCGGCTGCTGGACGGCGTGTGGCTGAAGCTCGCGCTGGGCCTCGCGGCGCTCGGATCGGTCCTGGCCGCGATCTTCCGCACCGACCTCGGCGAGTCACTGTCCACATCGGCGCAGATCCACCGGTACGCCGCGGGCGTGGTGTTCTTCTGCGTGCCGATCGCGGTGTTCCTCGTGGCGCGGCGGCTGACCGGCGTCGGCTACCTCGCACGGGACCGCAAGCTGTTGTACGCCAACGTGATCGTCACGTCGGTGGTGCTGACGCTGTTCATGACCAGCCACTTCGGCGCGATGCCGGAGGTGTTGCAGGATCTGAACGGCGTGTTCCAGCGGGTGCTGTTCGTGCTGGAGCTGGTGCTGCTCGGCCAGCTGACCCTGCTGCCGTTGCGGTTCCGCCCCGTCGCCGGCGTTGCGCCGGCCGCGGACCCCGGCCGGCGCTACCAGCCGCGCGGTAGTGGGGCGCCCTCCGCGAAGCCGGACGCCGACTGGGTGCCGACGACGGCCTTCGCGTGGAACTCCTCCAGCGTGGTGGCGCCGGTGTACGTGCAGGCCGATCGCACGCCGGAGCAGATGGTGTCCAGCAGGTCCTCGACGCTTGGGGCGGCCGGGTCCAGGCGCATCCGCGACGTGGAGATGCCCTCCTCGAACAGCGCCTTGCGGGCCCGGTCGAACGCGCCGTCGCCTCGGGTGCGAGCGGTGACCGCGCGCTTCGACGCCATGCCGAACGACTCCTTGTAGGACTGGCCCTGCTCGTCGCGCTGCAGGTCGCCCGGGGACTCGTACGTGCCGGCGAACCACGAGCCGACCATCACGCTGGACGCGCCGGCGGCGAGCGCGAGCGCCACGTCCCGCGGGTGGCGGACGCCGCCGTCGGCCCACACCCGGCCGCCCATGTCGCGGGCGGCGCGGGCGCACTCGAGCACGGACGAGAACTGCGGGCGGCCGACGCCGGTCATCATCCGGGTCGTGCACATCGCGCCGGGGCCGACGCCGACCTTGACCACGTCCGCGCCCGCCTCGATCAGGTCTCGCACGCCCTCCGTGGTGACCACGTTGCCCGCCACGACCGGCACGTCCGGGCCCGCCGCGCGGACGGCCTTCAGCGCGGTCAGCATCTTCTCCTGATGGCCGTGCGCGGTATCCACGACGAGCGTGTCGACCTCCGCCTCCAGCAGCGCCGCCGCTTTCGCGGCCACGTCGCCGTTCACGCCCAGCGCGGCCGCGATCCGCAGCCGCCCACCGGCGTCGACGGCCGGGCGGTACAGGTCAGCCCGGAGCGCGCCCACCTCGGTGAGCACGCCCGCGAGCCGGCCAGCCTCGTCCACGCCCAGCGCGACGCGCGCGGTGCGGCCGTGCAGCCGGTCGAACACCTCGCGCGGCGGCGTGCCGAGCGGCAGCGTGACCAGCTCCGTGTCGGCGACCTCGCTGACGCGGGTGAACCGGTCCACGCCCGCGCACGCCGCCTCGTCCACGACCCCGGCGGGCCGTCCCTCCGCGTCGACCACGACGACCGCGCCATGCGCCCGCTTCGGCAGCAGGTTGAGCACGTCGGCCACCGAGTCGCCCGGGGTGAGTACGAGCGGCGTGTCCCACACGGTGTGCCGGGACTTCACCCACGCCACGATGTCCGCGACCACGGCCGGATCGACGTCCTGCGGCAGCACCACCAGCCCGCCGCGACGCGCCATGGTCTCCGCCATCCGCCGGCCGGCGACCGCGGTCATGTTGGCCACCACCAGGGGAATGGTGGCCCCCGTTCCGTCCGATGTGGACAGATCGACGTCGGACCGGGACTCGACCGACGAGCGGTTCGGCACCAGGAACACGTCGTCGTAGGTCAGGTCGTAGGCCGGTGGCTCGCTCAGAAATCGCACGTTGTGAGCTTAGGGCGCGCCTCCCTTCGGGAGCATCGAACGCACGGCGTCGATCGTGTCCGCCTCGGGCGGCTCCTTGTCCGGGCGGTAGCGGACCACGCGCGCGAACCGCAGCGCCACGCCGCCCGGATAACGGGAGCTGACCTGCACGCCGTCGAGCGCGATCTCCACCACCAGGTGCGGGCGTAAGTACACGGTCCAGTCGGTGCGGCGGTCCTCGTACTTCGGGAACTCCTCGGTCTGCCAGGCCAGCAGCTCGTCGGTGAGCCCCTTGAAAGTCTTGCCCACCATGACCGGCGGGCCGCCGTCCGGGTCGCGTGCGCCGAGGTGCAGGTTCGACAGGTACCCGGTGCGCCGCCCGTGCCCCCACTCGGCGGCCAGGACGACCAGGTCGAGCGTGTGCACCGGCTTGACCTTGCGCCACGCCTTGCCGCGCCGGCCCGCCTGGTACGTGGAGTCGAGGTCCTTCACGACGACGCCCTCGTGGCCCATCGCGAGCGCCGCGTCCAGCACCTCCTGCGCCTGCTCCTCGGTCGGCTCCAGCGCGCCGGGGATGACCAGCGCGTCGCCGACCGCCTTGTGCAGCGCCACGTTGCGCTCGCGCAAGGGCGCGTCGACGAGGTCGGTGCCATCGAGGTGCACGCAGTCGAAGAAGTACGGCTGCAGCAGCAGCTCGCGCTCGCTGGTGGCGCCGAAGCGGCTCATCGTCTCCTGGAACGGGCGCGGGCGGCCGTCGTCGTCGAGCGCCAGCGTCTCGCCGTCGAGCACCGCCTGCCGCGCGGGCAGTCCGCGCACCAGGTCGACCAGCTCGGGCACGGACGCCGTGATCTCCCGCAGCGTGCGGGTGAACACGTGCACCTCGTCGCCGTCCTTGTGCACCTGGATGCGCGCACCGTCCATTTTGTACTCGATGACGACCGAGCCCGCCAGCGCCTCCGCGAGCGACTCGCCCGGCGAGGCCAGCATCGGGCGGATCGGTCTGCCCAGCTCCAGACCGAACTCGCCCAGCGCCGCCTCGCCGCCGGTCAGCGCCGCCTCCGCGGTGGCGGGTAACCGGCCGGACAGCATGAACGCGCGGCGCACCGGCTCCTTGCCCACCTCGGCCGCCGCGGCGATCGCGTCGAGCATGACGCCCTCCAGCGCGCCCTGCCGCAGCTCGCCGGTGAGCAGGCGCATCAGGAAGCGCTGCTCGTCCGCGGTCGCCGCGCCGAACAGGCTGGTCAGCAGGCCGGTGCGGCGCTGCGCCGACCCCTTGCCGCCGGTCGCCGCCACCTCGTCGAACGCCCGGTCGACCCCCGCGACGGTCAGCGACGGCCCGGCCGCGGCCGGCACGTCGAGGTCGACCAGCGTGCGCCAGCCCGCGCCGATCCGGCCCTGCCGCGGCGTGCCTGCGAGGAACCCGACGACCGTGCCCACCTGGTCGCCGGCTTCGCGTAACAGGCCGGACAGCGCCTCGACCTTGGCCAGGCGCGACCGGGTGGCCGACACGGCGGCGGACGTTCGAACGACATCGGCGAGCAACACACCGACATCATGCCCCCGGGCACCGACAATTCACGTCACCGCTGGTCAGCGGGTTCTTCCGGGTCGTCGGGGACCGTCTGGTCGACGAAGTCCTCGTCGCCGTAGCGCAGCCACTCGCTGATGCCCGCCATCCGCACGCTGACCAGATCGGACTGACGCGGCGAGATGATGATGTACCGGCCCTCCGAATCGGTGATCTTCACCTCGGGCAGCCGCAGCGTCAGCGTCACCGGCCCCATTCCTTCGTACGCCGGCACCTGCCAGGTCTTGTCCACTTCGGTCTCGGCCAGGTGCCGCTTGGCCAGCTCGTCGCGCGAGGTAGTCTCCATGGTGATTTCCCCTCCGTCCGAATAAGATTTCGGAACCCTCGCATTTTGCAAGTACTGCAAGGAATCCCGCTTTCGAGTGATTGCTTGCGCGTGTGGCAAGTGGGGAACATCGGCGGCATGCCAGGAAATCCCCATACCTCCGTGCGTTCGCGCACGGTTGCCACCGAACTCCGTAAACTGCGTGAGGAACGCGAGCTGAGCTTGGCCGAGGTGGGCAGGATGCTCGGCGTCTCGGCCAGCAAGATCAGTCGCATCGAGACAGGCGTCAGCGGGCTGCAGGCGGACGAGGTCGCGACGCTGCTCGGCTTCTACCGAGTCCCGTCCGCCAAACGGATTGAGCTGCTCGAGTTGCTCAGACGCAGTGACACCAAGGGCTGGTGGGAACGCCAGGCCGGTCTCCCGAAGCTCTGGCGCGCCGTCATCGACTACGAGAACAAGGCCACCCGCA
Organism: Actinophytocola sp.; assembly: GCA_035995025.1. Classification (GTDB taxonomy): domain Bacteria; phylum Actinomycetota; class Actinomycetes; order Mycobacteriales; family Pseudonocardiaceae; genus Actinophytocola. The sequence continues at coordinate 14,462 of DASYKY010000124.1, forward strand.
TCCAGCACTACGGCCCGCTGATTATTCCAGGTTTGTTGCAGACCGGGGAGTATTGCGAGGCGATGCTTCGTGGCACCGACGCGACGCTCACCGATGCGGAGCTGGACAACCTCGTCGCGACCCGGATGGCACGAGCAGCGGTGCTCACGAGATCCACGGCACCCCAATACCTTGCGGTGATTCACGAGGTGGCGCTGCGGATGCAGGTCGGCGGCCCGGGCGTGATGCTTCGCCAGCTGTTTCACTTGCTGGGTATCGCGGATCGGCCGAACGTCGTGCTACGGGTGCTGCCGATCAGTGCGGGCGCCAGCGTCGGCCTCTATGGCGCCTTCATGATCCTCGAGCTCGCAGAGGAGCCGGACCTCGTGCATGTGGAGAACCAGATCACGGGAATGTTTCTGGAGGAGGATGCGGACTTGGCCGGATATCGGTTGGCGTTGCAAAATATTGTGAGAGTTGCCCTTGCACCGGATGCAACGGCGACGCTGATCGACTCGATCGCCGCCGAGTTGAAGTAGAGGAGAGACCATGCAGGCCTTGGACCTGAGCACGGCTCGTTGGCGCAAGAGCAGTCGCAGCGCAGATGGCAACACCTGCGTCGAGGTGGCGTTGGTCGGGCAGGGCGCTGCCTTACGCGACTCCAAGCAGGCCGACGGCCCGGTTCTCACGTTCCCCGCCGCGTCCCTCGCCAGCCTGCTTAACACGATCAGGTAGCCCTCCGGCCGCAGCTTGACCTTCACCATGGGGGAGGGCCCAGCGTGGTGATCAGCCGGGCACGGTGCCCGGTTCGAGGAGGTTAGGCATGGAGCTGTTGACCATCGGCGCGTTCGCCCGGGCGTCGCGGCTGTCGCCGAAGGCGCTGCGGCTCTACGACGAGCTGGGCCTGCTGCGCCCGGCGCGCGTCGACCCGGTCAGCGGGTACCGGCTCTACGAGCCAGCCCAGCTGGAGCGAGCCCGGCTGGTGGCGTGGCTGCGACGGCTGGGCCTGCCGCTCGCGCGGATCAAGGAGGTCTGCGACCTGCCGCGGTCCGCGGCCGCCGAAGTGGTCGCGGACTACTGGCGGCAGGTCGAGACCGAGACCGCTGCGCGCCGTGACCTCGCCGACTTCCTCGTCGTCTATCTGTCCAGAGAGGACGTCGAGATGCCGGAAACCCAGTCACCTCTTGGAATCCGTTACGCCGTTCGGACCGACCGCGGGCTCGTCCGTACGGCGAACCAGGACCGTGCGTACGCCGGCCGGCGGGTGCTCGCCGTCGCCGACGGGTACGGCTCCAACGGTTCGGGCGCCGCGGCCGGCGAGGTGGCCATCGAGGCGCTGCGCGGGGTGGACGTGCCCGCCGGCGACCTGCTGAACGTGATGTCCGAGGCCGCGCGGCGGGCGGGCGACGCGGTCCGCGACCTGATGGCCGCCGACCCCGATCCGGACGGCGGCACCACGCTGACCGCGCTGCTGTGGTCGGGTTCGCAGCTGGGCCTGGTGCACATCGGTGACAGCCGCGCGTACCTGCTGCGCGGCGACGAACTGTTACGCATCACGCACGACCACACGATCGCCCAGGCCATGGTCGACGAGGGCAGGCTGACCGAGGACGAGTTGGCGACGCACCCGATGCGGATGATGCTGCTGCATGCATTAGGCGGGGGCGAGCCGGACATGCGGCTGCAGGACGTGCAGGCGGGCGACCGGTACCTGCTCTGCTCGGACGGCCTGCACCGCGTCCTCGACGACGACACCCTGCGCTCGGTACTGACGACGGTGCCCGAGCCGGAGGACGCCGTCGGGCGCCTGGTGGAGCTGGCCAACGAGGGAGGTGGTCCGGACAACGTGAGCTGCGTCGTCGCCGACATCGAGGCCCGCTGACGGGGTTAGGGCACGGCTGCGTTACTAAGTGAGTCGTGCCAGACGAGTCGCGCCCTGCCTTCGTACCTGAGTGGTCCACCTGCAAGGCCAAGGGGTGTATCGGGGCCGTCGTCCGTGACCGTGCCTGCCTGGCACATCTCGGTGACAAGCTGGACGACTATCTCCGCGGGCTACGCCCGGGTGACGACGTCGACGCCCGGGGCGCCGTGATCAGCGGACGCCTTGTCAGACTGTTGCTGGGAGCGGCCGCGCAGGACGGGCTCGTGCGCGGCGAGGACGGCTTCGTGCGTGGTGCGGTCCGGTTCGAGCACGCCGAGATCATCGGCGATGTCTTCATCGACAACTTCGTGTTCGGTGGGCACACGTCGTTCGAGCACGCCCGGTTCGGCGGGCAGGCGCGCTTTGCGACGGTGGAGTTCCGAGAGATGGCCTTCTTCACGGACGCGACCTTTGCCGGCACGGTGCGCTTCGACGATGTCCGGGCCGACGCGCTCCAGTTGGTCAACGCGCGGTTCGAGAAGCGGGCCTGGATCGGCCCGCTGACGGCGAAGGCGGTCAACCTGGCCGGGGTGCGTTGCGCCGCGATGATGGAGGTGGACGTGCGGGTCAGGGCGCTGACCTGCACGCTCGCGCGGTTCGAGGAGGGCGTCCTCGTCCGGGCCGACGGTGGTGCGGTCTCCGCCGAGCAGGCCAGGTTCGGCGCACCGTCACTGATCGCCGGTTCCGGTGAGCTACCGCGGTTGCGCTCGCTCCGGGCTACCGACGTCAGCAACCTCGAGGTGGCCGATGTCGACCTGCGGTGGTGCGAGTTCGCGGGAGCCCATCGGCTCGACCAGCTTCGGCTCGCGGGGCGCTGCCCGTTTGGCCGCCCGCCCCGCGGCTGGCGGACCCGGCGGCGGACCATCGCCGAGGAGGCCGCCTGGCGCGAGTGGCCCACCGACCGGCCGGACAACTGGTCTCTCGAGTCGGTGGACCCGGAGCGGATGGCGAACGTGTACCGCTCCCTGCGGAAGGCGTTCGAGGACAGCAAGAACGAGCCGGGCGCTGGCGACTTCTACTACGGCGAGATGGAGATGCGGCGCCACTCCGCCGAGACGCCGCGTGCGGAGCGCTGGATCCTCGCCGTGTACTGGCTGCTGTCCGGCTACGGGCAGCGCGCCGCGCGGGCGATCGCTGCGCTGGTCGTGGTCATCGCGGTCGTCGGGGTGCTGCTCGCCATGTGGGGGCAGCCGCCCGACGACGCGGTCCGGATCGCCGTGGGCGCCGTCGTGCTGCGCGAGCCGGGGGCGAAGCTGACCGAGGCCGGCCAGTGGACCGTCATGGTCGCGCGGGTGCTTGGACCAGTGCTGCTCGCGATGGCCGTGCTGGCGGTGCGGGCCCGGGTCAAGCGGTAGTCAGCCGCCGCGGGCCATGCGCAGCACGTCCAGCGCCTCGTCGAGCTGCGCCTCCGTGAGCTTGTCGTCTGCGACGTGGCCGCGTTCGAGCACGACCTCGCGGATCGTCTTGCGCTCCTTGAGCGACTGCTTCGCGATGGACGCCGCCTCCTCGTAGCCGAGGTAGCGGTTGAGCGGCGTGACGATCGACGGCGACGACTCGGCGTACTCGCGCTGACGGTCCACATTGGCCTCGACACCGGCGAACACCTTGTCCGCCAGCAGGTTCGACACGGCGGCGATGAGCCGGGCCGACTCGAGGACGTTGCGGGCGATGACCGGCAGCATCACGTTGAGCTGGAAGTTGCCCTGGCTGCCCGCAAAGGCGACCGCGGCGTCGTTGCCGATCACCTGCGCCACCACCATCATCGTGGCCTCGCAGATCACCGGGTTGACCTTGCCCGGCATGATCGACGAGCCCGGCTGCAGGTCCGGCAGCACCAGCTCGACCAGGCCCGTGCGCGGCCCGGAGCCCAGCCACCGCACGTCGTTGGCGATCTTGTACAGCGACACGGCGACCGTGCGAAGCTGGCCGGACGCCTCCACGACGCCGTCCTGCGCGGCCTGCGCCTCGAAGTGGTCGCGCGCCTCGGTCAGCGGCAGGTCGGTGAGCGTGGCCAGTTCCGCGGCGACCGCCGCGCCGAAGCCGTCCGGCGCGTTCAGACCACTGCCTACCGCCGTCCCTCCGATGGGCAGCTCGCCCAACCTGGGCAGGCACGATTGCAACCGCTCGATGCCGTATCGGACCTGGGCGGCCCACGCGCCGGCCTCCTGGCCGAGCGTGATCGGCACGGCGTCCATCAGGTGCGTGCGGCCGGACTTGACCACGTCGGCCCACCCGGCGGCGCGGTCGGAGATGGTGGCGGCGAGGTGGTCGAGCGCGGGGAGCACGTCGCGGACGATGGCCTCGGTGGCGGCGATGTGGATCGTGGTGGGGAAGGTGTCGTTGGACGACTGCGAGGCGTTGACGTGGTCGTTCGGGTGCACGTCGCGGCCGAGCGCGCGGGTCGCGAGGGTGGCGATGACCTCGTTGGCGTTCATGTTCGACGAGGTGCCCGAGCCGGTCTGGAAGACGTCGATGGGGAACTCGCCGTCGTGGCTGCCCTCGGCGACCTGCTCGGCCGCGTCGGTCACCGCGCCGGCGATGTCGGCGTCGAGCATGCCTAGCCGCTGGTTGACGCGGGCCGCGGCCGCCTTGAGCAGGCCGAGCGCGCGGATCTGGCTGCGCTCGAGGCCGTGGCCGGAGATGGGGAAGTTCTCGACCGCGCGCTGGGTCTGCGCCCGCCACAGCGCGTCGACGGGCACCTTGACATCGCCCATCGTGTCGTGCTCGATCCTGTAGTCATTCTCGCTCACGTATTCAGTTTGGCCTGCCACGGTGAGCCGCGCCCGGGTAACTTGTGGTGGTGCTGGCCACTCTCCACTAGGTAGGTGTGATGAGCGTTCCCGACACGGAGACTCCGTCCGAAGTCGACCTGCTGATCGTCGGTGCCGGGCCGACGGGCTTGTTCGCCGCGTACTACGCGGGGTTCCGCGAGCTGTCCACCGCCGTGGTGGACTCGCTGCCGGAGGCCGGCGGGCAGGTCACGGCGATGTATCCAGAGAAGAAGATCTTCGACGTGGCGGGCTTTCCCGTGGTGCTGGGCCGGGACCTGGTCGCGTCGCTGGTCGAGCAGGCGAACCAGTTCAAGCCGACCTACCTGCTGGGCCGCCGCGCCCGCACGGTGTCCGAAGTGGACGGCAAGCTCGAGGTCGGCCTGGATGGCGGGCAGGTCGTGCGGACCGGCGCGATCCTGATCACCGCGGGGATGGGCGAGTTCACCCCGCGCCCGCTGCCGGCGGGCGACGGCTGGCTGGGCCGCGGCGTGGTGAACTTCGTGCCGGAGCTGGCCGCGCTGCGCGACCAGGACGTCGTGATCGTCGGCGGCGGCGACTCGGCGTTCGACTGGGCGCTGTCGCTGCACCCGCTCGCGCGCAGCGTCACGCTGGTGCACCGGCGCAACAAGTTCCGTGCGTTCGCCGCGACCGTGCGGCAGGTGCGTGAGCTGGGCGTGCCGATCATCACCGACGCCCAGGTGGTGGAGCTGCGCGGCGCCGACCGGCTGGCGGAGGTCGAGCTGGACGTGAAGGACGAGGCCGAGCCGGTCGTGCTGCCGGCGCAGACGGTGGTGGCGGCGCTGGGCTTCACGGCGGACCTGGGCCCGATCGAGTCGTGGGGCCTGGAGATCACGCGCCGCGCGGTGGCCGTGGACACGACGATGCGCACGGCGCGGGAGAACATCTACGCGGCGGGCGACATCGCGGCGTACCCGGGCAAGGTGAAGCTGATCGCGACGGGCTTCGGCGAGGCGGCGACGGCGGTGAACAACATCGCGGTGGCGCTGGACCCGGACGCGCACCTGTTCCCGGGGCACTCGAGCGACGTGAGCTAGCGGCGGAGTTCTCCGGCGTCCTCGCCGCAGCGGAATCCGACGCGCTCGAGCAGCCGCCTGGAGGCTTCGTTGGGCGGGTCGAACTCGGCGATCACCGTGCGCACGCCCTCTTGAAAGACCCGGTCGAGCACGCACCGGACGGCCTCGGTGGCATAGCCCTGGCCTTGGTACGCGCGGGCGAGCGTGAATCCCAGCTCGGCGCGGTCGCCGTGCCGGTTGACGGCGACGTCCCCGATGAGCGCTCGCGTGGTGCGGAGCTCGAGGGCGTACTGGAACCAGCCAGCCGCACGTTCGTCGGCAACGGCGAACTCCGCGACGAGCCGCTGCGCGTCGGCGGCGGGAAAGGGCGCGTCCCAGGACTGATAGCGAGCGACCTCGGGATCGGACCGATAAGCGGTGAAGACGTCGACATCGGCAAGCCGAAACCGCCTGATCAACAACCGCCCGGTCCGCGCGAACACCTCACCCACCGCGCGCACGCGCGTGCAGAACACAGGAAACGCAGACCCCCACCCTGTCCCGGGGGCGTCCCTCGATGCCAGTCTACCGGCCACCCCTGACAAAAAGGCTGGTCAGCCGCGAGCTGTGGACAACTCGCGCGGTTGTGGACAACTCGGGGGTGGCGCGATCGCGCCACGGCACCACCTGCACGACCTCACCTGGTCGCAGGCGGTTGAAGAACACGCGCGCCAACGCCATCGGCAGGTGGACGCAGCCGTGGGACGCGGTTCGCACGTCGTCGCCGTGGAAGGCGATGCCGCCGGGGGCGAAGAACACCGAGTACGGCATCGGCGTGCCGTAGACGCTGCTCGTGTTGTCCCGGTCCCTCCACGACACCGTGAACCTGCCCGTCGGCGTCGGGCTCGCGGGGGTGCCGTGCGCGATCGGGACCGGGCCGTAGTCCGGCACGCCCCGGCGCAGCAGCCACGCCCGATTCGCGGACAGGCTCACACAGGCCCGCGCGATCGGCGCGCACGGCGGGGGCGGCGGTGCGGCCGTGACGACCAGCGGCGCGGCGGCGGACGGTGCGGACGGGACAATCAACGGGACGGGCGGCGCGGACGGGCCAGGCGACGCGGAGCACCCGGCCGTCAGGGCGAGCAGTCCCGGCGAGCACGGCGAGCCGTCTCATCGAAGGCGCCGACGGCTACGGCACGACCTGCACGACGTCACCCACCGCGAGACCGTCGAAGAACGACTGCGCCGCCGAGTTCGACAGGTGCACGCAGCCGTGCGACAGCGCGCTCAGGCTGCCCTCGTGGAACGCGATGCCGCCGTTGAAGAACACCGAGTACGGCATCGGCGCGTCGTCGAACTCGTGGCTGAGGTGGTCGATGTCCTTGAACTGCACGTGGAACGAGCCGGGCGGGGTCTCGTGGCCCGGGCGGCCGTGCGTGATCGGTACCGGGCCGAGCGCCACCTTGCCGCCGGCGAGCAGCCACGCCTGGTTCGCCGACAGGTCGACGCACGCGTCGGCGCCCGCGCCGCACGGCACGCCCTTCGGCGGCGGTGGGGGCGGCGGCGCCTTCTTCACGATCGTCGCGTTCGCCTCGACCACGTCGGGCAGCTTCGCCAGTGTCGTCGGACCGGGCTTCGCCGGGAGGGACGTGACCGGCGCGGTGCTGGTCGGGGCCGGTTTGGCCGGCAGCTGGGTCCGCGAAGCCTCGTCGTTCGTGCCGCACGCGGCGAGCACGCCCGCGCCCACGACGGCCAGTACGACGATCAACAGGCGCATGCCCGGTCATCGGGCCCCGCGCGCAAACCGTTACAGAAAGCCGAAGGCCGCATGCGGGACGACGAAGTCCCACATGCGGCCTTCGAGTTGGATCGTCAGGCCCCGGTTGTCTGAGCGATCCAGTCGGCGTAAGCCGTGGCGTTGGTGTAGATCGACGGTCCCGTCGCGCACGTCGAGTCACCATTGCCGCTTCGGCTCGTCACGCCGATCAGCTGGAAATTGCCGGCGTCGCCAACGATCTGCGGGCCGCCCGAGTCGCCGTAGCAGGCACCCGCGTTCCCGTTCGGGTTGCTGGTGCACAGCTCGACCGAGCCGTCGATGTCGGTGCACGAACCGGCGTCAAGCACGTCGACGTCCAGCTGCTGCAGCATGTCCGGCGCGCCACAGCCACCGGGCTCCGGGCAGGTCTGGCCCCAGCCGAGCAGGCGGGACTTGGTGCCCGCCGGCGCCTCGGCCGCCAGCTGGATCGGCGCCGACGTCGCGGGGGCCGCGAGCTTCACGAGCGCGATGTCGTTACCCGGCGACTGGCCGTCGTAGCCCGGGTTCACCGTGATCTCGGCGGCCTGCGCTTCCTCGCCGCCCTCCGCCCATTTGTTGGTGCCGATGCGCATCGCCACGGCGCTCGGGTCCTGACCCTGCACGCAGTGCGCGGCGGTGACGACCCACTCGGCGTTGATCAGCGAGCCACCACAGAAGTGCTGCCCGCCGTCCTGCAACGACACCATGAACGAGTACTCCTGGTCGGCGTCCCCGCCGCCCACGATCTTCGGTGTGACCCCGCCCTCGTTGTCCGCGAACGCGGACGGCACCATCACGGCGGCCGCCGCAGCGGTCACCACGCCGGCGAGAAGGCCCACGACCAGAGAACGCTTTCGCATGTTCTCTCTCCTTCCGTGCCCATGCCCTGGCTGGGCATAGTTGCGGAAGGTAGTTGCCCGTCACGAATGTGTGACACCCGCAAAAGTAGGAACCGGAACCGACGATCGTCGGTCCGGAGCAAGGTCGGCTCACGGGAGCGGCGGTAGCGGCTTCTCCTCGATGGCCTTCTCGATCCGGTCGAAGTCGACCGTCGAGTACTGCCGGAGCTTGGTCAGCCGGTGGAAGCCGTCGATCATCCGCACGGTGCCGGACTTCGAGCGCATCACGATCGACTGCGTCGTGCAGCCGCCGCTGTGATACTGGACGCCACGCAGCAGGCTGCCCGCGGTGATGCCGGTGGCGCAGAAGAACGCGTTATCGCCCCTGACCAGGTCATCGGTCAGCAGCACGCGGTCCAGGTCGTGTCCCGCGCCGATCGCCTTCTCGCGCTCGGCGTCGTCCTTCGGCCACAGCCTGGCCTGCAGCACGCCGCCCATGCACTTGAGCGCACACGCCGCGATGATCCCTTCCGGGGTGCCGCCGATGCCGACCAGCATGTCGACGCCGGTGTTCGGCCGGGCGGCGGAGATCGCGCCGGCCACGTCGCCGTCGGTGATGAACTGGATCCGCGCGCCCGCCTCGCGGACGTCGCGGACGAGGTCGGCGTGCCGTGCCCGGTCGAGAATGCAGACAGTGACGTCGGACACGTCCGAGTGCTTCGCGCGGGCCACCCGCCGGATGTTCTCGGCGACCGGCGCGGTGATGTCGACGACGTCCGCCGCCTCCGGGCCGACCGCCAGCTTCTCCATGTAGAACACCGCGGACGGGTCGAACATCGCGCCCCGCTCGGTGGCCGCGAGCACTGCGATGGCGTTGGGCATTCCCTTTGCCATCAACGTGGTCCCGTCGATCGGGTCGACCGCGACGTCGCACTCCGGCCCGTCGCCGTCGCCGACCTCCTCGCCGTTGAACAGCATCGGCGCCTCGTCCTTCTCGCCCTCGCCGATGACGACGACGCCGCGCATCGAGACGGTGCCGATCAGCTTGCGCATGGCGTCCACGGCAGCGCCGTCGCCGCCGTTCTTGTCACCGCGGCCGACCCACCGGCCCGCCGCCATCGCCGCCGCCTCGGTCACCCGGACCAGCTCCAGCGCCAGGTTGCGATCGGGTGCCTCGCGTTGTTGCGAGTTGTTCGCCTGGTCTGTCATGGCGCCTCCCGATGTAGCCCCGCACGTCCACCCGCGAAAAGACCTCCCGATCCTGCCAGATCCGCCGACCCCGGGACGAGTGAGAGCGATCTCGCACGCCTGCGAGGATGGCGGTGTGACGGACAGCGAGCGGCCACCCGGGCGAGCCGGGCTCGGCATGCGCGACATGGTCGGGGCCATGATCGTGCTGCTGGTGATCGTCGGCGTGGTGGCCGCGGTGACGCGCGGTTGCTCGTTCGACCCCGGCGGCCCGGCCACCGACCGCGACGCGGCGCCGACCGTCGACGTGTCGGCGAAGCTGCGGGAGGCGTCGTCGTCGGTCTCCTTCCCGGTGCGCCGGCCGGTGGTGCCGTCGTCGTGGCACGCGAACTCGTCGTCGACGTCGGGCATCGGCACCGGGTCGGCCGCGAACGTCGTGGTCCGGGTCGGCTGGCTGACGCCGGCGGGGCGGTACGTGCAGGTCAGCCAGTCCGGCGGGAACGTCGCCGACGTGCTCGCGGAGGAGACCTGGTCCGAGCCCGTGCGGACCGGGTCGGTCACGGTGTCCGCTATGTCGTGGGCCACGTACCCGTCCCGGCGCGACGAGGTCGCGTGGGCTGCCGAGCTGGACGGTGTGGTCGTGGCCATCACCGGCAACGGCACCGAGCAGGAGTTCCGCCAGGCCGCCGACGCCGTGGTCGACGCGAAGCCGCTTGCCAAGTAGAGGTCAGGTCGCGCGCCAGCACCCCGCCACGTGGTCGTCGACCATGCCGGTCGCTTGCATCAGCGCGTAGGCCGTGGTCGGGCCGACGAACGCGAAGCCCTGCTTCTTCAGGGCCTTCGCCATCGCCGCGGACTCCGCCGTGGTGGCCGGGACGTCCGCCAGGGCCGCCGGGCGCGGCCGGGCCGCCGGGTCCGGCGCGAAGGACCACAGCAGCTCGTCCAGCGGCAGATCCAGGTCCGCGATCGCCCGGGCGTTGCGGATGGCCGCGTCGATCTTGGCCCGGTTGCGCACGATCGACGCGTCGGCCATCAGGCGGGCCACGTCCGCGTCGCCGAACTCCGCGACCACCTTCGGCTCGAAGTCCGCGAACGCACGGCGGAAGCCCTCCCGCTTGCGCAGGATCGTCAGCCACGACAGGCCCGACTGGAACGCCTCGAGCGTCAGCCGCTCGTAGAGCGCCGCCTCTCCGTGCAGCGGCACGCCCCACTCGTCGTCGTGGTACGCCACGTAGTCCGGTGCCGAGTTGCCCCAGGGACATCTCAGCTTTCCGTCGGCGCCGGCCGTCGCGGCGCTCACTCCCCGGCCTCCGCCTTCGCGTCGTGCCTGGCGTTGCCGTCGGCCTCGTCGTCCGCCGGCGCGAGACGCGTGCGCAGCTCCGCCACCTCGGTGCGTAACTCGTCCAGCTCCCCGCTGACGCGGCGCAGCACCCAGTCGACCTCGGACATCTTGTAGCCGCGTACGACCAGTTGGAAGCGCACCCCACGCACGTCGTCGGCGGTGATCCCCGACGCAGGCAGGCGCGTCGGCGAGGCCCCGGGCGGCAGCGCGGGCAGCTCCTCGCCCCGGCCGAACACGACCGAGGCGATCAGGAAAACCACGGCCGCCACGAGCACCATGACGACCAGGTAGATCAAGGCGGTGGTCACGACAGGATCGTGTCACACCCCACCGACAGTCTCTTATCTAACGAGCAGCTCCCGCATCGGCGGCCGGTCGGTCACCTCGACACCCGCCGTGTCGGGCAGCCACTCGCCGGCCACCTGCACGAACTGCGTCAGCTCGCCCGCCCCGTCCGCCAGCAGGCCGCACCGGGCCAGCGCCGTGCCGAGGATCTGCCGGGCCATCAGCCCGAGCGCCGGCAGCGGCTGGTTGCGGTGGCGCCGCACACCCAGGTTGACCTGCGCGATCCCGGCCAGCCCGACGATCCCGTGCGCGTCCAGCAGCAGCCCGATCTCCACGCCGTACCCGGACGCGAACGGTACCGCCTCGAGCAGCGCGCGGGTGCCCGCGTACTCGCCGGACAGCGGCTGGATCACGCCGGACAGCTCCGGGCGCAGCGCCGACAGCAGCGGTCGGGCCATCAGCTCGGTCACCCGGCCACCGCCCGACCCCGCGGCGCCCTCACTTGACAGCGGGCGCCGGTAGAAGCCCTTCACCAGGGCCACGTCCGGCTCCAGCAGCAGCGGGCCGAGCAGCGTCGGCACGAAGTCCGGCGAAGGGTCGACCAGGTCGGAGTCCACGAACACCAGCAGGTCGCCGGTCGTGGCCGCGAGCGAGCGCCACAGCACCTCGCCCTTGCCGGGCAACGGTTCCAGCTCGGTCAGCACGTCGCCGCGGCCCACCACGCGCGCACCGGCCGCCGCGGCGACCTCGGCCGTGCGGTCCGTCGATCCCGAGTCCAGCACGACCAGCTCGTCCACCAGCGTGCCGAGAAGCGGCCGAATCGACGCGACCACCGCGCCGACCGTCGCCTCCTCGTCCAGGGCCGGCAGCACCACGCTGACCGTTCGGGATCCCTTGGCCGCCACCAGGTCCGCGACCGTCCACTTGGCGCTCTGCCAGGTCCGCTCGGCGAACCAATCCCGTGCGTCCGGGTGCATCAGGCCAGCGCCCGCAGGCAGTGCGCGGGCGGACGGGTTCCGGCGATGCTCGCCACCATCTCGACCACCTTCCTGGTCCGGCCGACCTCGTGCGCGCGGAACACCCGCGCGCCGGTCCAGGCGGCCACCGACGTCGCCGCGAGCGTGCCGTCGACGCGGTCGGTCACGCCCGCGTCGAGGGTCTCGCCGACGAAGTCCTTGTTGGACAACGCCATCAGCACCGGCCAGCCCGTCGCCACCAGCGTGTCGAGCCTGCGCAGCAGGGCCAGGCCGTGCCAGGTGTTCTTGCCGAAGTCGTGCGTCGGGTCGATGAGCACGCTCTCGGCCGGCACGCCCAGCGCCACGACCCGCTTCGCGCGGGCCACCAGCTCGGCAGTCACCTCCGCCACCACGTCCACGTAGCGGACCCGGTGCGGGTCGGTGCGCGGTGCGGCGCCGCCGGTGTGCGAGCAGACCATGCCGGCGCCGAACTCGGCGGCGACCTCGGCCAGCTTCGGGTCCGCGCCCGCCCAGGTGTCGTTGATCAGGTCGGCGCCGGCCGCGCACGCCGCCCGGCCGACCTGGTGGCGCCACGTGTCGATGCTGATGACCAGGTCCGGATACCGGTCGCGGACTCGCTCGACCAGCGGCACGACGCGCCGCAGCTCGTCGTCGGCGCCGACCCGCTCGCCGTGCGCGCCGGCCCGCACGCCGCCGATGTCGACGATGTCCGCGCCCTCGGCGACCAGCCGGTCGACCGCGGCCAGCGCGGCCTGCTCGGCGTAGGTGGCGCCGCGGTCGTAGAAGGAGTCCCTGGTGCGGTTGACGATCGCCATCACCAGGGCGCGGTCCTGGGCGACCGGGCGGTTGCCGAAACGAAGTGTGCCCACCCCCGGATCGTGCCACGGCCGCGGCGCGGAAAGCCCCGGCGATACACCGAGGTCACAATCGGTGATCCTGGTGAAACCTGGCTAGTGCGTTTCCGTCCAGGCCTGGTAGGCCTCCTCGACCACCCTGATGGCGTCGTCGACGTCGTCGGTGAGGTGCAGCAGCGCGACGTCCTTCTCGCCGATCTTGCCTTCCTTGTGGACGACGTCGTTCAGCCAGTCGTACAGACCTCCCCAATAGGACCGTCCAAAGAGGACAACGGGAAACTTGGTGACCTTCTTCGTCTGCACCAGGGTCAGTGCCTCGAACAGCTCGTCGAGCGTGCCGAAGCCGCCGGGCAGGCAGATGAACGCCTGGGCGTACTTGATGAACATCGTCTTGCGGGCGAAGAAATAGCGGAAGTTGACGCCCAGGTCGACCCACGGGTTGAGGCCCTGCTCGAACGGCAGCTCGATGCCCAGTCCGATCGACAGCCCACCCGCCTCCGAGCACCCGCGGTTGACCGCTTCCATGGAGCCGGGCCCGCCGCCGGTCATGGCCGCGTAGCCGGCCTTTGCGAGGGCCGCGCCGATGTCGCGGCCGAGCTGGTACTCGGGGTGGTCGCGTTTGGTGCGCGCCGAGCCGAAGACGGTGACCGCGCGCGGCACCTCGGCCAGCGCGCCGAAGCCCTCGACGAACTCCGCCTGGATGCGCAGCACCCGCCATGGGTCGGTGTGCACCCAGTCCGCCGGTCCGCGCGAGTCGAGCAACCGTTCGTCGGTGGTCGTCGCCTCGTCCTTTCTGGACCGCCGGAGCACGACCGGGCCGCGCTGCTTCTCCGTCGGATGCTCGTCCGGCTGGTCGGCGAATTGCTGGATCGTCACTCGCGCGAGTCTAGGTCCAAGTATCTTTCGGGGAATGTCCGAAGAGCGGATCGACAAGCTCGAGAAGGCGCTGAGCGGCCTGCGCACACGCCTGGGCGAGCTGGACCGCAGCCGGCGCGACGCTCATCACGCGCTGCTCTATGCCGTGTTCGCGTGCACTGTCGCCGGCGTGCTTCTGGCGCTGTCCACGGCCACGTGGCGCACGGCCCGCGACTCCGACGACTTCCTGGCCGATGCGACGACGCTGTGGGGCATGGCGCCGGAGGGCTGGCAGGCCGCGTGGACGCTGATCGGCGTGCTGACCGTGGCGATCGGCACCATCGCGGTGTTCCTGGCGGACGTCGCGGGCCGGGCGACGCACGTGGTGTTCGCCGTGTTCTGCGCGCTGACGATCGTGGGCATCCTGCTGATCTGCCAGGTAGAGCCGGCGGGCTGGTTCGACCCGGAGGACGGCCACGCGGGTCCGGGCCGGTGGTTGACGCTGCTGGCCACCTTCGTTCTGGCCGTCGTGCACACCGCCCGGGCGGGCGAAGTACGCCGCTGACCGCTTGGCCATCCGCCGCTGACCACGCCGGCCCTCTGGCTCGCAGGCGAGCCGCGCCGCCGAGCGCGAAGCCCAGACTGACCGCAGTGATCTTGTAACGCGTCGCCGACAACAGCACGCTGCCCCCACCCTCTCCGGGGGCACCCCTCAGCGCCAGTCTACCGGTGAACGCTGACGGAAAGGCCTGGTCCGGGGCTTGCTGTGGACAACTCGGCGCCTGTGGACAACTTCCGAGCCCAACGCCCGCGGCTCGGTAGCGTCGGTCGGGTGGACAGGGTCAGGCTAGGAAGCGGGCGAGGACCTCCGCGCAGCGGTGGATCTGCGGGATCGGCACGTGCTCCTGCTGGGTGTGGGCCAGCGTGGGATCGCCGGGGCCGAAGTTGACCGCCGGCATGCCGAGGGCGGCGAAGCGGGCCACGTCCGTCCAGCCCAGCTTGGCCACCGGGTCGCCACCGGCCGCCGCCACCAGTTCGGCGGCCGCGGGGGCGGACAGGCCGGGCAGAGCGCCCGGCGCCATGTCCGTCACGGTCAGCTCGTAGCCGGCGAACACCTCGCGCAGGTGGGTTTCGGCATCGTGCGCGGAGCGGTCCGGGGCGAAGCGGTGGTTGACCACGAGCACCGCCTCGTCCGGCACCACGTTTCCGCTGACGCCGCCCGCGATCCGCACTGCCTGCAGGCCCTCGCGGTAGGTGCAGCCGTCGATGTCGACGACCCGCGGCTCGTACGCGGCCAGCCGGGCCAGTGCGTCGCCCAGTGCGTGGATCGCGTTGGCGCCCATCCACGCCCTGGCGGTGTGCGCCCGGGCGCCGGTCGTGCGCAGCTCCACCCGCATCGTGCCCTGGCAGCCCGCCTCGACCACCGCGTTCGACGGCTCGCAGACGATCGCCAGGTCGCCCGCCAACCAGGAAGGGGACGAACGTTCGATGCGGCCGAGTCCGTTGCGGGCGGCCTCGACCTCCTCGCAGTCGTAGAACACGAACGTCAGGTCGTGCCTCGGTGCCGTGACCGTCGCGGCGGCGTGCAGCATCACCGCGTCGCCGCCCTTCATGTCGCACGTGCCGAGGCCGTGCAGGACGTCGCCGTCGCGGCGGACCGGCAGGTTGTCGTTGACCGGCACGGTGTCGAGGTGGCCGGCGAGCACCACGCGCGACGGCTTGCCGAGCGTGGTGCGGGCGAGCACGGTGTTGCCCGAGCGCGCGACCTCGAGGTGGCCGGCCTGCGCCCGCAGCGCCGCCTCGACCGCGGCGGCGAGCTCGCCCTCCGCCCCGGACTCGCTGGGGATGTCCGCGAGCACGGCGGTCAGGTCGGCGGGGTCGGCGGTGAGGTCCAGCTTGCGGATCACGATCGGCACGCTACATGCAACCCGCGAGGGGGGACCGCGCGTGACTAACTGCGTCCAGGGATCGCCCGGGAGGTCTGATGAACGAACGCGAGCAGGGGTTCACCGACTACTTCGCCAGCCGGTCGGGCGCCCTCCGCGGCACCGCGTACCTGCTGTGCGGCGACTGGCACCGCGCACAGGATCTCGTGCAGACGACGTTCGTGAAGCTCTATCGCGCCTGGCACCGGGTCGCCGCCCGCGACAACCTCGACGCCTACACGCGGCGGATCCTCGTCCGCACCTACCTGGACGAGAACCGCCGCGGGTTCTTCTTCCGCGAGAAACCCACCGCGCGGCACGCCGACGCGAGCGCCCCGCAGCGTGGCAGCCCCGAGGACCGGCTCGTGCTGCTGCGCGCGCTCGAGTCCGTACCACCCCGCCAGCGAGCGGCGCTGGTGCTGCGGTTCTGGGAGGACCAGTCGGTCGAGGACACCGCGCGGGCGCTGGGCTGCTCGGCGGGCACCGTGAAGAGCCAGACCGCCCGCGGGCTCTGCGCCCTGCGCGGAGCCGTGCCGACGGCGACGTTCACCAACTGACGTTCACCAACCGACGTTCATCAACTGAGGAGGACTGCCATGAACGAGCAGGAGCTTCGGCAGGCCATGCGCGCCACGATGGCGACCGTCCCGACGCCGCCGCCGATGAGCGAGAACCCAGTGCTGGACGCCGCCCGCCGGGTGGAGCGCCGCCGTCGCGCCCGCTGGGCCGGGGTGGGCAGCGCCGCGGCCGCGGTGGCGGTCATCGGCGTCGCCGTCGTGGTCGTCATGGTCACGTCCGGCGCGGGCGGGAACCAGGCCGCCGGCCCCGGCACCAGCCCCGCGACTACGAGTTCGACCACGACTACGAATACGACCACGACGAGCGCGGCGACCGCCGACACGGATCCATCCTGGCCGAACGGGCAGACCGATCGCACGGCGCACAACGGCCCGGAGTACGACATGGGCGCCGCGCTGCTCACCGAGCTGGACGCCGTGGTGCCCGCCGGGTACGAGTCGCCGGACGGTCTCAAGGGCACCGGGGAGCTGGCGGGAGCGCCGATGAAGCACCACCAGGCGCAGTACGTCGACACCGTCGACGGGACCGAGGTGTGGGAGTACTCGGCGGACGCGGTCGTGACCAAGGGCGGCGGCTACGGCCGGCTGATCGCCGAGGTGAACACCCCGGGCAACGAGATGACCGGCGACGGGTGTGCCCTGAAGCCCGGTCTGTGGGGCATGACGGGCACCTGCACCGAGGTCGTCGTCGACGGCAAGCGGGTCGGCGTATTCACCTCCAAGGACCACGAGACCGACCAGTTCGACCAGTGGGCCGGCTACCGCTACGACGACGGCACGGTGGTGTTCATCGGGCTGGCCGACCACCGCGCCTTCACGAACTTCCCGCCGCTCGCCGGGCCGCCGCTGACCACCCAGCGGCTGGCCGAACTGGCCGCCGACCCCGGCTTCCGGCTCGGCTAACCTGCCAGGCGTGAGCAGCGCAGACGTCAACGCAGCGGTCGATCCCCTGACCACCGGAGCCCAGGCCGTGGGCCTGGCCACGGTCACCGACGACGGGACCGTGCTCGACACCTGGTTCCCGCACCCGAAGCTCGACGACGGCCGGATGCCGGGCACCATGCGGCTCTCCGAGCAGGAGGCCGTCAACGAGCTCGGGGCCGGCGTCTCCGCGCTGCTCGGCCCGGACGACGCCCGGTCCGTCGAGGTGATCGCGGTGCGCACCGGGATCCTGTCGCTGGCCGACCCGCCCGCCGACGCGTACGACGCCTACCTGCGGCTGCACCTGCTGTCCACCCGGCTCGTGCGGCCGCACGGGCTGAACCTGGACGGACTGTTCGGGGTGCTCACGAACGTGGTGTGGACCAACCACGGGCCGTGCCGCGTGGAGGGCTTCGCGGCGACCCGGCTGCGGCTGCGGGCCCGCGGGGCGGTGACCGTGTACGGGGTGGACAAGTTCCCGCGGATGGCCGACTACGTGGTGCCCGCGGGCGTGCGCATCGGCGACGCGGACCGGGTCCGGCTCGGCGCACACCTGGCCACCGGCACGACCGTCATGCACGAGGGCTTCGTCAACTTCAACGCCGGCACGGTCGGCGCGTCGATGGTGGAGGGCCGCATCTCCGCCGGCGTGGTCGTCGGCGACGGCTCGGACGTGGGCGGCGGCGCGTCGATCATGGGCACGCTCTCCGGCGGCGGCAAGGAGACCATCTCGATCGGCACGGGCTGCCTGGTCGGCGCGAACGCTGGCGTGGGCATCTCGCTTGGCGACGACTGCGTGGTCGAGGCCGGCCTGTACGTCACCGCGGGCACGAAGGTCACGCTCTCCGACGGGCGGCTGGTCAAGGCCCGCGAGCTGTCCGGCAGGCCGGGCCTGCTGTTCCGCCGCAACTCGGCCACCGGCGCGGTCGAGGCCGTCGCCCGCACGGGTACCGGCATCGAGCTGAACGCCGCCCTGCACGCCAACGACTGATCAGTCCACTTCGGACAGTGAGCGGCCGTTCACCCGGATCGGGTCTCCGCGCCGGCTGGCTTTTGCCGATTGTTCACATAACATGGGTCGAATGACGCGATCTGTCCTGGTCAGCCCCGATGATCTCGGTCTGCCCACCGCGCCGCTCGAGGCCGCGGCCGGCGCCCCGCCGACGATGTACGTCCGCGCGCGACTCGACCAGCAGGTGCGTGTGCTCCTCGAGCAGGAAGCCATCGCGCGGGAGGGCAGCGATCCCGAAGGCGTGCACCAGATGCGCGTCGCCGTGCGGCGGATCCGGGCCGCGCTCAAGGCGTCCCCCGGGCCGGAGGTCGACGAGCTGCAGGACGAGCTGCGCTGGTTCGGCGGCGTGCTCGGGCGCATCCGCGACCTCGACGTCCTCCTCGGGCACCTGCGCGCGCAGGCCGCCGACCTCTCCGACGACGAGCGCGCCGCCGCCGAGCGGCTGCTGTCCGGCCTCGTCGACGAGCGCCGCCGCGCGCGCCGCCGCATGCTCGACACGCTCCGCGCCGCCCGCTACACCGCGCTGCTGAGCCGCCTCGCCGGCATGGTGACGTCCGACGTCAACGGGCACCCCGTCCGGAAGAAGAAGGCCGAGCCCGCGCTGCTGGACGTCGTCGTCAGGCCGCACCGCAAGCTGTCCAAGGCCGCCCGCGCGCTCGGCGACCACCCGGCCGACGACGAGCTGCACGCCCTGCGCATCCAGGGCAAGCGGCTGCGCTACGCCGCCGAGCTCGCCGAGCCCGTCGGCGGCAAGCCGGTCCGCAGGCTGATCCAGGCCACCAAGGAGTTCCAGGACGTCCTCGGCGACCACCAGGACACCGTCGTCGCCGAGGCCGAGGTGCGGCGGCTCCTCGACGAGCAGCCAGAACCGGACGTCGTCCTCGTGTTCGTCGCGGGGCGGCTGGTGGAGCGGGAGCATGCCCGGCGCGCGGACTGCGCGGCCCGCTGGCGGGAGAGCTTCGAGAAGGTCGACCAGCTCGCCGGCGAGCTCCGCTAGGACAGCCGGGCCGCCGCGGCCGCGACCCGCTCGTCGGTGGCGGTCAGCGCCACCCGCACGTGCCGGCCGCCCGCCGGCCCGTAGAACGTGCCCGGCGCGACCAGCACGCCGCGCTCGGCGAACCACGCCACAGTCTCCCACGCCGGCTCGCCGCGGGTCGCCCACAGGTACAGACCCGCCACCGAGTGGTCGATCCGGAAGCCGGCGGCCGTCAGCGCCGCCCGCAGCACGGCGCGGCGCGCGGCGAACCGGGCGCGCTGCTCGGCGACGTGCCCGTCGTCGGTCAGCGCGGCCGTCATCGCCGCCTGCACGGGCCGCGGCACGATCATCCCGGCCTGCCTGCGGATGGCCAGCAGCCGCGTCACCAGCGTCGGGTCGCCCGCCACGTAGCCCGCGCGGTAGCCGGCCAGGCTGGACGACTTGGACAGCGAGTGCACGGCCAGCAGCCCGTCGAACGAGCCGCCGCACACGTCCGGGTGCAGGACCGACACGGGCTGCGCGTCGAAGCCCAGCGCCAGGTAGCACTCGTCGGACGCCACGACCGCGCCGCGCTCGCGGGCCCAGTCGACGACCTTGCGCAGGTGCTCGGCGGGCAGCACCTGGCCGGTCGGGTTCGACGGCGAGTTGACCCACAGCAGGGCGGGGCGGGCCGGGCCGAGCGCGACCGTGCCGTCCGCGCGCTGCAGGCGCGCGCCGGCCAGCCGCACGCCGACCTCGTAGGTCGGGTACGCGAGCGAGGGGATGACGACCAGGTCGTCCGCGCCGAGCCCCAGCAGGGTCGGCAGCCAGGCGACGAGCTCCTTCGAGCCGATCGTGGGCAGCACCGCCTCGGCCGCCAGGCCGGTGACGCCGTGCCGCCGGGCGAGCGCCGCGACCGCTGCGGCCCGCAGCTCGGGGGTGCCGTGCGTGGTGGGGTAGCCGGGGACCGCCGCGACCGAGGCGAGCGCCTCCTGGATCACCCGGGGCACCGGGTCGACCGGCGTGCCGATCGACAGGTCGACGACGCCGTCCGGATGCTCCTGCGCCCGCGCCTTGGCCTCGGCGAGCGAGTCCCAGGGAACGCCGGGCAGCGCCGGTGTCACTCGTCGTGCTCGACGGGCGCCAGGTCCTTGATCCACTGCGGGTCGGCCGCGACCTTGCCCACCTTGGCCGCACCGCCGGGGGAGCCAAGCTCGTCGAAGAAGTCGACGTTGGCCTTGGTGTAGTCCTTCCACTGGTCGGGGACGTCGTCCTCGTAGTAGATGGCCTCCACCGGGCAGACCGGCTCGCAGGCGCCGCAGTCCACGCACTCGTCGGGGTGGATGTAGAGCATCCGGTCCCCTTCGTAGATGCAGTCGACCGGGCATTCGTCGATGCATGCTTTGTCGAGCAAATCGACGCAGGGCTCGGCGATCACATAAGTCACTGCGTTCTCCTGCTTCTTTCTGTGGACGTCCGCCTGCACGCGGAGGTTACCGGCTGCCGCTAGTATCCCTCTCGGCACTTGCCGGGTCTCAGGTGGTGGGACCCACTGTGGTGGGATTTACAGAACTGGCCAGCACCTGGCCGAGAACGATCGCCGACGGCAGCGCCCCGCCCGCGAACAGCAGCAGCGAGCGCCAGTCCGCGACCAGCAGCAGGTCCCCGCCGGGGCCGAACATACCGAACCACGCGATCGTGACGATCCAGGCCAGCAGTGGGGCCGAGGCGACCGCCAGCCGGGGCGCGAGCCGCCCGGCGGTGGCCACCAGCCACGGCGTGCTCACCGCCGCCACGACCGCCATCAGCGGGAACGGCAGCCCGCCCAGGTTGGGCAGCAGGTAGCCGTCGAAGGACAGCGGCAGGAACAGCAGCTCGATGACGGCCAGCACGACCGCGTCGAGCATGAGCACGCCGAGCAGCACCCGGTCGCCGCGCGACATCTACACGCCTCCGAACAGGTCCGTGTCCGCACCCGACCGCTCGCCCGCGGCGAGCACGAAGTACTCGTCGGGCGGGATGGGCTGGGCGATGCCGTTGGTCAGCGCGTAGCAGTGCGCGCCGTCGGCCGACTGCCACACGCTGATCTGCGTGGCGTGGGCCCGCAGCGCGCGCAGCTTGGCAGGCAGCACGCCGGCGACGGAGACGATCGTGGTGATCCGCGCGTCGTCGGTGACCGGCAGCTCGTCCGGCTCCGGCAGCCGGAACGGCAGGTCCGCGACCCGCGCGAGCGCGGCCACGCCCTCGTCGGTGGCGCGCCGGGAGGTCACCGCGTGGAAGATCCGGGTGACGCCGCCCGCCTTCTCGCACGCGGCCATCGTGATGTCGTGTGCGCGGATGTGGTCGGGGTGGCCGTAGCCGCCGTCCGGGCCGTAGGTGACCACGACCTGCGGGCGTACCTCGTCGAGGACGGCGGCGAGCGTGGTGGTCTGCTCGTCGGGGTCGCCGCCGGCGAAGGCACGCGGGTGGGCGTTGGCCGCGACGCCGGCCATGCCGGAGTCGCGCCAGCGGCCCGGGCCGCCGAGCCAGCGGTGGCCGGACACGCCCAGCGCGGCGCAGGCCGAGCGCAGCTCGCCGATGCGGTAGCCGCCGAGCTGGTCGGCGTGGTCGGCGGCCAGCCCGCGCAGCGACTCGGGGATGATCTCGCCCTCCTCGCCGAGCGTGCAGGTGACGAGCGTGACCTGCACGCCGGCGGCCGCGTAGCGGGCGATCGTGCCACCGGTCCAGAGACTCTCGTCGTCCGGGTGCGCGTGCACGAGCAGCAGCCGGGGCGCGGCGGAGAGCGTCATGGGGTGGGTCCAAGTCTGGTCAGTCGATCCGCAGCCGCGGGTCGAGGTACGCGCAGAGGATATCCAGGAGCGCGATCAGCACCACGAAGCCGACGACCATGTACGACATGATCGCCATCAGCAGCGGGGCGTTCAGCGACCGCAGCGCGCGCACGAAGAGATAGCCCACGCCGTTGTACTGGAAGATCGCCTCGACGATGACGGCCCCGCCGAGCAGGACGCCGAGCTCGATCGCGGCGATGTTGGCGATCGGGATGACCGCGTTGCGCAGCGCGTGCTTGAACAGCACCGTGCGCGGTCGCAGCCCCTTCGCGCGGGCGGTGCGGACGTAGTCGGACTCCAGCACCTCCAGCATCGTGCCGCGGGTCATCCGGGCGACGAACGCCATCCCGCCCAGCGCCAGCGCGAACGCGGGCAGCAGCAGCTCGTCGTACCAGTGCACCTCGACCGCGATCGAGCGCGGCAGCCGGGGGAACAGCGTGATGCCGAGGACGTGGACGCCGGAAAACCAGTCCCGCAGCGCGGCCGCGGTGACGATCAGCGGCACGGACAACAGCGTGAGGGACGACACCGACACCAGCGCGTCGGCGTACGAGCCCCGGCGCACGGCGGCCAGCACGCCGGCACAGATGCCCACGACCAGCTGCAGGACGACCGCGACCACCGCGAGGCGCACGGTGTTCGGCACGGTCGCCGCGATCATCCCGAAGACCGGCTGCCGCTTGTCGTAGTCGATGCCGAGGTCGCCGGTGAACAGGTTGCCCAGGAAGTTGAGGTACTGCACGAAAAGCGGCCGGTCGAGCTGGAACGTCTCCCGCAGGATCCGCTGCGTCTCCGGCGGGATGACCTTCTCGCCGACCGCCGCGAACGGGTTGCCCAGCTGGAAGAGCGCGACGTAGCAGAGGAACGTCACGAGCACGAAGACCAGCAGGGCCTGAGCGGTGCGGACGACGATGAACTTCCACATCACCCGGCCCTGCCGGTTCGCGTGCTCGTCAGGAGCGGACCACCTCGCGCAGCGAGGCGTAGTGGCAGGCCGCTTCGTGGCCCGGCCGGCCGCCCATCTGCAGCAGCGGGGGCGGCTCCTCGACGCAGCGCCGCGCGTCGCTCTCCGAGAGCTGCTCGAACTTCCAGCAGCGGGTCCGGAACCGGCAGCCCGACGGCGGGTTGGCCGGGTTCGGCACGTCGCCGCGCAGCACGATGCGCTCGCGCCGGCGCTCCAGGCGCGGGTCCGGGATCGGCACCGCGGAGATCAGCGCCTGCGTGTACGGGTGGTGCGGCCGGTCGAACAGGTCGTCCCGGTCGGCGATCTCCACCACGCCACCCAGGTACATCACCGCGACGCGGTCGGCGATGTGCCGGACCACGGACAGGTCGTGCGCGATGAACAGGTACGTCAGTCCCAGCTCGTCCTGCAGGTCCTCCAGCAGGTTGACGATCTGCGCCTGGATCGACACGTCCAGCGCGGACACCGGCTCGTCGAGCACGATGAACTTCGGGTTCAGCGCGATCGCCCGGGCGATGCCGATGCGCTGGCGCTGCCCGCCGGAGAACTCGTGCGGGTAACGGTCGGCGTACTCCTCGGCCAGGCCGACGGTGTCCAGCAGCTCGCTGATCGTCGACTTGGTCATCTCCGCACCGAGCAGGTGGTACTTCTCCGCGAGGATCTGCCGGATCGTCATGCGCGGGTTCAGCGACGCGTACGGGTCCTGGAACACGATCTGCATTTCCCGCCGCGCCTTGCGCAGCTGGTCCTTGCCCATCCCGGTGATCTCCACGCCGTCCAGGCTGACCTTGCCGGCGGTCGGCTCGAGCAGCCGCAGGATCGCCCGCGCGGTCGTGGACTTGCCGCAGCCCGACTCGCCGACCAGCGCCACCGTCTGGCCCTTGTGGACGTTCAGGGACACGCCGTCGACGGCCTTCACCTCACCGACGGTGCGCTTGATGAACACACCGCTGCGGATGGGGAAGTGCTTGACGAGGTTGTCCACCTCGAGCATCGGCCGGTGGTTCGGCTCGGCGACACCGACCCCGCCCTGCTGGGGTTCCGTCCCCTGGCTCATAGGACAGCCCTCTCCTCGTGGGCCATGGCGACCCGGTCACTGTGCACGCATGCCGCCCGGTGGCCGTTCCCGCCGACCGACCGCAGCTCCGGCACCTCCTGCAGGCACAGGTCGGTGGCGAAGTCGCAGCGCGGGTGGAACGGGCAACCCCGCGGGACTGCCGCCAGGCTCGGCGGAAGGCCCTTGATCGGCACCAGTCGCTCCTGGTGGCTCTGGTCCATCCGCGGCAGGCTCGACAGCAGTCCGAACGTGTACGCGTGCCGCGGCTCGTAGAAGATCTCGTCCGCGGTGCCGGTCTCCACGATCTTGCCGGCGTACATCACGTTGATCCGGTCGGCGTGGCTCGCGACGACCCCGAGGTCGTGCGTGATCAGCACGATCGCGGTGTTGCGGTCCTCCTGGAGCTTCTCCAGCAGCGCCATGATCTGCGCCTGCACGGTCACGTCCAGCGCCGTGGTCGGCTCGTCGGCCAGCAGCACGTGCGGGTCGTTGGCCAGCGCCATCGCGATCATCGCGCGCTGGCGCATGCCGCCGGAGAACTCGTGCGGGTACTGGTTGAGCCGCACCGCCGGGTTCGGGATGCCGACCTCGCCGAGCAGGTCCAGGGCCCGCTTCTTCGCGGTGTGCTTGGAGACGTCCTGGTGGACGCGCACCATCTCCGCGATCTGGTCGCCGACCTTGAACACGGGGTTCAGGGCGGTCAGCGGGTCCTGGAAGATCATCGCGATCTGGCTGCCGCGGAGCTTTCGCTGCTGCTTCTCCGGCATCTTCAGCAGCGACCGGCCTCTCAGCATGATGTCCCCGGTGGGGAACGTCGCCGGGGGGCTGGGCACGAGGCCCAGAATCGTCATCGCGGACACCGACTTCCCGGAGCCGGACTCGCCGACGATGGCGAGTGTCTCGCCCTCGTCGACGTGCCAGGACACCCCGTCCACGGCCTTGACCACGCCGTAGTCGGTCTTGAAGTGCACCCGCAGGTCGCGGACCTCGAGCAAGGGCGATGGTGGGCCCTCGAGGTCGATCTCCGCAGCGCTGCTCATAGTCGTGGGATCTCCTTGGATTGTCGCGGCGCGGTCAGCGCAGCTTCGGGTCGAGCGCGTCGCGCAGACCGTCGGCCACGAACGCGAACGCGAGGGTCGTGATGCAGATGGCGGCGCTGGGGAAGATCCACAGGAAGTCCTTGCCGGCCACCTGGACCTGCTCGATGCCCTGGTTGATCATGCGGCCCCACTCCGGGGTGTCCGGCGGGACGCCGACCCCGAGGTAGGCGAGCGACGCCATCGCGACGATCGCCACGCCGATGCCGGTGAACGAGTAGATGAACACCGGCTGGATCGCGTTGGGCAGGATGTGCCGGGCCACGATGCGCGTGTCCGAGGCGCCGATCGACCTGGCCGCCTCGACGTACTCCGACTCGCGCAGGGACAGGATCTGACCGCGCATGAGCCGGGCCGCCGTCGGCCAGCCGAGGATGACCAGCGCCAGAATGATCTGGGGCACGCCGGAGCCGAACGTGCGGACCACGAGGATCGCGCCGATCAGGTACGGGAACGCCAGGAACAGGTCGGTCACGCGCATGACGAGCGCGTCCCAGAAGCCGCCCCGGTAACCGGAGAGCGCGCCGAGCGCGACGCCGATGGTCATGGAGCCGAGCATCGTGCACAGCCCGACGATGAGGGCCAGCTGCAAGCCGTAGAGCATCCCGGAGTACAGGTCGCGGCCGAGCACGTCGGTGCCGAACCAGTGGTCCGCGTTCGGCGGCTGCAACGAGTTGAGCAGGTTCTGGTCGTACGGGTCGAACGGCGTGATGATCGGCTGCAGCAGCGCGAGGACGACCATGATGGCGACGACCACGAGGCCGGTCATGGCGAGCTTGTTGCGCTTGAACCGACGCCAGATGTCGGCGAGCTGGCTGCGGTTCTTCTTCTTGCCGCTCGGCGCCTCGTCAAGCAGGGGGCCAGGGTGGTCGGAAGCCGACTCCACGAGCACCGCCTGTGCGGGCGCGCTCAGGTCGGCCGGGTCAGGTGGGGTTGTCATGGCAGCTACCTCACTCAGCTCAGCCGGATTCGTGGATCGAGGAAGGCGTACAAGATGTCGACGATCATGCTGAGGAACACGTATATCAGCACGGCGAAGGTCACCAGAGCCATGATCACCGGGTTGTTGTTCTGGTTGATCGACTTGACCAGCAGGAACCCGACGCCGTTGTACTGGAACAGCGTTTCGGTGATGAGAGCGCCGCCCAGCAGGATGCCGATGCTGATGCCGACGTAGGTGACCACCGGGATGATCGAGTTCCGGAAGGCGTGTTTCAGGATCACGGTCCGCTCCCCGAGGCCCTTGGCCCTGGCGGTGCGGATGTAGTCGGTGCGCAGGACCTCCAGCATGGAGCCGCGCATCAGGCGGGCGATGAACGCCGCGTCGACCACTGCCAGCGTGATCGCCGGTAGCAGCACTTCCTGCCACCACGGGACCACTTGCGTGAATGATCTTGGTACGCCGGGGAATATCCACCATCCGGACACGGTCTGCCGTAGCCAGACGCCGATGACGAAGGTGGGGATGCCGATCGCGAGCGTGGTCAGGACGGTGACCAGCACGTCCCAGAAGGAGTAGCGGAAGACCGCGGCGATGATGCCCGCGACCACGCCGATCAGCACGTCGAGCACGATGGCGACCAGTGCGAGTCTGGCGGTCGCCGGCAGCGCCGTGCCGATCATCTCGGAGACGGCGCGGCGCTGGTTGAAGTCGACGCCGAGGTCACCGGTGAACAGGTTGCCCAGGTAGGTGAGGTACTGCATCGGCAGCGACTTGTCCATGCCGAACGCCTCGCGCAGGATCGCCTGGGTCTCCGGGGGCACCGTCTTGTCGCCGGTGGAGGCGAAGGGGTCCCCGAGCACGAAAAGGCCAATGAACAGCAGGAGCGTCGCCGCGATCACGACCAGTACGGCCTGGGCGAGCCTGCGTATTACGAACTTCCCCATGATGTAGGTGCCGGCTTCCTCGGATCGAAAGAAGAAAGGGGTGCCAACCGCTGGTGGCCGCGGTCCGGGTTAGCGGACCGCGGCCACCGCGGCTGTGTCACATCACTTGATGCTGATGACCGTGAGGTCGGGGTTCTCGTTGAAGTCCATCCTCATGTTGATGTACTTCTCGGTGTTCGCGAGACGGTGCTGGGTGCGGTTCCACAGGGGAATCTCCGCCAGGTCGTCACCGATCGCGATCTTCTCGGCCTGCTGGTACAGCTTGATGCGGGCGGCCTCGTCGGTGTTGCCCTTGGCCTCCTTGAGCAGGTCGTCGAACTTCGGGTTGGAGTAGCGGCCACGGTTGTCACCGGTGGTCGGCTCGCTGGCGCTCTTGGCACCGATGGCCTCGGTGGACAGCAGCGGCGTCAGGAAGTTCTCCGGCGTCGGGTAGTCCGCACCCCACGCGGCCCGGAACAGGCCGCTGGCCTGCGGCTGCTGCTCGTTGTCGAGCATGTCGGCGAACGGAACCGAGGTCATGTTGATCTTGAGGCCGAGGTTGGTCTCAAGCTGGTCCTTGACCGCGGCCATCCACTCGTCGTGGCCGGCATCCGTGTTGAACTGCATGGTCAGCGCGGTGCCCGGGGTGAGGCCTGCCTTCTTGGCGAGGCTCTTGGCCTGGTCGAGATCGAACTTGCAGGCCGTGCAGACGCCGTCCTGGAAGGCGTCCTTGAACACCGGCGGCACGAACGAGGTCGCCGGGGTCTGCGAGCCCTGGAAGATGCTCTTGATGATCTCGTCGCGGTTGATGGCCATCGAGATCGCCTTGCGAGCGTCCACCGAGTCGAGCGGCTTCTTCGACAGCATCGGCAGCAGGTAGTTGATGCCGTTGGTGTTGCGGGTGATCCACTCGTCCTTCGGCAGGTACGTCGAGCGCGCCTGGGACAGGACCGGCGTCGGCATGCGGGCCCAGTCGAAGGTGCCGTTCTGGAAGCCGGCGTACTCGTCGTCGGCGCCGTTCGCGGCGATCGTGATCTCGACGCTGTCCAGGTAGGCCGGCTTGCCGGCCTTGTAGTCAGCGAACCTCTTGAGCTTGATGCCCTTGTCGTGGTCCCACTTGCCGTCGATCATGAACGGCCCGTTGCCGATCGGGGCGTCGACGAACGCCTTGTTGGTGAGCGGGCTCCCGGCCGACTTCGGCACGGGGCTGAAGACCGTGTGGAACGTGCGCATGTAGAACTCGCAGTTCGGCTCGGTCAGGCTGACCTTCAGCGTCGCCGGGTCGGACGCGTCCACACCGGACAGCGTCTTGGCGGTGCCTGCCTGCATCTCGTCGAAGCCCTTGATGCCGGCGAGGTGGTAGGACACCTCGGACGCCGACGACTTGGCCGCGACACGCTCCCAACCCGTCTTGAACGACTGCGAGGTGACATCTTCGCCGTTGTGGAACGTCGTGCCCGTCTTCAGGTTGAAGGTCCACTCGGTGCAGTCGTCGTTGCTCGACCACTTCTCCGCGACACCCGGCTCGATCTCCCCGTCAGGGGTGGCCGTGGTGAGACCCGTGAACAGGTACTTGGTGACCAGGATGCCCTCGGACTCCTGGGCGTTGTACGGGTCGATCGCCGTCGGCTCGGTGATCGCCAGGCGGAAGGTCCCGCCGACCTTACCTTCCTTGATCTCCGGTACGGGGGTTTCCTCCCAGCCGGAAGACGGCTTGGCGTTGTCTCCCCCATTGTCGCTGGAGCCTGTGTTCTCCTTCTGGGAGCAGGCGGTGAGCACGAGCGTGGCGGCCGCGAGACCGGCAGCGGCCCGTAGCCACGCTGTTTTATTCCTCATCAAGTTAGTTCCTCCATGAGCGAGCACGCACTTGACGGGCGTGCGCCCTGTGTTGTCGATGACACATCGTGCACGGAGCGGTGGTAAACCGCGACGCGGGGGCGGGTCGGGGAAAGCTCCGTCCGCTTCGCGGATTCGTCTACTAGTGCACGTCGTCGTGGACCTCGTGTCTGATCAGCACCCACTGGTGATCTTGTGACGCATCGGCGGTATTCCGCCGACGCACCGTTGCAGGACGGTAGGAACTCCGCCAACCCTCGTCACGCACTAAGACCCGATCGTGACCAAAGGGTGACACGGTGGTGGCGGCACGCGACACAACGGTTACCGCACGGTACTAAATGGCAGGTGGGAACATACTTTCGGCGGTGGTGCCCCGCGAGCCCAGATGTCCAGTAGGTGTATTTCCGCTTGACTGTCCACACCGCACCGGAGCGCCCTTCGCAAGATCGCGCGCGGGCCGCCGGAGCCCCCGGCGATGGTTACGCAGCCGTACGCGTCCAGGTCGCCGCATCGGCGAACGGACCAGCGAGCGGTGGGCCGACGGACACACCCGACACCTCCGGGCGGACGGCGAGGGTGTCCGCCTCCTGGAACAACGGCACCGACACGGCGGCCTGCCAGAGCGCCGGCTCGACCGCGGCGAGGGCGTCGGTCACCGAGAGCGCACCCGTCAGGGCCGCGTTCATGGTCACCTGCAGCCCGGCGTCGCAGTAACCGAGCGGGTTCGCCGCGACCGGCGCCTCGTCCGGCGCGCTGCCGGGCACGCAGCCGAAGTTCGTCGCGAGCGTCGTCGCGTCGTCGCCGCCCGCGGGCTGGGCGATGACCGCGATGTCGAAGTCGTCGCCGGCGTCCTGGCCGTCGCCGCCCCCGTCGGAGCCCTGCCCGGACTCGCCCGCGTAGAGCCGGCCGTAGAGCTGGTTCGCCTGCGGGGTGACGGTCTTGGCCGGGATGCCGGCCGCGGTGAGCTGGCGGGCGGCCTCGGTGGCGATCCGCTGGTCCGCATCCCGCTCCCGCGGCGCGGCGACGACGAGGCGCAGCGGCTTGCCCGCCTTCACCCATCCGGCGGCGGTGCGCGTGTAGCCGGCCTCGGTGAGCAGCGTGCGCGCCGCGGTCGTGTCCGGGCGGGCCGCGGTCGCGACGCCGGATCCGGTTGGGACGGTCGGCCGGTAGCCCGGCACGCTCGGCGCCAGCACCTGGGCGTCCGCCTTGAGCGCCGCGGCCGGTCCGTTGCCGGTGCCGACGGTGATCAGCTGGTCCCGGTCGAGCAGCGCCATGATCGCCTGGCGGACCGCGACGTCGGCGAGCTGCGGGCGGTCCGGGCGCAGCGCGAGCGTGGTGACCGTCGGCCGCGGCACGGTCTTCGCGGTGAGCACCGGGCTGAGGTCCTTGAGCAGGTTCGTGCCGACCGAGTCCGTACGGGACAGCGCCAGCTGGTCGTGGCCGGCCTCCAGCGCCTCCACGACACCGGTCTGGTCGGCCCGGCGCAGCACGATGCGGTCCAATGTGGCCGGTTCGCCCCAGTACCGGTCGTTGCGCTCGAGCACGACCTCGCCGCGGTCGGTGTCCAGGGTCTTCAGCGCGTACGGGCCCGCGGTGGCCGGGTAGTTGTTCTGCAGCGCGCCGTTCCAGCCGCCGGGGGCGTCCTTGAGGATGTGCGCGGGCAGCAGGTCGGCGAACAGCTCGCGCCAGCCGGGGTAGGGCTTGCCGAACACGACCTCGACGACCTTGCCCGCGTCGCGCGCCTTGATGTCGGAGATGAGCCGGTAGCCGGCCGCGTCGATCGCGCCCGGGTTGCCGGTGATCTGCTGCCAGAGGTAGACGAAGTCCTCGGCGGCCACCGGCGCGGCGTCCGACCACGACGCGTCCGAGCGGATCTCGTAGGTGACCGTGTAGGGGTCGGCGCTGGTCACGCTCGCGGACGTCATCACCGTGCGGTCGAGCTGCGGGACGCCGTCCGGGCCGGGCCGGAACACCGAGGGCAGCAGCACGTTGGCGAGCGCGGTGGTGACGGCGGACTGGTCGGCGACGTCGTGCGGGTTGTAACCGCCCGCGATGTTGCTGACGCCGACGACGACCTCGCCCGTGTCGACCTTGTCGGGTACCGGGCTGGTGACCGGGGCGTCGACGTAGCGGGGCGCCGGCGTGCAGGCGGCGAGCGTCAGCACCGCCGCGGCTGCGATCAGTCCCGTGCGCCACGCGCCCTGCCGTGCCACGCCGGTCCACCTCCCCTCGAGCAACCGGTGCCTGGTGACCCTGCCAGACGTCCCCGACAGCCGTTCGGGCGGCCAGGTTCCCCCGATCTGGTGACGCCCGGCCGCGCCCGGTGGTTCCCCTAGGCGTCCCGCGACTTCGCCCGGGCGCGCTCGCGGGCCCGCTGCACACTGTCCAGGATCAGCTTGCGGATGCGCACCACATTTGGCGCCACCTCGACGCACTCGTCGGCCGCGCAGAACTCCAGGGCCTCCTCGAGCACCAGCCTGCGCGGCCGGGCGAGCCGTTCGAGCTCGTCGCCGGTGGAGGAGCGCATGTTCGTCAGCTTCTTCTCACGGGTCACGTTGACGTCGAGGTCCTCGGCGCGCGGGTTCTCCCCGACGACCATCCCCTGGTAGACCTCCGCGCCCGGGTCGACGAAGAACGAGCCGCGGTCGGCCAGCTGCAGCATCGCGTAGCCGGTGACCGAGCCGGACCGGTCGGCGACCAGCGAGCCGGAGTGCCGGCCGCGAATGTGGCCCGCCCACGGGAAGTAGCCCTCGAAGATCGCGTTGGCGATGCCGGTGCCGCGGGTCTCGGTGAGGAAGTCGGTGCGGAAGCCGATGAGGCCGCGGGACGGGACCACGTACTCGACCTTGACCCGGCCGGTGCCGTGCCCGCCCATGTGCTCGAGGCGGCCCTTGCGCGCGGCGAGGAGCTGGGTGATCGAGCCGAGGTACTCCTCGGGCGCGTCCACGGTCAGCCGCTCGAACGGCTCGCACAGGTTGCCGTCGACGGTGCGGGTGACCACCTCGGGGCGGCCGACGGTCAGCTCGAAGCCCTCGCGGCGCATGGTCTCCACGAGGATGGCCAGTGCGAGCTCGCCGCGGCCCTGGACCTCCCAGGTATCCGGCCGCGCGGTCTGCAGGACACGCACGGAGACGTTGCCGACGAGCTCGGAGTCGAGGCGGTTCTTCAGCAGCCGCGCGGTGACCTTCGAGCCGCCGCCCCGGCCGGCCAGCGGCGAGGTGTTGACGCCGATGGTCACGGCGATGGCCGGCTCGTCGACGCTGATGCGCGGCAGCGGGCGCGGGTCGTCGGGGTCGGCGAGCGTGTCGCCGATGGTGATCTCCGGGATGCCGGCGATGGCCACGATGTCGCCCGCCTCGGCGTGGGTGGCGGACACCCTTTCGAGGGCCTCGGTGAGCAGCAGCTCGGTGATGCGGACTTCTCTGACGCTGCCGTCGGCGCGGCACCAGCCGACGGTCTGGCCCTTGCGCATCCGGCCGGCGTGGATGCGGCAGAGCGCGATGCGGCCGAGGAAGCTGGACGCGTCGAGGTTCGTGACCAGCGCACGCAGCGGCGCGTCGGCGTCGCCCGCGGGCGGCGGGACGTGCTCGAGCAGCGTGTCGAACAGCGGGTCGAGGTTGGCGCTGTCCGGCATCCCGCCGTCGGCGGGCGCCTTGAGGCTCGCCCGGCCGGCGCGGGCGGACGCGTAGATGACCGGCAGGTCGAGGATGCCCGTGCTGTCGAAGCTGTCGACCTCGTCCAGCTCGGTGGCGAGGTCCAGCAGCAGGTCGTGGGTCTCGGCGACGACCTCCGCGATACGGGCGTCGGAGCGGTCGACCTTGTTGACGACGAGGACGACCGGCAGGCCCGCGGCGAGCGTCTTGCGCAGCACGAAGCGGGTCTGTGGCAGCGGGCCCTCGCTGGCGTCGACGAGGAGCAGGACACCGTCGACCATCGACAGCCCGCGCTCCACCTCGCCGCCGAAGTCCGCGTGGCCCGGGGTGTCGACCACGTTGATGGTGATCGGGCCGTCCGGCGTCTTGCGGTGCACGGCGGTGTTCTTGGCGAGGATCGTGATGCCCTTCTCGCGCTCGAGCTCGCCGGAGTCCATCACGCGGTCCACGGGTTCGGCGCGCGCGGAGAACGCGCCTGACTGGCGCAGCATCGCGTCGACCAGCGTCGTCTTGCCGTGGTCGACGTGCGCGACGATCGCGACGTTGCGGAGGTCGGTCCTGGCGATCGCAGGCGCATCGGTGGCAGGCACGCGCGGGTGCTCCTGATTCATGGTGTGGCGTTCGTTGGCTCGCACGCGGAGATAAGGGCCCGCGGCACTACCCAGGATAGCGCCGGGGGCTGGCGCACCGGGCAAAGATTAGCCTAGCCTAAGTGGTCCTCGAGTCGCTGGAGTCCCGGGTTGGCTAAGAAGAAGGCCCCGAAGAGCCCCGCACACACTGTGCGC
This sequence comes from Actinophytocola sp., assembly GCA_035995025.1. Classification (GTDB taxonomy): domain Bacteria; phylum Actinomycetota; class Actinomycetes; order Mycobacteriales; family Pseudonocardiaceae; genus Actinophytocola. Next base: position 47,764 of record DASYKY010000124.1, read on the forward strand.
AAGCTCATGAAGTCGGGCAAGGTCAAGAAGAAGTGCTGCCGGTCCGACGACCGGTGCAAGCGGTGTCCCGTGCTCGCGCTGCGGCGTGCGAAGGCGGAGTTCAAAGAGGCCGCCTGACCGGTAACATGACTGCCATGCGTCACCTTCTCGCCATGTGGTGGGCCGCCGACCGGCGGTCGTGACGCGTTGAACTCACCAGGCCGCCCGCTCGGGCGGCCTTCGTCATGTCTGGGGGCTCTGCGGCCGAGCAGGCGGCACCGACCCGAAGGACTGCCACCATGACCCGCTTCTCCGGCATCACCCCGTCCGGCAACGCCACCCTGGGGAACTACCTCGGTGCCATCCGGCGCTGGGCGCGTGAGGGCAGCCCGGGCGACCTCTACTTCGTCAGCGACCTGCACGGCATGACCAGCTCGTACCACCCGCAGAAGCTGCGGGCGCGGGCCCGGGAACTGCTCGCCACGCTCATCGCCGCGGGGATCGAGCCGGACCAGGTGTTCGTGCAGTCCGACCTGCTGCCGCAGCTGGGCGCGCTGACCTGGATCCTCGAGTGCTGCTGCTCGTTCGGCGAGGCGGCCCGCATGACGCAGTTCAAGGAGAAGAGCGCCAAGCGAGAGGTCGAGGCCACCCCGGTGCGGGTCGGCCTGTTCACCTATCCCGTGCTGATGGCGTCCGACATCCTGCTGCAGGGCGCCGACGAGGTCCCGGTCGGCGAGGACCAGGCCCAGCACGTCGAGCTGGCACGCACCCTGGCCAGACGGTTCAACGGCACGTTCGGCGACGCGTTCGTCGTGCCGCGGGCCGTCACGCCGCCCGCCGCCGCGCGGGTGCGGGACCTCGCCAACCCGGCCCGCAAGATGGACAAGTCGGCGAGCGACTCGGCGGGCGTGGTGTTCGTCATGGACGAGCCGGACCTGCTGCGGCGCAAGGTGAAACGGGCCGTGACCGACGGGCTCGAGCGGCTGGAGTACCGGCCGGGTGAGCAGCCAGGGCTCGCGAACCTGCTGGAGATCCTGGCCGCGTGCACCGGCAAGCCGGTCCGCGACGTGGCGGCCGGGTTCGGCTCCTACCGGGAGCTGAAGGACACCGTGGCCGAGGCGGTGATCGACGAGCTGCGCCCGGTCCGGGAGCGGACCCGGGAGCTGCTCGCCGACCGCGCCGAGCTGGACCGGATCCGGGCGCGGGGCGCGGAGCTGGCCGCCGGGCGAGGCGCGCACCGGCTGGCCACCGCGCAACGGCTAGCCGGTGTCGGCTGAGCAGTCGGCCAGCAACCGCCGCAGCGCCGGCAGTAGCACGCGGTCGGCCGGCAGCCAGTCGACGCTGCCGAGCCGGCCGGTGGTCAGCCAGCGCAGCGCCTGGTGATCGTGCGGGTGCGGTACCGCGCCGGGCCCAGTCAGCCCGGCGCGGTACACCCGCAGCAGCATTCCCTTGCCCAGCGCCACGTCCGGGCCGATCGGCGCACCGACCCGCACGTCCACCCCCAGCTCCTCCAGGCACTCGCGGCGCACGGCGTCCACATCGGACTCGCCCGGCTCGACCCGGCCGCCGGGCAGCTCCCACCGCCCGGCCACGGCGGCCGGGTACGCACGTTGCTGGGCGAGCACCGTTCTGTCGCGCACGATCGCGGTGCCCACCACGACCCTCGCGTCGGTCAGTGTCTCGGCTCGCTCGCGGATTCGGTCCACAGTGGACGTCAGCAGGGCGAGCAGGCGGCGGCGCAGCACCATGCCCAGCGCTGCCGTCCGCGCCGCGGCGGTGGCCGTGACCAGCACCCCGGCTCCGGTCGGCGCGAGCCGGACGAGCAGCCGGACCGGCGGACCGCCGAGCGGCACCAGGAGCAGCCCGTCCACGGTGAGCTCCGCGACCCGGTACCGGCCGCCGGCCACGGTCAGCTCGTCGCCGGGCGCCAGCACGCCGTCGTCCCCGCCGCCGCTCCCGCCCGCGCCGCCGCCGCCCGCGCCGCTTCCGCCCGCGCCGCCGCTCCCGCGTTCGCTCGCGCCGCCGACCCTCGTGTCGCCGCTCGCGCCGCCGCCGCTGTCGCCGCCCGCGCGTTCGCCCGCGCCGCCGCTCCCGCCGCGGCCGCTCTTGCCGCCATCGCCCGCGAACAGCGCGCGCTCGGTCAGGGCCGCCGACACCACCCGCGATGGCGCGTCGACCAGCAGGGTCGTCCGCAGCAGTCTCATGTCTGGAGCTCCCGCCACCGCACCTGGAACCGCGCCCCGCCCTCCGGCGACTCGCCGACCTCGACCGTGCCGCCCCGCCGCCGCACCACCTCGGCCACGAGCGCCAGCCCGAGCCCCGAGCCGCCCGAGATCCGCGCGCGGTCGTCCTGCACCCGGTAGAACCGGTCGAACACCCGCGCCCGGTGCTCCTCGGCGACCCCGTGCCCGTCGTCGTCGACGACCAGCCACACCGACTTCGCCCGCGGCAGCGCGGTGACCGTGATCTTCGCCCGCGCGTGCCGGGCCGCGTTGCGCAGCAGGTTGTCCAGCACCAGGTCCACCTCCGCGGCCGCGGCGGACACCCAGCACGGCCCGCTCGGCGCGCTCACCGACACGACCGGCCCGGCGTCGCCCAGCCGCACCATCGCCTCGCGGGCGGCCGCGACCACGTCGACCGGCTCGGCCGCCGGCATTTCGCCGGCGTCCGAGCGGGCCAGCGTCAGCAGCCCTTCGACCAAAGTGGACAGTCGCTCGGACTCGTGCACCACCTCGGCCAGGACCTCGTGCGCCAGCCCGGGATCCGGGTTCGCGACCGCCACCTCGGCCTGGACCCGGATGGACGCCACCGGCGAGCGCAGCTCGTGCGCGGCGTCCCCGGTGAATCGGCGCAGCCGGTCGCTCGCGTCGTCGCGCCGGGCCAGCAGGCCGTTCAGCGCCGCCGCCAGCGAGCGCAGCTCGTCGTGCGCGCTCGGCAGCGGCAGCCGCTTGCCGGGCGGCAGCCGGGTGGCCGCGCTGCGCAGCCGCTCCACCGGGCGCAGCGACGAGCGCACCGCGAGCCACGTGGCGATGCCGACCGCCGCGGAGCCGAGCAGCGCCGCGCCCACGAGCCAGCTCAGCGCCCGCTGCTGCGCGGCGAAGTACCCGGTCAGCGTGGTGCCGACGACCACCAGCCGCTGCGTGCCGTCCGGCGCGGTGGCGACCGTGCCGAGCCAGCGTTCCGGCGGGTCCTCGTCCAGCCGCAGCACCGGCGTGCCGGCCTTGAGCGTGTCCACGTCGTCGCGGTTCAGCGGCGACGGGCCGAGGCCGTCGGTCGGCGAGCCCGCCGTGTCCAGCACCCGCGCGCGCACGCCGGCCGGGGTGTCCACCGGCGCGCCGCCCTCGTGCACATGTGTCACCGCGGTGGCCAGGATGGACCGCAGCTGCGCGTCCGCCGAGCTGACCAGCAGCGGACCGATCAGCCTGCTCGTCTGCACGGCAAGCAGCAGAAGTACGACCAGGGTCACCGCGGTCGTGACGCTCGAGATCCGGAACCGCAGCGTCCGCCGCAGCCACAGCTGCCCCGCGATCCCCCCGAGGGCTCCGCTCAATGGCCCCGACCGGGTTCCAGCACCGCGTCCAGCTCGCTGCTCGACGCCACGTATCCGTGTCCTCGCACGGTACGCACGATCCCACCCGCGCCCGCGGCGTCCAACTTGCGGCGCAGGTAGCCCACGTAGACCTCGACGGCGTTGCGCGTGGCGGCCAGCTCGTCGCCCCATACGGTGCGTAAGAGCTCGTCCTTCGTGACGACCGTGCCCGCGCGGCCCACGAGCACCTCGAGCACCGCGAACTCGCGCGGCGACAGCGCGACCGCCGAACCCGCGAACCGGACCTCGCGCATCGCGCGGTCCACCACCAGCTCGCCCACCCGCAGCCGCCGGTCGGCCCCCTCGGCGAGCCCGCGCCGCAGGACCGCGCGCACCTGCGCCACCAGCACCACGAACGAGAACGGCTTCACCAGGTACCCGTCGGCGCCCAGGTCGAGGCCGTCGGCCTGGTCGATCTCGCCGTCCTTGGCCGACACGAGCAGCACCGGCGTGCTGATGCCCTCCGCACGTAACTGCTGCAGGACCCGGTAGCCGGACAGACCCGGCAACATGATGTCGAGCAGGATCACGTCGAAGGCTCCGGTGCGCGCGATGTCCAGCGCGCCGGGGCCGTCCGCGGCGACGACGACCTCCATGCCCTCGGCGGAGAGGCCGCGCTGCAGCGCCCTGCGCACCCCGAGTTCGTCGTCCACAACCAGCACACGCGGTTTCATGGTGCCCAGCATGCCGCTACCCACCGACAGAGCGGGGGTGGCTCTCAGCCAACTCTCAGCTCGCGCCGTCACTCTCAGCGTCATCTCAGTCGCCGTAGTGCAACCTCGAAGTCACGGGACAGGATTCCCCGGAGCTGATTGAGGGGTACGTGATGAATTCGAAGAAGACCGCGCTCTCGTTCGCGGCGGTGGGCACCGTCGCGGGCGTGGCCGGCCTCGTGTTTCTGGCCACGCCGGCCGGGGCAGGGGAGGCCCCGCCGGCGTTGCCGCCGATCAGCGCCGACAAGCTGGTGGCGTCGGTGCTGAGCTCCAACGTGCCGGCGCTCGGCGGCGCCGTCCAGCTGGAGAACAACCTCGGCCTGCCGATCCCCGGCCTGCCGGGCGCCATGGGCGGCGGCGGCGACATCCGTGTCTACACCGACGGCCACGGCCGCGGCCACATCTCGTTACCCACCCGTGGCGGCGAGACCACGGTGGTCGACGACGGCACCACGGTGTGGATGTGGAACTCGCAGGAGAAGTCCGTGCTGAAGATGCCGAACGAGAAGGGCGTTCACAGGACGCCGCTCGAGAGCAAGTTCGCCGACCCGGCCGCGGCCGCACGCGACCTGGTGAACGCGATGCAGGAGGACAGCACGGTCGAGGTCGACGGCACGGCGCGCGTCGCCGACCGGCCGGTGTACCAGCTGGTGCTGGCGCCCAAGCCGAGCGAGCGCACGCTGCTGCGGGAGATCCGGGTGTCCGTCGACTCGCAGACCCGGGTGCCGCTGCAGCTGGAGGTGCTCGCGAACGGCCAGTCCGACCCGGCGCTGAAGATCGGCTTCACGGAGTTCGACAGTGGCGCGCAGGACCCGAGCCTGTTCAAGTTCACCCCGCCCGAGGGCGCCAAGGTGACCGAGCGCAAGCCCGACGAGAAGCTCGCCGGCAAGTCGCCGGACCAGCTGCTCTCGCAGCTGGACCTGAAGACGGTCGGCCGCGGCTGGGACACCGTGCTCACCGGCACGCTGCCGAAGGACGCGCTCTCGATGCCGGGTGAGAAGGGCCAGGACACCGCGATGCAGCTGCTGGGCAGCATCGGCAAGGAGGTCCACGGGGCGTTCGGCACCGGCTGGATCATCACCACCAAGGTGGGCACCGCGCTGATCACCGAGGACGGCCGGGTGGCGCTCGGCGCCGTGCCGGAGCAGGTCGTCATCCGGGCGCTGAGTGAGTGACTAGCGTGACCGGCATGGTTATCGGGGAATCGGAGGCCCCCGCGGCATCGACCGCGGGGGCCCCCGCCCGCCTGGCTGCCCGGACCCGCAACCTGCGCAAGGTGTACGGCCGGACGGTGGCGGTCGATCACGTCGACCTGGACGTGCCGGTGGGGTCGGTGCTGGGCATGCTGGGCCCGAACGGCTCCGGCAAGACCACGACGATCCGCATGCTGCTGGGCCTGGTCACGCCGACCGCGGGCGCGGTCGAGCTGCTGGGCCACCAGTTACCGGCGCGCCTCGGCTACGCGCTGCCGGAGGTGGGCGCGCTCGTCGAGAGCCCCGGCTTCCACTCGTTCCTGTCCGGCCGCGAGAACCTGATGCGCTGCGCCGCGGCCGAGCCGCACCTGGCCACGGCGGCCATCCCGCGCGCGGTGGGCGAGGCGCTGGAACGCGTGGGCCTGTCCGCGGCGGCGGGCAGGCGGTACCGGGGGTACTCGCTCGGCATGAAGCAGCGGCTGGGCCTGGCGGCCGCGCTGCTGCTCCCGCGCAAGCTGGTCGTCCTGGACGAGCCGACGAACGGTCTCGACCCGGCGGGCACCCGCGAGGTCCGCGCCGTGATCGCCGACCTGCACGCGGCGGGCACCACGGTGCTCGTGTCGTCCCACCTCCTGGCCGAGGTCGAGGCGACGTGCACCCACGTGGCGGTGCTGCACCAGGGCTCGGTGGTGGCGCAGGGCGAGCTGGCGGAGCTGCTGGAGGCGGGCAACTCCGGCCTGCTGATCACGACGCCGGACACCGAGCGAGCGGTGAACGCGCTGCGGGACAACAGAATGCCGGCCCGCGCCACCCCCGACGGCGTGCGAGTGGACCTGACGGCGACGACGGCCCCGGAGGTAGTGGCCACCCTGGTTCACGCGGAGGTGGCCGTCCACGAGGTCCACCGCCAGCGCACGGACCTGGAGGACCTCTTCGCCCGCCTCACCGAACCCGACTCACCGGAGGCGGGCCTGTCCAACGTCGCCACCCAGGTACTACCACCGGACAAGCCCGAATGACCCGCCCGCCCGCACCCCGCCCCGGGCACCGTCCGGAAACACCACGAGACCACCGCGGGACGAACAACGAGCCGAAGGCACAGCGATGACCACCGCCGCCCTGTCCGGTCTGGTGACCACCCGCACCAAGGCGCCCATCTTCCGCCTTCTGCGGGCCGAGCTGCGCTTCATGCTCCGCCGGCCCCGCACGCTGGCCGCGCTGGGTCTGGTGGCGATCGTGCCGGTCATCGCCGGGATCGGGGTGTCGCTCGCCACCAACGCGCCGCAGGGGGGCGGGCCCGATCAGGCCATCGCCGGGATCGCGGCCATCGTCAAGGGCAACGGGCTCATCCTGCCCGTGTTCGTCCTGCTCCTGTCGATGACGATGCTGCTTCCACTCCTGGGCACGATGTGGTCCGCCGACGCGATCGCCGGCGAGGCGGCGGCCGGCGGGCTGCGCAACCTCCTCCTCGCCCCGGTCGGGCGGGCCCGGCTGCTCGCGGTGAAGGCCTTCGGCATCGCGGTGCTGTGCCTGGTCGCGGTCGTGATCATGGCGGTGCTCGGCGCGGTGGCGGGCATGGCAATCCTCGGCGGCGACCAGATGCTCACGCTCTCCGGCTCGACCCTCGGATTCGGGCCGTCGCTCGGGCGGATCGCGCTGCTGGTCGCCCTCGTGACGATCCAGATCTGGGCCGTGGCGGCGATCGCTCTCGCGATCTCCACCATGACCGACCACTCTCTGATCGTGCTGTCGGTGACCCTCGGCAGCATCATCATCTTCACCGTGCTGACCGCGATCCCCGCGCTCGACTGGCTCCACCCCGTGCTGCTGACCACCGGCTTCCCCGACCTGGCCGACGTGGTCCGCGACCCGATGCCCACTGACGCAATGACCGACGGCATCCTCCGCGCCGCGTGCTACATCCTGATCGGCTACTCGATAGCCCTGGGCCGCCTGGCCACCCGCGACGGCTGAACCACCCGGAACGACGGGCGACTCGGCCGAGCCACGCTTGATGACCGGACAGCTCGGGCGGCCGGGCGACCCGGGCGGCCCGGGAGCCCTGGCCACGTCGGACAGCCGATTCACTCGGGACGGCAGAGCAACCCGGGCCATCGTGGACGATCAAGCCACTCAAGACGGCCGGACCACCCGGAACAGCCGGGCCGTTCGGGGCGGTCGGTCATCCGGATGGCCTGCCACTCAGGGCGGCCGGGCGACCGTGGGCAGCCGAGCTGTTCAGGATCGCGGGGCTCCTCGAGCCGGCCGAGCCACCGGAACAGAGAGCCGACTCAGGACGGCCGAGCCGCTCAGCACGACCGAGCCCCGGGACGGCCGAGCCACTCAAGACAGCCGAGCCATCCCAGGACAGCGGGACGACTCGAGCCGTCCGAGCCACGGGAAGAGCGGGCCGACTCGGGACGGCTCAGCCACTGAGGAAGCCGGGCCACTCGGGAATGGCGAGTCGCTCGGGACGGCCGGCCACCTGGGCGGCCGAGCCATTCCAGGACCGAGCCGCCCGGACAACCGAGTCACTCAAGACCTCGAGCCATCCCTGGATAACCGGGCCATCCGGAGAACCGAGCCACCCGGACAACCGGGTCGCCCGGACAACCGAGTCACTCGAGACCTCGAGCTATCCGTGGACAACCGGGCCACCCGGAGAACCGGGCCACCCGGAGAACCGAGTCACTCGAGACCCCGAGTCACTCGAGACCTCGAGCCATCCCCGGAGAACCGAGCCGCCCGGAGAACCGGGCCGCCCGCACAACCGGGCCACCCGCACAACCGGGCCACCCGCACAACCGAGCCACCCGGAGAACCGAGCCACTCGAGACCCCGAGTCACTCGAGACCTCGAGCTATCCCTGGACAACCGGGCCACCCGGACAACCGAGCCATTCCTGGAGAACCGAGCCGCCCGGAGAACCGGGCCACCCGGAGAACCGGGCCACCCTGATCGCCGAGCCACCCTGATCGCCGAGCCACCCGGAGAACCGGGCCACCCTGATCGCCGGGCACCCGGACAACCGAGCCACTCAAGACCCCGAGCCATTCCCGGGTAGCCGAGCCGCCCGGAGAACCGAGTCACCCGGCACGACCCACCAGAGCCACCCCGTCTGGATCCAAGGCCAGCGTCACCATGTCGTCCGTGTCCAGTACGCCCGCCACTGCGTCCACCTCGTGGCCCGTCGACAGGCGGACCCGCAGCCGCACGTGGTCTCGCCGGTGCACCCGCTGCAGCACCTCACCCTTCACACCCGAGGCACCCGAGCCCGAGACACCCGAGCCCGAGGCACCCAAGACACCCGAAGCACCCGAGGACGCCGAGGCGCCCGAGGCAGAAGGCCGCAGTGCGGAAGGCCGCAGTGCGGAAGGCCGCAGTCCGGATGGGCGCAGTGCGGATGGGCGCAGGCCCAGTACGGCCTCGCCGTCCGGCGCCCACGGTAGCGCCACCGTTCCCAGCTCGCACCGAGCCACTCCACTGTGGACGGTCGCCAGCACGAACGTGCCGCAGCCCAGGAACCGGGCCGTCTCCTCATCCGCCGGCTGGCGCCACACCGCCGCGGGCGGGCCCGTCTGCACGATCCGCCCGGCCCGCATCACCGCCACGCGGTCCGCCAGCGTGAACGCCTCGTCGTGATCATGGGTGACCACCAGCGCGGTCGTGCCCGCCAGCACCCGCGCCAGGTCGATCGCCAGTTGCTCGCGCAGCGCCCGGTCCAGCGCGGACAGCGGCTCGTCCAGCAACAGCAACCGCGGGCTCGGCGCGAGCGCACGCGCCAGCGCCACCCGCTGCTGCTCGCCGCCCGACAGCGACGTCGACCGCCGGGACTCGTAGCCCGCCAGGCCCACCAGGTCCAGCAGCGACGCCACCCGCGACCGCGCCGCCGCCCGCGGCACCCGGCGCATGCGCAGGCCGAACGCCACGTTGCCGGCCACGTCCCGGTGCGGGAACAGCTGCCCGTCCTGGAACACCAGCCCGAACTCCCGCCGGTGCACCGGCACCCCGGCCAGGTCCACGCCGTCCCAGCACACCCGGCCCGCCGCGGGCGGCTCGAGGCCCGCGACCGCTCGCAGCAGCGTCGACTTGCCGCAGCCGGACGGCCCGAGCAGCGCCACCACCGAACCGTCCGCCACCTCCAGGTCCACATCGGACACCGCGGTCAGCGGGCCGTACCGGACCGTCAGACCCTCGACCGACAGAGCCATCAGAACTCCCCGACCGCCGCGCGGCCCGGCAACCGCACCGACTCGACGACCGCCACCGCGGCGACCGTGACCACGATCAGCAGCGTGCACGCCGCGTACGCCATCTGGTTGTTCAGCTCACCCGGCCGGGACAGCAGCCGCGCGATCGCCACCGGCAGCGTCGCCGTGTCGGGACGTGCCAGAAAACTCGTCGCGCCGAACTCACCCAGCGCCACGACATAGCCGAACGCGAACGCGGTCAGCAGCGAGCGGCCCGCGAGCGCCACGTCGACCTCCCGCCACACCCGAAGCGGCGACGCGCCGAGCGACGACGCCGCCTGCCGCAGCCGCACGTCGATCGAGCGCAGCACCGGCAGCAGCAGCCGGATCACCAGCGGCGTCACCACCAGCGCCTGCGCCAGCGGCACCAGCTCCGGCGACGTGCGCAGGTCACCCGGCAGCAGGTTCAGCGTCACCAGGTACCCGAAGCCGACCGTCACCGCCGACACGCCAAGCGGCAGCATCAGCGCCGTGTCCATCGTCTCCACCACGCCGCGGCGCACCCGGGACCGCGACAACGACACCAGCACCACGCTCGCGAGCGTGCCCAGCGTGACCGCCAGCACCGTCGCGTCCGTCGCCGCGCGCACCGAGTTCATCGCGGCGTCCACACCGGACACCTGCAGCGAGCCTGCGTACCCGGTGCCGCCCAGCGCCCGGTAGCCGGCGAACCGCCCGCCCAGCGAGCGCGACACCAGCACCACGATCGGCACCAGCAGCAATGCCACCACCGCGAGCGCCACCCCGACGACCACCCACTCGCCGCCGCCCGGGCGCCGCGCCACGGACGCGGGCGCGCGCAGCCGCAGCGCGGTCTCCCGCCGCCGCCGCGCGACCGCCCCGACGGTCAGCGCCGCGACCACGGCCAGCACCTGCAACAGCGACAGCGCGGCCGCGCCGGGCAGGTCCAGCAGCTCCACCGTCCGCAGGTAGATCTCCGTCTCCAGCGTGCGGTACCGCGACCCGCCAAGGATCAGCACGACGCCGAAGCTGGTGGCGCAGAACAGGAACACGACCGCCGCGGCCGAGCTGATCGCCGGTGCCAGCGCGGGCAGCGTCACCAACCGGAACGCCCGCAGCGGCGACGCGCCCAGCGACCGCGCCGCGTCCGTGGCGCGCCGGTCCAGGTGCGACCACAGCCCGGCGACCGTGCGCGCCACGACCGCCACGTTGAAGAAGCTGTTCGCCAGCACGATCGCCGGCACCCCGCCGTCCGGCAGCAGGGTGCGGAACGCGAGCCCCACCACCACCGTCGGCAGGACGAACGGCACCAGGATCACCACGCGCACGAGCCCCAGGCCCGGCAGCGACGTCCGCGCCAGCAGGTAGGCCACCGGCAGGCCCGCGGCCAGCGCCACGGCGGTCGACGCGGCCGCCTGTCCCACGGTGAACCCGACCAGCCGCCACGTCTGTGAGTCGGCCAGCACGGGCAGCACGCCGCCCTCGCCGATGCCCAGCCGCAGGATCGCCACGACCGGCCAGACGAAGAAGACCGCGAGAAAACCCAGCGGTACCAGCGCGAGAAGCGCTAGCCCTGGACGAGCCCGCGCCACTCGGTGATCCACGACTCCCGGTTCTGGCCGATCTCGGCGGGCGGCATGGTCGCCGGCGACGGCGGCAGCGGGGCCGCCTCCTGCCAGGCCTTCGGCAGCGCCACGCCCTCACGTGCCGGGTAGACGTACATCTGCTCGGGCATCGCGGCCTGGAACTTCTCCGAGAGCAGGAAGTCCAGGACCTTCTTCGCGTCGGCGGGGTGCTCGGCGCCCTTCAGCAGGCCCGCGTACTCGACCTGCCGGAAGCACGTGTCGAGCAGCGCCTTCGTCCGCGGCTTGCCGTCGTCGCCGATCTCCGCGGCCGGGGAGGACGCGTAGGACACCACGATCGGGCGCGGGCCCTTGCCCGACGAGCCGGAGAAGTCCTGGGTGTAGGCCTCCTCCCAGCCGCTCGCGACCTTGAGCCCGGCGCCCTTGAGCGCCACCCAGTACTCCCGCCAGCCGTCCTCGCCGAGCGTGGCGATCGAGCCCAGCAGGAACGCCAGCCCCGGCGAGGACGTGGCCGGGTCCTCGACCACGAGCATGTCGCGGTACTCGGGCCGGGTCAGGTCCGCGTAGGACCGCGGTTCCGGCAGGTTCTTCGCGGCGAACGCGGCCGGGTCGATGTTGAGGCAGACGTCCCCCACGTCGACCGCGGTAAGCCGGCCGGAGTCGTCGACCTGGTAGCGCTGCGAGCCCTTGTCCGCGTCGGGGCTGCGGTACGCGGCGAACACGCCCTTGTCGAGCGCGCGCGAGGCGAACGTGTTGTCCACGCCGTACGCGAGGTCGCCGATCGGGTCGTCCTTCGTCAGCACCAGCTGGTTGGTCAGCGCCCCCGCGTCGCCCGTCTTGCGGACGTCGATCGTGATGCCGGTGTCCTTCGCGAAGTCGGCCAGCATGTTCTCGGGTACGGCGAACGAGTCGTGGGTGACCAGCACGACCTTGCGGCCGTCGTCTCCGGAACCGGAGTCACCACTGGTCAGCGTGCATCCGGTGAGTGTCACCGCCAGCCCGGCGGCGGCGAGAACCAGAACCTTGCGCACTACGGCCTCCTCCCTTCGCCGGCATTACCCGGATCAGGTTCGACGGTCGAGGGCTCCGCGCCCTCCTCTCAGCCCGGCGGCACCGGACTCCCGTGAGATCGGCAAGCCTACCGCTGCGCCGCGGAGCGCGAGACGGCACCATGGGGGGATGCCCGAATTGCTCAGTGAACAGGACAAGGGAAAGGCACTCGGCCGGCTCACGGCCTGGCGCAACGACGAGGGCGCGTTCACGCGTAGCGTCGAGCTCGCGAACTTCCCGCAGGCCATCCAGGTGGTGAACCGGGTCGCCGAGATCGCCGAGAACAACAACCACCACCCCGACATCGACATCCGCTGGCGGACGCTCACGTTCCGCTGCACGACCCACTCGGCGGGCGGCGTGACCGAGAACGACGTCAGCCTCGCCGAGGAGATCGACGGCGTGATCGACGTGATCGCCACCGCGCCGGAGTAGCCGGAAAATCAGTCAGCCGCGGAACGGGCCGGTGACTTCGAACGTGACGCCGCCGTCGTTCTCGCCGCTCTCGCCGCGCTGGGAGGAGAAGTAGAACCGGGTGCCGTCCGGGCTGAACGTCGGGCCGGTGATCTCGGAGCTGTCGTGCCCGTCGACCCGCAGGAACGGCGCCACCACGCCGTCCGGGGTGATGATGCAGACCTCCATGTTCCCGCCGTCCTCGGCGACGAACAGGTCGCCGCCCGGCGTCCCCGTCAGGTTGTCCACTCCGGACAGTGGGCCGTCCGCGTCGTAGACGAGGTGGATCGTGGCGGCGGTCGCGTCGTAGGCCCACACCCGGTTGTCGCCCTTGGTGGTGAACCAGCAGGTGCCGCCCGCGTAGTAGCAGCCCTCGCCGCCATCGAAGGGCTTCGAGCCGTCGACCTGGTGGCGGGTGGCGTCGTCGGCGGCGGACGGGTCGGGCACGACGGCCCAGGTCACTGCGCCGCTGGTCTGGTCCTCGTCGCCGACCATGATCTCCAGCGTGCCCGCGGACAGGTCCGGCCAGGCCGCCGGCGTGAAGCGGTAGAAGCCGCCGTCCGGCAGGTCCTCGGTCAGGTAGATCACCTTGCGGTCCTGGTCGGCCGCGCACGCCTCGTGCTTGAAGGTGCCCATCGCGGGGCGCACGACCGCCGGGTTGGCGCCGAACGGGTCGGTCTCGTACACCTGCCCGTCCTCGACCTCCTCGCAGGACAGCCAGGTGTTCCACGGCGTGCGGCCGCCGGAGCAGTTCACGTTCGTGCCGTCCAGCGTCCGGTATGCGTCCACAATGGACCCATCGGCGGCGAACCGGACGGCGCCGACGCCGCCGGAGGACGGCACCTCGCTGTTGGACACGTAGATCCAGCCGTCCCCGTCGGCGAAGCACGCGCCGCCGTCGGGGGCCGGGTGCCAGCTGTAGGCCGAGCCGCCGACCTGCTCGCCGGAGCGCGCCACGATCCGGCTGGTGAACCCCTGGGGGAGCGCGACGCCGTTCGCGTCCGCCGGCAGGAGTGGACCGTACGGCCCGTCGCCCTCCGCGGCCGACGCCGAGAACCCGCTCAGCCAGCCTGCCCCACCGAAGGCCGCCGCCGCGGCACCGGCCACTGACACCCGTAGAAAGCTCCGTCGCTCCATGGGCTGCAACGTAGTGTGATCAACTACTTCCGTACAGCCACGCGCGATGTAGGCCGAACGGAGTAGTCACCCCTCGGTCAAGGTGATCGTCGCCAGCCGGTTCAGCCGGGGCGGCCCGTCCGCGGTGGGCTCGGCGCGCTCCACGGCCATCTCCGCCCGGCGGCCCCGGGTGCGCAGGAGCGCTATCGCGTTGCCGAAGTACGGGCCGGTCACCTTCGTCCACGAGACCGGCATCGGCTCGATGTGCCGGGAGCGGAAAGCCAGCCATCGCAGCACGGCCGCCACCGGCCGCCACCACGCGATCGTGAACAGCGGGCGCAGGTAGCGCGGCACCTGGTTGTGCACCGGCGAGCAGGTCAGCTGGTACACCGCCGCGCGCACCTGCTCCGGGAACGCCGCGCGCGCGGCGTACACGTGGTGCACGTCGCCGGACAGCACGCACACGCTGGCCGCGTCGCCCTTCGCGATGCGCAGGATCAGCCGCGCCAGCCGGTCCGACGAGGCGCGGAACGACGGCCAGTGCTCGAGGTCGGCGGCCTGCCGCAGCTTCTCCGCCAGCCGCCCGCGCCACCCGGGCAGCCGGCAGGCGACCTCGTTCATCGACTGGATGTGGCTGATCGCGTGCGGCATCAGCCACGGCAGCGACGAGCCGATCAGCAGGTGGTCGTAGCGGCCGTCGGCGTGCTTCTCGATCCACTCGAACTCGCTGTCGCCGACCATCGCGCGGGTGCCGCCGGACAGGATGCGCCCGGCGCGGGTGTCGATCACCAGCAGCCGCACGTTGCCGAAGTCGCGCCGGTAGCTCCACCGGGTGCCCTTGCGCCCGTTGACCTCCTGCCGGGCGCGGCCGGCGAAGTCACGCAGGATGTCCGCCGCGTCGCCGTCGCGGCCGACCTCGAGCACCTTGCCGTAGATCTCCTCGTCCTCGAGGTCGGCCGGGCCGAGGTTGCCGAGGTGCTGGTAGATCCAGTACGTCGCGAGGGCGTCGCGCTCGCGGGTGGGCCACCAGCTCGTTCGTTCCTTCTCGTCCCGCCAGGTCTGCGAGGTGTTCCAGTCGTCGCGCACGTCGTGGTCGTCGAAGATCATCGACGTCGGCACGGTCGACATCAGCCAGCGCACCAGTGGCACGGACCAGGACTCGTGGTAGAGCCGGGTGTACTCCTCGAAGTCGGCGACCTCGCCCCCGGGCGGCCGGTCGAGGCCGCGCCGGCGGGAGATCCACTCTCGCGTCGCCTTCGTCGTCTCGTCCGCGTACACCTGGTCCCCGACGAGGAAGAGCGAGTCCGGCCAGTCGCGCTCGTCCTCGGTGCGCATCCGCGCGGCGTACGCGGTGAGCGCGTCCGGGCCGATCGTGCGCCGCTCGGCCGGGTCGGCCGAGTCCGGCATCCGGCACGAGCCGAACGCCATCACGAACGCCGGGTCGCCGCCCTCGGGGAAGGTGCGGACGCGGCTGGGCGGCAGGTCGCTCTCCGGCGGCGGCCACGCCGTCGTGCCGTCGAGCGCCACCTCGTACGGCGTGCTGGTGCCCGGCTCGAGCCCGGTGACCACGACGAGCGCGTAGTAGTGGCCGGCGACGTGGAACGTGTGCGCCGAGCAGCCGGCGACCTCGACCGTGCACGGACCGTCCGTCTCCACCCACACCGTCGCCGAGTTCGTGTCCACGTGCCGCAGCAGCGGGCCGAGCAACAGTTCGGGCATCGGTCTCCTCGGGATCCGCGGCACGACAACCCGTGCCACGCGGTGTCGGTGTAGCCCAATAGGGTGTCGCTCACCCGAGTCTCCCACCGCGGAAGGAGTGGTGCCCGCGATGACCGAGGTTCTCGAGCTCCGGCAGTACACCCTGCGCCCGGGCAAGCGAGACACGCTGATCGACCTGTTCGACGGCGCGCTCGCCGAGCCGCAGGAGGCCGTCGGAATGCGCCTGTACGGGCAGTTCCGGGACCTCGACGACGACGACCGGTTCGTGTGGCTGCGCGGCTTCCCGGACATGGCGGCCCGGGCCGAGGCGCTCGGTGCGTTCTACGGCGGCCCGGTCTGGCGTGCGCACCGCGAGGCCGCGAACGAGACGATGGTGGACAGCGACGACGTCCTGCTGCTGCACCCGGTGGCCGGGGACACCGGCTTCGACCTCCCGGGGGACATGCCGGACAACCTGCCGTCCTCGCTGGTGACCGTGACGCTCTACCATCTGCCGCCGCACGCGGGTGACGAGTTCGCCGACCTGTTCGTCGGCGAGGTGCGCCCGCTGCTGGCCGACCTCGGCGCGCCGCCGCTGGCCTGCCTGCGGACCGAGCACAGCGAGAACAACTACCCCGCGCTGCCCGTGCGGGCCGGCGAGAACGTGTTCGCGTGGGTGGCCGCGTTCGCCGACCAGGACGCGCATCAGGAGCACGTCCGGCTGCTCGGCCGGTCCACGCGCTGGACCCACGACCTGCTGCCGCTGCTCACCAAACACCTCGCGCGCGGGCCCGAACAGCTCCACCTCGCACCCACCGCCCGGTCCCGGCTGCGCTGAGCCGGCGTGACACCGCGGGTGACGTCGCGCTCCAACCCGTAACACAGGGCCAGCCCCGCGCGACCCTCTGAACGGTTACAGTGCAACGGAGGTGGCCATATGGAGCCGCAAATGATCTGGGACGTTCCGGTCGTCGATGGCCTGGACCGGCAGCGCAGCCTGGTGGTCACCGTCTCGGACGGGCGCGTCGCCGTGCTGCCGCCACCGGGCGAGGGCTTCTATCTGCCCCCGCAGTCGATCTGGCAGTTGCACGAGGCAATCCGCTCCGCCGCGCTGGTCGCCGCGGGCATGACGCCGAGCGAACCGGTCCGCATCGCACGCTGATTCGTCAATTGCGGACCGTCGACCTTCCACAATTCTAATTGCGTGGTGGGAGGTTTTCCGCGCCGTCATCTCGGTATTCCCAGATGCCGCCATTCGGGTGATTGGCAATTTGTGTCATTTGCAGTCGCGGGTGACGTATGCCCGAAATCGGGTCGGTCAGTTCGCGGCGGTGGCCGCGAAGCACGCCCTCGCGATGATGCTCGGCCCGCGGGACTAGTCCGGCTCGCGACTGTGCTCACCGGGCTGACCGGCGAGCGCGGCCGCGACGCCCACCGCGGCGTCGACCTGGGCGTCGGGGGCGGTGAACTCCGGCCAGCTCGGGCGTACCAGGTAGAGCACCCCGTCGATGACGTCCAGCGACTCGGTGTCCGGCGGCACGGCCGCGACCCGGGTGCGGACCTCCGCCGGCAGCTCGCCGCCACTGCCGCGACTGCCGCCACCACTGCCGCCGCGGCGGACGCGGCGCAGCTCGGCGCGGGTCAGCCGCAGCTCGGGCGCCTCGCCGGGCAGGCGCACGAGGTAGCCGGTGTGCCGGCCGGTCGAGCCTTCGGTGTCGGCTTCGAGGAAGCAGGTGACCCCGACCTCGAACCCGTCCCGGCGGCCGAGGGCGAGCACGGCGCCGTGGAACCACGGGGTCGCGAGCAGCGCCCAGCCGTCGGCCGGCAGCTCGGCCAGGTCGGTCTCGCAGTGGCCGTCGTTGCGGTGCGCCCAGTCGGCCAGCGTCACCGCCGCCATCTGGATGCGCTCGGTCTCCCGCCGCTCGTCCGTGCGGGCCGCGTTCGCGATGGCCAGCCCGGTCAGCCCGCAGACGACCATCACCAGCACCACGATCGGCAGTGGCACGCCGAGCACGGAGAGCACGACCGCGGGCACCACCGCGGACAGGAACGACACCAGACTTGTCATCAGTACGTCTCCCACCGACACGACGTTGACGCCGGACGTTGATACCAGATCGCAGGCCACTCGCGGACGACTCGAACGTCGCAACATCTCCCGCGCCCCCGGCGACGTGGGCAAACACCACCACAGTTTTTTCAAGGGAGTCGCGCCCATGACCGACGTCGTGAGTCTGGAGTCCCTCGCCGGGGAAGTGGCCCGCGTCCACGCCCGCCTCGACGCGCAGGCCCGCGAGCACGCGGAGGCCGAGCTGCGCGTCGTGACCATGCTCGCCGGCCCCGAGACCCCGGAGGAACGCCGCGCGGGTTTCACCCTGGTGCCCGGCACGGCCCGCCGCCGCACGGCGCCGCGTGGCCGCCTGCGCGCGGTCGCGGGCTGACGGTCAGCGGTCGAGCAGGACGCCACCGATGCCCAGCAGGACGAGCCGCAACGCGTTGCCGCGGTGCCACCTGGAGATCAGCTTGTCGCGCTTGCCGGTGTCCAGGTCCGCGCTCATGAGCAGCGGCACGTTCGCGGTGCGGACCAGGTACCCGGTGATCGCGGTGGCGGCGCCGACGGAGGCCGCGGCCGCGGCCGTCCGCCGGCGGTCGTCGCGGCTTTTCCAGCTGTGCGCCACCGTGACCGCGGCCGAGCCGAGGGTGACCGCGCCCAGCGGCACGAAGAACCGGACCGGGCTGCCCGCGCTCATGAGGCCCGGCCGCCTGTTCCCGGCCGCGTCCGCGAGCAGCCGGGGCACGTCGACGACGCCCTCGTACAGGTTCGCGACGAACCACGCGCCGACACCGAGCCGGGCCGTCGTGGCCCACCACGGCCGACTCGCCTTGTTCCGGAACGGCATGCTGCCTCCATGATTGTGCGATGACATCCGCCCGGCGCGCCCGCCACGAGAGGCTCTCGGCTCTTCTTGCCTCGCGCGACGACGTCGAGCTCGCCGCGCTCGTCGACACCGGCCGGGCCGGCAGCGTGGGCGTGGGTGGCGGTTCGGTCGTGCTGGATGTCGACGGGGTGCGGGTGTTCGCCAAATGTATCCCGCTGACCGACCAGGAGCTCGCCCGTCCGCGGTCCACCGCGAACCTGTTCGACCTGCCGACGTTCTGTCAGTACGGCATCGCGAGCCCGGGACTCAGCGCATGGCGCGAGCTGGCCGCGAACGTGATCGTGACCGACGGGGTGCTGGCCGGCGAGACGGGGTCTTTCCCCCTGCTCCACCACTGGCGAGTGCTGCCCGGCCGGCCGCCTGTCGCGCCCGAGCATGCCGACATCGACGCGGCCGTCACCGCGTTCGGCGGCAGCCCCGCGGTGCGTGCCCGCCTCGAAGCGCTGGCCGCCGCGTCGCGCAGCCTCGTGCTGTTCTTCGAGTACATCCCGGATCCGTTGCCCGGCTGGCTTGGCCACGATCCGGCGGGCAAGGCCGACATGGTCGAGCGGCAGCTGGCAGAGATCGTGGCCTTCCTGCGCGGCCGCCGGCTGCTGCACATGGACGGGCACTTCGGCAACCTGCGCACCGACGGCGAGCGCATCTATCTCACCGATTTCGGCCTGGCCACGTCGCCGCGTTTCGACCTGTCGGCCGCCGAGCGTGACTTCGTCCGGCGCAACGCCACCCACGACGCCGACTACGCCGCCATGCGGCTGGTCAACTGGCTGGTGACCGCGGTGTGCGGGGTGGCGGTGCCGGCGAGCGGTGGCCCCATCGCCCGCAACGAGTACGTGCGGCAGTGCGCCACCGGCAACATCCCACCTGGCGTGCCGGCAGCCGTGGCGGCGATCCTGATCCGGCATGCGCCTGCCGCCGCGAGGACGAACAGCTTCTACTGGAGGCTGTTCGGCGGCGATCTGAGCGCGGAGTTTCCCGGCTGACAAGGGATCTCGACGGCGAACTACGCCGGGTGGCCTTCGCCGTCCATCGCGTCTTCTACCCGCTGCGCCAGCCTGATCCGCGACTGGTCGTTCCCGCCGCCGATCGACCCGTTGGCTCGAGCCACCGAGATGGCCTCCCGTATCGCGTCGTGCTCGGCTGACCGGCCAGCCCCTCGAACCAGATCCAAGCAGATCCGAAGCGCATGCCACTGCTCGAAACTTGACCGAGGCCGTCGGATCACCTCCGTGACGATGGCGACCGACACGAGCCGGGGGTTCCCCGACATCAGGCCAAGAGCGGTGATTCGGTTGCCATCCTGGCCGGACCGGTACAGCTCACCTACCGCCTCCGTGCTGACGAAGTCGAACTGGGCCATCTTCTTGGCCTGTGCAACCAGAGCCCGCCGCTCTCAACACTTTCGAGCTGGTTGGCGAACAAGGCGATGGCAACCAGCACCGTGCCCGCCGCAACCAGAGCCGACGCCCCCACCGAGTTGGTCGTCACGAACACGGCGACCGCTCCCGCGGTCAGCGACGCGAGACCGACCAGTGCCGTGCCGAGACGCCCGAGGGTCTTCGCCGCGCCCGTGAACCGCAACCGTCGCAACGCTGCCGGTACTCCTGCGGTGACCCTGGCCATACCTTCTCCCATCGACGCTGACCTGCGCAGATGGCAGACCTTCACACGTTGAAGCGGAACTCCACCACGTCGCCGTCGGTCATCAGGTAGTCCTTGCCCTCGATGCGGACCCTGCCGGCCGCCTTCGCCGCGGCCATCGAGCCCGCCTCGACCAGGTCGTCGTACGAGACGATCTCCGCCTTGATGAAGCCGCGCTCGAAGTCGGAGTGGATCACGCCCGCGGCTTGCGGTGCCGTCCATCCCTTGTGGATCGTCCAGGCACGCGACTCCTTCGGGCCCGCGGTCAGGTACGTCTGCAGGCCCAGCGTGTGGAACCCCGCGCGGGCCAGCGAGTACAGGCCCGGCTCCTCCTGGCCGATCGACTCCAGCAGCTCGCGCATCGCGTCCTCGTCGTCCAGCTCGAGCAGCTCCGCCTCGACCTTCGCGTCCAGGAACACCGCGTCCGCCGGCGCCACCAGCTCGGTCAGCTGCGCCTGGCGGTCCTTGTCGCCGAGCACGCCCTCGTCACAGTTGAACACGTACAGGAACGGCTTCGTGGTGAGCAGGCTCAGCTCCCGCAGCAGCGGCATGTCCACTTCGGACTGTGCGCCGAACAGGGTGCGGCCGGCGTCGAGGATCGTGGCGGCCTGCTGGGCGGCCGCCAGGGCGGGGCGCGCCTCCTTGCGGGTGCGGGCCTCCTTCTCCAGTCGCGGCAACGCCTTCTCGAGCGTCTGCAGGTCGGCGAGGATCAGCTCGGTGTTGATCGTCTCGATGTCCGCCGACGGGTCGACCCGGCCGTCCACATGCACCACATTGGGGTCGTCGAACACGCGGATGACCTGGCAGATCGCGTCCGCCTCGCGGATGTTGGCGAGGAACTTGTTGCCCCGGCCCTGCCCCTCCGACGCGCCGCGGACCAGGCCCGCGATGTCCACGAAGGACACCGTGGCCGGCACCACGCGGGCACTGGAGAACATTGTGGACAGCACGGCCAGGCGTGGCTCGGGCAGCGCGACGACCCCGACGTTCGGCTCGATGGTGGCGAACGGGTAGTTCGCGGCGAGCACGTCGTTGCTGGTCAGGGCATTGAACAGGGTGGACTTGCCGACGTTGGGCAATCCCACGATCCCTAGGGTCAAACTCACCGGGCCGAGTTTACGTGCCGCCCCGGCAACAGGTAGCGAACGGGCTACCTGGAGCGACGTAGCACACGGAGTGGTCTCCCAGGGGTCCCTGCCAGCGAAAGGATTAGCCCGATTGGACGCTAGTCAGTGTGGTTCCCCTCAACAACACTCCGTGCGCACATCCGGCTTGCCTCCCCGCGCGTGCGCGAGCGTCCCCTGCTCGCCCCGCATCACACAGAAGGACATGGGATGACCCAACGTAGTTCGCGCCGCCGGTACAGAACCGGCCTGGGCGCGGCACTCACCGCGGCGGCGGTCGGGCTGGCACTCGCCGCCCTCCCGTCGAGCGCGGCCGCCGCGCCCACGCCCCCGACCGACCCCGGCCCCGGCGCGGGCCTCGGCAAGCAGGACCGCGAGCTCGTCGCGCAGGCCACCGAGGACGGCAAGCGCACGGTCGAGCTCCAGCTCATGGCCGACAAGGGCGTCGCCGACGACCTGACCAAGGCGGGCGCGAAGATCCGCTACCGCAACGACGACCTCGGCTACCTGCGCGTGGAGGTGCCGGTCGGCAAGGCCGAGTCCATCGCCAAGCTGTCGGGCATCAACGGCGCCAACGTCGACCGCGTGATCAAGCTCGACGACCCGCGCCCCGAGGGCATCTCCGACCCGTCGCCGCAGCCCGCCCCGGGCGCGAGGACGCCGCGGGTCAACGCATACATGCCGACCGGCGACACGGGCGCGGCCCAGTTCGTCGACGCGAACCCGAAGCTGGACGGCCGCGGCGTCACCGTCGGCATCGTCGACTCCGGCGTCGACCTCGGCCACCCGTCGCTGAACACCACGAGCACCGGCGAGCGCAAGATCGTCGACTGGGTGACCGCGACCGACCCCGGGTTCACGAACGGCGTGAACAACGACGACGACCCGACGTGGATCGACATGACGAGCCCCGCGCCCGGACAGCCCGCGACCTTCCGGTTCGGCCTGTTCAACGAGCGCGACCCGCGCCTGGCGGGCGAGCTGGGCAACGACGTCAACCGCGACGGCAACCCGGCCGGCAGCATCGGCACGTTCGGCGTGCTGTGGGACACGGCCACCAACACCGTCTGGGTCGACACGAACCAGAACAAGAACTTCGCCGACGACAAGCCGATGACCGACTACAAGGTCAAGCAGGACATCGGCCGCTTCGGCACCGACAACCCGGCCACGGCGGTGGCGGAGTCCATGCCGTTCGTCGTGCAGACGAACCCGGACACCAACTCGGTCAACATCGGCATCGTCTCCGGTGAGCACGGCTCGCACGTGGCGGGCATCGTCGCCGGCAACAAGCTGTTCGGCGGCACCATGAGCGGCGCGGCGCCGGGCGCGAAGATCGTGTCGGTGCGCGCGTGCCTGTTCGTCGCCGGCTGCACCTCGCACGCGCTCGACGAGGGCATGATCTACGCGGTCGAGAACGCGGGCGTCGACGTGATCAACATGTCGATCGGCGGCCTCGACCTGGTCAACGAGGGCAACACCGCGCGCGAGCTGATGTACAACGAGCTCATCGAGCAGAACGACGTGCAGATGTTCATCTCGGCGGGCAACGACGGCCCGGGCGTGAACACCACGAGCCAGCCGTCGCTCGGCAGCAAGATCATGGGCGTCGGCTCGTACATCACGAAGGCGTCGTGGCGGCGCAACTACGGCTCGGACACCGCGCGGCAGGAGAACCTGCACCCGTTCTCGTCGCGCGGTCCGCGGGAGGACGGCGGCTTCAAGCCGAACATCGTCGCGCCGGGCTCGGCCATCTCGACGATCCCGACCTGGCAGCCGGGCGGGCCGGTCCCCGGCACGTACACGCTGCCGCCGGGCTACGCCATGCTGCAGGGCACGTCGATGGCCTCGCCGCAGGCGGCCGGCGCCGCGACGCTGCTGCTGAGCGCCGCGATCCAGAAGAACGTCCCGCACCACGCGGCGCAGCTGCGCAAGGCGTTCAACTCCACGGCCCGGTTCATCCCGCACTACCAGGCCTACGAGCAGGGCAACGGCCTCATCGACGTCAAGAAGGCCTGGAACATGCTCAAGGCCAACCCGTCGGACACGGAGATCACGTCGGCGGTGCCGGTGCACACGGTGCTGTCCGACTTCCTCCACAACCCGGGCGTCGGCACGGGCATCTACGACCGTGAGGGCGTGCACGCGCGCGACAACTACACGCGTGAGTACACGTTCACCCGCACGACCGGTTCGAACAGCCCGGTGACCTACAAGGTCGACTGGACCGGCAACGACGGCACGTTCTCCGCGCCGAAGAACGTGCTGCTGCCCAAGAACAGCGCCGTGAAGTTCCGGGTGACCGTGAACCCGCGGCAGGCGGGCGTGCACTCGGCGATCCTGAACCTGGACAGCCCGACGACCACCGGCGTCGACTACCAGACGCTGAACACGGTGATCGCCGCCGAGGACTTCACCGCGGCGAACGGCTTCCAGGTCCGCCACGGCGGCGAGGTCGCCCGCAACGCGTCGGAGAGCTACTTCGTCCGCGTCCCGGCGGGCGTGCCGGCGCTGAAGGTCGACCTCGCGGGCGGCGGCACCGCACCGGGTGCGGGCCAGATCCGGTTCCTGCGGCTGCACCCGTACGGCGTGCCGCTCGAGACCACGTCCTCGCTGAACTGCTACAACCCGCCGGTGCCTGGCAACGGGTGCGACGCGGGCAGCCCGACGAGCCGCACGCTCGCCAACCCGCTGCCGGGCGTGTGGGAGATCGTGGTCGAGGCGCGGCGCACCTCGGACGCGGCCGAGGTGCCGTACACGCTGACCGCGTCGGTGCTGGGCGCCTCGGTGTCGCCGAACCCGGACACGATCGCGTCCGGCACGGTCGGCACGCCGATCTCGCGGCAGTACACGCTGACGAACGGGTTCGGCCCGTTCACCGGCAAGGCCACGGGCACCACGCTGGGCAGCGCCAAGCTCGCCACGCCGACGATCGCCGACGCCGCACAGCAGCAGAACCAGATCAACGTCGGCGCGGGCGCGGCGACGCTGCGGGTGAAGATCGGCAACACGTCCGACCGCAACGCCGACCTCGACCTGTTCCTGTTCAACTGCACGAGCGGGACCTGTGTCCAGGTGGCAAGCAGCGCGGACGGGGACGCCGAGGAAGAGGTCACGGTCAACAACCCGGCGGCGGGCGTGTGGATCGCCCTCGTCGACGGGTTCGCCGTCCCGTCCGGGTCGACGACGTTCGACTACGTGGACGTGTTCTCCGGACCGTCGTACGGCTCGATCCAGATCGCGGACACCGACCAGGAGCGTGCCGGTGGCTCGTCCTGGACGGTGTCCGGCACGGTCACGCCGGGCGCGGTGCCGGGCGCGGGCCGGGTGCTGTACGGCAACGTCCGGGTGCTGACGAACTCGGGCGCGCTGGTCGGCACGGGTGACGTGATCGTCCAGTCGGTCGGCTAGTTCACCGCCGAAGGCCGCTCCCGGGTCCGCCCGGGGGCGGTCTTCGTGTTTCACCGCCATGTCGGATTCCCGCGAGCCGGAGCGGGTCCGCGCTGGCAGCATGGGTCGGGTGCGAATCGACGAGGAGCAGGGCTACCGAGCGTCGGCGTCGCGTGACGCCCGGTTCGACGGCCAGTTCATCGTGGCCGTCAAGACGACCCGGATCTACTGCCGGCCGTCCTGCCCGGCGATCACGCCGAAGCGGCAGAACATGATGTTCTTCCCGACCGCCGCGGCCGCGCAGCAGGCCGGCTTCCGCGCGTGCCGGCGCTGCCTGCCGGACTCGGTGCCGGGCTCGCCGGAGTGGGACCTGCGTGCGGACCTGGCCGGCCGCGCGATGCGGCTGATCAGCGACGGCGTGGTGGAGCGCGAGGGCGTGCCTGGCCTCGCGCGCCGCCTCGGCTACTCGGACCGGCACCTGACCCGGGTGCTGACGGCGGAGCTGGGCGCCGGGCCGCTGGCCCTGGCGCGGGCGCACCGCGCGCACTCGGCACGGCTGCTGATCGAGACGACCTCCCTGGGGTTCGCGGACATCGCGTTCGCGGCGGGTTTCACGAGCGTGCGCCAGTTCAACGACACGATCCGCGAGGTGTTCGCGGCGACGCCGTCCGGCCTGCGCGTGGCGGCGCGGCGGCGGTCGCGCGGCGGCGCGGCGGCGGGCCGGGTGTCGCTGCGGCTGCCCTACCGCGAGCCGTACGACGCGGCCGGCATCATGGCGTTCCTCGCGGCGCGCGCCGTCCCCGGCGTGGAGTCCATTGAGGACGGTGAGTACGGCAGGACGCTGCGGTTGCCGCACGGCACCGGGACGGCGCGGCTGCGCCAGGCGGACGGGCACTTCGAGTGCACGCTGCGGCTGACCGACATGCGTGACCTGGGCAGCGCGGTGTCCCGGCTGCGCAGGCTGTTCGACCTGGACGCGGACCCGTCCGCGATCGCCGACGTGCTCGGTGCGGACCCGTTGCTGGCCGCGTCCGTGGCGGCGGTGCCGGGCATTCGCGTGCCGGGCAGCGTGGACGGCGCGGAGATCGTCACCCGGGCGCTGATCGGCCAGCAGATCTCGGTGGCCGCGGCCCGCACCGCGCTGGGCGCGCTGACCGCGTCGCTTGGCGACCCGCTCCCGTCGCCGGACGGCTTGCTGACCACGTTGTTCCCGGCCCCGTCCGCGATCGCCTCGCGTGGCGCGCCGGTGCTCACGGGCCCGCGGCGCCGCATCGACACGATGCTGACCGTCAACGCGGCGCTGGCGTCGGGCGAGCTGGACGTCCACGTGGGCGCGGACGCCGACGAGCTGTCGTCGGTGCTGCAGGCCTTCGCGGGCGTCGGCCCGTGGACGGCGGGCTACGTGCAGATGCGCGTGCTGGGCGCCCCGGACGTGCTGCTCCCGGCGGACGTGGCGCTGCGCAAGGGAGCCGCGGCCCTGGACCTGCCCACCGACCCGGCGGCATTGACGGACCACGGCAACGCCTGGCGCCCGTGGCGCTCGTACGCGGGCATGCACCTGTGGCGCGCCGCCTGATCCGCGCCGTGTCGTCGGTCCGGTCCAGTGAGGTGCTGGGCTACCCTCCCGAGGCTCGCCTGCTGATCGTCAACTGTGACGACTTCGGGATGTCCGAGGCCGTCAACGTCGCGGTGATCGACTCGATCGACCGGGGGATCGCCGGCTCGTGCAGCGTGCTGGTGCCCTGTCCCGCCGCGGCGCACGCCCTGCGCCTGCTGCGTACGCGTCCGGACATCCCGTTCGGGATCCATCTGACCCTGGTACGCGACTCCGCCCACGACCGATGGGGGCCGCTGACCGCGAGAGGGCTGGTGCCCTCGTTGCTCGACGACAGCGGGGAGCTGTTCACGCCTACCGCCGCGGGGCGGGCCGAGCTGCTGGGCCGTGCTCGGACAGACCAGGTCGAGCGTGAGTTCCGGGCGCAGATCGACGCCGTGGCCGACCTGGGACTGAGCCCCGCGCAGCTGGACTTTCACTGCCTGGCCGACGGCGGGCGCGCGGACATCCTGGACCTGACCGTCGCGCTCGCCGCGGAGTACGGCCTGGCCGTGCGGGTCTGGCTCGAGGAGGGACGGCGGAAGATGCGGCAGCGGGGCCTGCCGGTCGTCGACAACGACTTCCTGGACAGTTTCGCGCTCGACCTCGACGGCAAGCCGGCCCGGTACGCGCGACTGTTGCGGGACTTGCCGGCCGGGCTCAACGAGTGGGCCGTGCATCCCAGCACCGGTGCCGAGGCGTCGCGGGCGACCGACGCCGGCTGGCGCGTGCGCCGTACCGACTACGAGTTCCTGACCTCTCCCGGGGCGCGCGAGATCCTGCGCGCGGAAGGCATCGTCGTCGTCGACTACCGCGCGGTCCAACAGGCCTGGACGCGTCAAGGCTGACGTTGCCGGCTCACGGGCAGCCGCACGACCGCCGGTGGACAAACGTCGTCGGCAGGCGCTTCGTGACCGCGGGCCGGCCGGGGTCGGCGATCCGGTCCAGCAGCAGCCGCACCGCCGTGCGGCCCATCTCCGCGAGCGGCTGTGCCACCGTCGTGATCGGCGGGTCCAGCAGGTCCGCCCACTCCACGTCGTCGTACCCGACCACCGCCAGGTCCGACCCGATCCGCACACCCCGCCGCCGGCACGCGTGCAGCACGCCCGACAGCATCGTGTTGCTGCCCGCCACCACGGCCGTCGGCGGGTCCGGCAGGTCCAGCAGCGAGTCGAGCGCCGCCGCGGCCGGGCCCGGCGCCGACTCGCCCGACGCCACCAGCGACTCGTCCCACGTCAGCCGCGACCGGCCCAGCCCGAGCCGGTAGCCCAGCACACGCTCCGACGACGTCGCCAGCCCCGGCGCGCCGCTGATCATCCCGATCCGCCGGTGCCCCAGGTCCGCGAGGTGCCGCACGAGCCCGGACGTCGCGGACACGTTCTCCGGGCCCACTTGGTCGATGTCCTGGCTCGTGGTCAGCCGGTCCAGCAGCACGGTCGGGATCCCGACCGTGCGCAGCTCCGGCAGCACCGTCCCGGAAGCGCGCGGCGACGGCGTCAGGATCAGCCCGTCCACCCGCCGCGACCGCAGCGTGCGCACCGCCGACTGCTCCGCCGCCGGCTCGTCGTGCGTGTCCGCCAGCACCAGCGTGTAACCCGACCGGGTTGTTTCGTGCTCGATGGCCGCGAGCAGCTCCGCGAAGCACGGGTTCGCGACCAGGGAGATCGCCACGCCGAGCGAGCGGGTGCCGCCGGTGACCAGCGACCGCGCGATAGCGTCGCCGGTGTAGCCGGTGTGCTCGATCGCGTCCAGCACCTTCGCCTTGGTGTCCGGCGCGACTGATCGCGTCGAGTTGACCACGTGCGAGACCGTCGTGATGGACACGCCCGCCAGCCGGGCGACGTCTCGCATCGTGATCACGAAAGCTCCTGAATCGGTACGGACGCAAGCGTTTGCGCGTACGGTTGCGCAACCGTACAGAGATCATTAACTTCCCCGCAAACCGCCTCGCCGTGGAGGTCGCGAATGCCCGGTCGGACGTCGCGGCTCCCGGCGATGCGCCGCCGCACGGTCGCGCCGGTGGCCGCGCTCGTCGTGCTCGTGCTGGCGTTCGGGCTCGCCAACGGCTCGTTCCTCGGCGCGGGCAACCTGTCGGTGATCGCCAAGCAGTCGCTCGTGCTCGCCACGCTCGCCCTCGGCCAGGCGCTCGTCGTCCTCACCGCGGGCATCGACCTGGCGAGCGCGGCCGTCGCGGTACTCGGCACGCTGCTGATCGCGAAGCTGGCCTCGGCCGGCACGCCGGGCGTGGTCGCGCTGCTCGTCGGCGTCGTCGCCGCGGCCGGGATCGGGCTCGTGACCGGCGGCCTCGCGACCGGCCTGCGGCTGCCGCCCTTCATCGTCACGTTCGGCATGTTCGTGATCGTCACCGCGGTGAGCGGGCTGTACGCGCGGGGTCGCGCGTACAGCGTCACCGACGACGTCCTCACGTGGCCCGGCGAGACGAAGTACCTGTTCGGCCGCGTCGAGCTGACCTACGGCATGGGCATCCTGGTGGTCATGTACGCCGCCGCCTGGTTCGTGCTCAAACGGACCCGCTGGGGCGCGGACGTGCACGTGATCGGCGCCGACCCGCGAACCGCGCGCCGGGCCGGGATCCGGGTGCGCCGCAGGACGCTGACCGTCTACGTCGTGGCCGGCCTGTGTTACGGGATCGCGTCGTGGCAGGCGCTCGGCCGGGTGCCGATCGCGGACCCGGACGCCCTGCCGCTTGGCGGCCTTGACTCGGTCGCGGCCGTGGTCGTGGGCGGCGTCAGCCTGTTCGGCGGGCGCGGCGGCGTGGTCGGCGTGCTGGCCGGCGCGCTGCTCGTGGTCGTCCTGCGCACCGGGCTTGCACAGTACGGAGTGGACACTCGGTACCAGGACATCGCCGTCGGCGTGCTGATGATCGCGGCGGTGGCCGTGGACCGGTTCTCCCTGGGGAGGCAACGATGAGCGTGGTCGTCGCGGTCGGGCTGTGCACGGTGGATCTGGTGCAGCGGGTCGCCACGTTGCCGGCGCCGGGCGAGAAGGTGCAGTCCGCGTCGGTGGAGCTCGCGGCGGGCGGTCCCGCGGCGAACGCGGCGGTGGCGGTCGCCGCGCTCGGCGGCACCGCCCGGCTGTCCACCGTGCTCGGCTCGCATCCGCTGGCGCAGCTCGCCGCACACGACCTGGCCGCGTGCGGGATCGAGGTGACCGACGTGCTGCCCTACCGGGTGGCGCCGCCCGCGGTGAGCGCGGTGTCGGTGCGCGAGTCGGACGGCGAGCGGACCGTGGTGTCGCACAACGCGGCGGGCGTGGCGGCGGTCGCGGACGTGGACCTGACGGACGCTGGCTGCCTGCTCCTCGACGGCCACCACCCGGACCTGGCGCTGCGGGCCGCGCGCTCGGCCCGCGAGCTGGGCGTGCCGGTCGTGCTGGACGCGGGCAGCTGGAAGCCGGTCCTCGGCGAGCTGCTGTCCTATGTGGACGTCTGTGCGTGCTCGGCGGCGTTCGCCTCGCCGTCGGCGCTGGTCAACCCGGTGGTGATCCGCACGGCCGGCCCGGACCCGGTCACCTGGACGGCCGGCGGCGCGCGCGGTTCGGTCGACGTGCCGCCCGCGGAGGTGCGCGACACCGTGGGCGCAGGCGACGTGTGGCACGGGGCGGCGGCGCTCGCGGTGGCCCGGCTGGGCAGGGTGCCGGCGGCGGAGGACCTGCCGGGCGTGATCGAGTTCGCGAACCGCGCGGCGGCGGTGCGGATCGGGCACGAGGGCGCGCGGTCCTGGTTCGTGCCGATGCGCAGGCTCGCGTCGTGACGTTCGACGAACTGGTCGCGCGGGCGGCGGCGCTGCTGACGCGCGAGCGGGCGCTGCTGGGGATCTGCGGCGCGCCTGCCGCGGGCAAGTCGACGCTGGCGGCGCGCCTGGTGGCCGCGCTCGGCCCGTCGTCCGTCCACATCGGAATGGACGGCTTCCACCTGGCGCAGGTGGAGCTGGCCCGGCTGGAGCGCACGTCGCGCAAGGGCGCACCCGACACGTTCGACGGTGCCGGCTACGTGAACCTGTTGCGCCGCCTGCGTTCCCGGCCGGACGGGGAGGTCGTGTACGCGCCGGGCTTCCGCCGCGACCTCGAGGAGCCGATCGCCGGCGCGGTGCCGGTGCCGCCCGCGGTCCGGCTGGTCGTCACGGAGGGGAACTACCTGCTGGTCGACGAGCCGCCGTGGTGTTCGGTGCGCGATCTGCTGGACGAGGTGTGGTTCCTGGACGCGCCGCCGGACGCGCGGCACGAGTGGCTGATCGAGCGGCACCGCGCGCATGGCCGCGGTCTGGCCGAGGCGCGCGAGCGGACGTTCGGCTCGGACGAACGCAACGCGGTGCTGATCGAGGCGACCCGCGCGGCGGCCGACCTGATCATCCCGATGCCGATCTGAAGCGCCATTCGCACCGCCAACCTGTCCACAGGCCCGCCCGCACACCCCGATTCCGTCGGCCCCGCGACTAGGCTGGAACACGGGGGGCCCCCGCGTGCCCGGCGAGTTGTCCACAGGTCACGCCGAGATGAGCTCCACCGTCGACCCGGTCCGCGACTTGCGAACCCGCAGCCGGGTGGGGATGCGCTGCCGCAGTTCCTCCACATGCGACACGAGGCCGACGACCCGCCCGCCGGCGCGCAGCTCGTCGAGGGTGTTCATGACCTCGTCGAGCGTGTCGGCGTCGAGCATGCCGAAGCCCTCGTCGACGAACAACGTGTCGAGCAGCGCCCCACCGGTCTCCGCGGCGACGACGTCCGCGAGCCCGAGCGCGAGAGCCAGCGACGCGAGGAACGTCTCGCCGCCGGAGAGGGTCTTGGCGGAGCGGACCTGCCCGGAGTAGTCGTCGAGGACGTCGAGCCCGAGCCCGCCGCGCTTGCCGCGCCGCTCGGCGTCGTCGTTGTGCACGAAGGAGAAGCGGTCGTCGCTCATCCGCCGCAACCGCGCGGTCGCGGCGACGGCCACCTCCTCGAGCCGCGCGGCGAGGACGAACGCCCGCAGCGACATCTTGCGCGAGTTCTGCCCACGCCCGTTGACGACGTCGGTGAGCGCGTCGAGCTCGGCGAACTCCTCCTCGGCGGGCGCCAGCTCGGTCCACGCGGCGCGCAGCCGTCCGGCCAGCTCGGCGACGTCTGCCTGGACGCGCCGCTTCGCCCGCGCCTCCGCGACCGCGTTCTCCATCTCCAGCCTGGCCCCGGTGAACGAGTCCGCGGCGGCGCCGACGTCGACAGCCTGTGCGGGGTCGACCTCGGCCAGCTCGGGGTCGGCGAGGACCTGCCGAAGCCCGGCCTCCCGCGCGTCGGCGTCGGCGAGCTGCCGTTCGAGCCGCGCCAGGGTGCGCGGGTCCCGCGCGGCGTCGCGGGCCGCCTCGAGGTCGTCGAACCCCGCGCCGGCGACGGCCTCCGCCACCCGCGCCCGCTGCTCGCCGACCCGCGCGGCCGCCGCTTCGTGTTGGGTGATCGCCCCGGCGAGCCGCTCGAGTGCGGTGGCGACCTCGAGCAGATACGCACGCCGCGCGGCGACGTCCGGATGCTCGCCGCTCGCCGCGTCGAGCCGGCCTGCCCGCTCGGCCAGCCGGCTCTCGACGGCGTTCCGCTCGTGCGCGTAGCCGGCGGCCGCTTTCTCGACGGCACGCCGCCGCTCCCGAACCCGCTCGGCCTCGCCCTCGAGCGCCCGCACGGTCTCGTGGTGTGCGTCGTGGTCCCTGGCCGCGTCAGCCTCCCGGCGGAGGTCGTGCTCGGCCGCCGCGAGCGCCGCGGCCAGATCGTCCGCGTCGCGATCCCCGAGCCGCTCCCGCAAGCGGGCGAGCGCCGTCTCGGCCTCCCGCAACCGATCTTGCCTTGCTGTCCGCGCGGCGCCCTCTTCGTCCTCCCGCCGCACGGCCCGCCGCTCGTCGTCCGCCGTGACCCGTGCGGCCTCGCCCCGGGCGGGCGCGGGGTGC
Organism: Actinophytocola sp.; assembly: GCA_035995025.1. Taxonomy (GTDB): domain Bacteria; phylum Actinomycetota; class Actinomycetes; order Mycobacteriales; family Pseudonocardiaceae; genus Actinophytocola. The sequence continues at coordinate 79,964 of DASYKY010000124.1, forward strand.
TCGTCCGCCCCGCACACCGGACACGGCGCCCCGTTCTCGAGCGCCCCGGCCAGCTCGGCAGCCATCCCGTCGAGGCGCCGCTGCCGGATGTCGAGAAGCTCCTCCTTGGCCCGCTGATGCGAGTCGACGGCGTCCGCGTGAGCTTCGGCCAACTCCCGCACGGCCTCCTCTGCTGCCGGCAGGCGCCGCGCCTCGGCCACCGATGCGGCGAGCTCGTCCCGCGCCCTACGCAGGCCGGGCAACGCGGCCACGGCCGCGACAGCAGCGCCAACCAGCTCCCGCGCCGCGCCGATCTCCTGTGGCAGTGCGGAAAGCCGCTCACCGAGCGCGTCTGCTTCCCGGTCGGCGTCCAGCTCCAGCCGCGCAAGCTCACGGAGAACATCCCGGTCGGCGTCCTGCCGCCCGGCCTCTTCGACGAGCCCCGCGAGGGCCCCGGCGTCCTCCCGCAACCGCCCGGCAACCTCCCGAGCCCGCTCCGCGTCGGCCGCACTGCCGGGGCCGAACCCACCCAGCCGACCCGCCGCGCCGACTCCCACCGTTTCGTCCGGCAACTCGCCGGCTTGCTCCGCTGCCACGATGTTCTGTGGTGGGTCGAGTTCGCTAGTCCGCTCCGGTCCTGTCCTCTCCGGCAACCCGCCGGCTTGCTCCGCTGCCACGATGTTCTGTGGTGGGTCGAGTTCGCTAGTCCGCTCGGGTCCTGTCCTCTCCGGCAACCCGCCGGCCCGCTCCGCCGCCACGATGATCCGCTGGAGGTCGAGCCCGGCCGGCAACTCGCCGACCCGGTCCGCCACCAACGTCGAAGCCCGCTCCGTCGCCGTGACAACCCGGTCCAGCTCGACCCCCGCCGGAACGACAGTCGCGGCCCGCCGAGCCGCCGCCACCTCGGCCCGAGCCGCCGCCCGCTCCTCGTGAGACTCCGACAGCGCGGCCAACTCCGCCCGCGCCGAACGCACCCGCCGCACCCGATCCGCCAGCGACCTCGCCCCGAAGTACGCCGCCTCACAACGATCCCGCGCCGAGGACGCCGCCAACTCCCGCGTCACCGCCTCGGCCGCCTCCGCACAGGTCCGCGCCACCAACTCGGCCAGCCACGCCGCGTCCGCGACCGACCGCGCCACCAGCCCGTCCGACCGCGTCACGCCCGCCGCTGACTCCGCCGCGCCTGCGGCCGACCGTGCCGCCCCCGCAGACTGCGCCACCGGTTCGCCAGACCACGTGTCCGCTGCCCACGCCGCTGGTCCGCCCGGCAGCGTCGTGTTCGCCGACTGCGCCGCGTCGCCGGGCCGCATCCCGTCCGCCGAGCGGGCCGGGTTCGCCGACGCCGCCCCCGGCCCGTCCTGCCGACCGCCGTCCTGCCGACCGCCGTCCTGCCGAGTCTCGCCCGACCCGGTCTCGCCGGCCCGGGCCGGCCGGCCACCTTCCGGCGGATCCGCGTCCAACCGATCCCCGTCCGGCGGCGGCTCCACACCGGCCACCTGCGATACCCGCGCAACCAACTCCCGCGAAGCCCGCCGCGCCTCCTCCAGCGCGCGCCCGGCCGCCAGCCGCCGGTCCCGGAACCACTGCTCCACCAACGCGAAGTGCTGAGTCCCGAACAACTTCTCCAGCAGCTTCTCCCGCTCGCCGGTGTCCGCGCACAGGAACCGCGCGAACTCGCCCTGCGGCAGCAGCACCACCTGGAAGAACTGCTCCTTGCTCATCCCGAGCAGCCGCTCGATCGTCCGCCCCACGTCGTCGATCCGCGTCAGCCCGTCCGGCGCATGGCCGCTCGGCGCCGCGCCCACCCAGGTCAGCGACGCCTTCGCCTGCTGCTTCGTCGTGCCGCCGCCGCGCTTCTTCGGCCGCGGGTACTCCGGGCTGCGCGCCAGCCGCAGCCGGTGCCCGCGCACGGTCAGCTCCAGCCGCACCTCGGTCAGCACCGCCGGGTCCGCGTAGTCACACCGCAGCCGCTTCGCATGATCACGCACCCCGGGCACGGCCCCGAACAACGCGAACGCCACCGCGTCCAGCAGCGTCGTCTTGCCCGCGCCGGTGTCACCGTGCAGCAGGAACAACCCGTCCGCGCCGAGCCGGTCGAAGTCGACGACCTCGTGCGCCGGGTAAGGCCCGAACGCCGTCAGCTCCAGCCGGTGCAGCCTCATGCCGCCCGGTGCCCACGCTGCTGCGCCAGCTCCGCCCGCTCCTCGTTGGCCACCGCCGCCAGCGCCTCGCGCAGCAGCGCCTGCTCGCCCTCGGACGGCGACGAGCCCCGGCAGTCCTCGACGAAGTCGCAGGCCACCTCGTGGTCGGTCCGCCCGCGCGCCGACGTCGTGTACCGCATCGCCGCCGCCACCGTGCCGCTCGCCGGCTGCCAGTCCAGGTGCACCGCGTGCGGGAACCGCTCTTGCAGGCGCCGCAACGCATCCGTCGGCCGCACGCGGTCCGTCAGCTCTACGGAGAGGTACTTGTCGACCAGCCCATCGTGTGCCGGATCGCTCAACAGGCTGGAAAGCGTTCCATTGACCGTCGCAAGTGGACGCGGCACCGGCAGTGCCCGCCGCTCCACTCCGGCGAGCCCGTGCGCGTCCAGCTCTGCCAGCCACACCGACTTGTGGTGCCGCGCCTCGGAGAACGAGTACGCGAGCGGGCTGCCGGCGTAGCGCAGGTGCTCGGCCAGCCGTTGCGGCCCGTGCAGGTGACCCAGTGCGACGTAGTCCACGCCGTCGAACACCGACATCGACACCTGCTCGATGCCGCCGACCGCGATCGTGCGCTCGGAGGCGCTCGGCGCACCGCCGGTGACGAACGCGTGCGCGAGCACCACCGACCGGGTGCCCGCGCGCCTGGCCAGGTCCGTCCGGATGCGCTGCATCGCCTCGGTCAGCACGCCCGCGTGCCCGGCCGCGTCGATGCCCAGCGAGTGCCGCGCGGGCTCCGGCTCGAGGTACGGGATGCCATACAGCGCAACGGGTCCGTGCCGGTCCTCGAGTAGCACCGGGCGGTCGAGCTCGGCGATCCCGGTGCGCAGGTGCAGACCACCGGCCGCGGCGAACGGCGCGAACGCCCCGAGCCGCGGGGCCGAGTCATGGTTGCCGGGAGTTATCACCAATCGGGCGCCTGCCGACCTGATCCGGTCGAGTATGCGAGTGCACGCCGATACGGCCTCACCGGAGGGCACGGCCCGGTCGTAGAGGTCGCCAGCCACGACGACGACGTCGACCCGCTCGTCGGTGACCAGGTCCGCCAGCCCGCCGAGCACGGCCTCCTGGTCCGCGAGCAGGTCTCGGCCATGGAACATCCGCCCCACATGCCAGTCGGAGGTGTGCAGCACCCGCATGCGGCCAAGCTAGGACGCGCGGCCCCCGAACTGGGGGAGCCACGCCATCACCGGGTGTACACGCCGACGAGGAACCGGGTCCCGGTGGCCTCGACGACCTCCTCCCGCAACCGCTCCTCGACCAGGCCCTCCTCGGTGAACCACGCCAGCTCGGCGCGGCTGACCGGCCACGGCCGCCCGCCGACCGGCGCGTCGTCCGCGCGGGCGAAGCAGCGGACGAACAGCGACCCGCCGGTCGCGACCGGCGCGGCGATCACCGTGACGACCCGCCGCCGCGACTCGAGCGGCAGCGACTGGATCGTGTAGAGCTCGACGACCAGATCGAACGACGGCTCCCACCTTTCGGTGAACAGGTCGGCGACCCGGTAGTCCACGGTGGACTCCGGAAAGCGCCTGCGGCACCAGCCGATCGCCGTCTCCGACAGGTCGAACGCGGTGACCTCGTAGCCACGCCGCGCGAGCTCCTCCGCGTCGTCCCCGAAGCCGCACGCGACGACCAGCGCTCGCCCGCCTGCCGGCCGCGTGTCCAGCCACTCGACCAGTGCCGGGTTCGGCCCGAGCCGCGCCCACGGCACCTGGTCGAGATCGTGCCCGACCGACGCGTAGAGCTCCTCGAACTCCTGTGTGCTCCAGTCGGTCACCGCGTCCTCCCCGGAATTGTCGGTGGGCCGGACCATGATGCTCCCGACCTGATCAACCGTGGAGGGAGTGACCGAGGTGGCCGCAGTGTTCGGCACCGTCACCGTCGTGCTGTTGCTCGTGCTCGCCGCCGGCGCGGCGTTGTTCCGGCGGCTGTACGCCGACAGCCAGCGCCGGATCGACGCGGCGGAGTTAGCCGTGCGGCAGGAGCGCGACCGGACCGACGCGCACGCCGCCGCGCTCCGCCGCTACGAGGTCACGTTCGCGTCCATCCACGGCCGCGGTGAGCTTGGCGAGCAGGTGCTCGTCGAGACCGCGCGGTCGCTCGGCCTGCGCGAGGACCTGCACTTCACGGTGCAGACCGACGTGGGCGGCGGTGGTTCGGTGCGCCCGGACATGCTGCTGCTCGTCGGCGACGGCCGGCGGGTGCCGGTGGACGCGAAGATGAGCATCGCCTGCTGGATCGAGGCGGTGGAGACCGAGGACGCCGACGAGCGGCTGGACGCGCTGCGCGTGCACGTGCGCAACATCCGGTCGCGGGCCGCGGAGCTGGCCGGCAAGGGCTACCAGCGCTGGGCGGACGCGATCTACGGCACGGTCATGTTCGTGCCGTCCGACGCCGCCGTCGCGGCCGCCATGGACGCCGACCCGGACCTGCTGCGCTGGCTGCTCGACCGCCGCGTGTTCGTGTGCGGGCCGACGGGCTTCGCGGTGATCGCCTCGGCGGCCATGCTCGCGGCCAGCGAACGGGTGCTGGTGGAGGACATCGAGGCGGTGCGGGGGCACGCGGCCGCCGCGCACCGGGCGGCCGAGGGCGCGATCGACGCGGTCAACGTGTCGAGCACGCACCTGCAGCGGTTCCTGCAGGCCAGGCGTCGCGAGCTGGACGCGCTGACCCAGTTCGCGACGGCCGTCGGCCCGCTCACCGAGGCGGCGGCCGTGCCGACCCCGCTCGCCGCCGTCCGCCGGTCCGACGAGGTCGTGCTCAACGGCTCGGCGGCGCGGGAGCTGGAGCCGGCTGAGGTAGCCGATCCGGAGGTGCCGTTCTGAGCCGATCGGTCCGGCGCGCCCCGCCGGTCGGCGTGAGCCGGTCGGCCCGAAGACGAAAGTTTTTTGCCAGATTGGGCGCATACTCCGCGTGATCATTCACCGGCGGTGAGCGCCTCGGATCGCCCGAACTGGAGGTGAAAATCGTCCGTCAACCTCACACAACTCAATGGAAGCCGTGCTGAGCCGCTGGCAGCGGACAGTAGGCGGGCTGTGTCCTGGTTCACAACATGGTGTGTAGTCGTCGGAGCCGTTTCCCGAACGGTGAACGGCGCGGTCTTCGGACCTACTAACGTGTGCACTCGTGACCGCGACCCGCGATCGCCGGAGCGATCCTGAACAAGACGCCGAGCCGGCGTGGGACGAGCGCTCGATCCTTGGCAAGTCTCGTGGACTGCCTTGGTGGGGTGCCGTTCTGCTCGCCTTCGGCTTGGCGGCTATTGCCGCGGCGTTCGATATGCAGCGACAGGACTCGCTGGGGCGCGTCTACCAAGGTGCGTACCTCGTCGGATGTGTGGCCGCGATCTGCCTCGTCCGGCGGCGCAGCCTGTTCGGCCCGATGGTGCAACCGCCGCTGGTGTTCGCGGTCACCGCCGTGGCGGCGGTCTTGCTGCTGGCGCCCGACACGGGCGGCGGTGGCGGAGTGAAGTCGCTGATCTTCTCGGTAGCGCTCCCGCTGACCAGCAACTTCCCGACGATGGCCATCACTACGGGCCTGACAGTGGCGGCCGGTCTGTTCCGCTGGTACCGCGAACGTGATCCGGCGGTGGCGGGGTCGTCCGCCGTCGGACGGAAGCGGCCGGGCAAGGACCGGATCGCGCCGGCCCGCGGCCGGCGCGGCGAGCCGGAGGCGGCGGCAGACGTCGACGCGGCAGATGAGGCCCGTCCGCGGCGTCGCGGTGCACCGGAGCCGGGCGCCTCGCGCCGGGGCGACCGGCGCGGCACCCCGGAGACCCGCCGGGGCGAAGCACCACGCCGCGGTGGCTCGCGCCGCGACCCCGAGGACCCGCGCCGTGGTCGGCGCGGCGACGACGGGCGAACCAAGTCGGACCGGCCGAGCCGGCCGCGTCCTGACGCGGACCTGGATGCCGAGCCGCGACGTGGTCTGCGCGGCCGCTCGGCCCGCGACGCGCGCCCCGAACAGGGCGCCCGCGAACGAGCGGCCGGGTCCGGCGACCGTGACCGAGCCCGCTCTCGCGACCGCGACGCCGCCCAGCCGCGCCGCCGCGAGGCCAACTCCGAGCGCCCGCGCAGGGACGACCGCTCCCGCCGGGAAGCCGGCGAGCGCAGCGCGACCGCACGCCGCCGCCCGCAGGACCCGTAACTGTAAGGCTTGGGAGGCGCGGCTAGCGCACGCTCCCCTTGAGCGCCTTGCGCAGCTCGCGCGGCAACGCGAAAGCGACCTTCTCGTTCGCGGTGGTCACCTCCTGCACGTCGGCCCAGCCGCGTTCGGCCAGCCACGACAGCAGGTCCATCACGAGCACGTCGGGGACCGAGGCCCCGCTCGTCACGCCGACCGTCGACACCCCGTCGAGCCAGGCCGGGTCGACCTCACGCGCGTAGTCCACGAGGTAGGCCGCCGACGCGCCCGCCTGCAGCGCCACCTCGACCAGCCGCTTCGAGTTCGACGAGTTCCCCGACCCGACCACGAGCACCAGGTCGCACTCCGACGCCATCGCCTTCACCGCGACCTGCCGGTTCTGCGTGGCGTAGCAGATGTCGTCCGACGGCGGGTCCTGCAGCTCGGGGAAGCGCGCGCGCAGCTGCTCGACCCGCTCCATCGTCTCGTCGACCGACAGCGTCGTCTGCGACAGCCACACGACCTTCGACGGGTCCCGCACCGTGACGCGGTCCACATCCTCGGCCCGGTCCACCAGCTGGATGTGCGCCGGCGCCTCGCCGGAGGTCCCCTCGACCTCCTCGTGTCCTTCGTGGCCGATCAGCAGGATGTCGTAGTCGTCGCGCGCGAACCGCTTCGCCTCCTGGTGCACCTTCGTGACGAGCGGGCACGTCGCGTCGATCGTCCGCAGCTGCCGCGTCGCCGCCTGCTCGTGCACCGCCGGCGCCACGCCGTGCGCGGAGAACACCACCAGTGCGCCCTCGGGCACCTCGTCGGCCTCGTCGACGAAGATCGCGCCGCGTTCGGACAGCGTCTCGACGACGTGCCGGTTGTGGACGATCTCCTTGCGTACGTACACCGGCGGCCCGTATGTCTCCAGCGCCTTCTCGACGGTGACCACCGCCCGGTCGACGCCGGCACAGTAGCCACGTGGTTTGGCCAGCAGAACTCGCTTGGTCATGACACCCAGCGTACGTACCGGGAGCCTCGGTAGGCAGATGGCCCGGTCTGCGGCAGGCTAGGCACCATGAAGTCACTCCCGCTTCCGGTGCGAGTCGCCGCCGGGCTCGCCGTCACCGCCGTGGAGCAGGCGCGCACCCTGCCCGCCAAGATCGCCGGCTTGCCGGTGACCGTTGCGAGCCAGGCATTACAGATGTCCATGCGCGTACAGCAACAGGTGACCGAGCTGGCCATCCGCGGCGACGAGGTGCTCGCCGGGCTGCGCCCGGTCGAGGAGACTCCGGAGTGGGCCACCTTCGACGAGGATCTCGAGGGCAACGGCGACCGCTACGACTTCAGCAGGCCGTCCGCGTTCGACCGGGTCGCCGACAACGATGTCGAGCAGGACGTCGACAAGGACGCCGACAAGGACGTCGCTCAGAATGCCGACCAGGATGTCGAGGACGATGTCGACCGCGATGGTGACCAGCCGGCCGAGCAGGATCTGAACAGCTCCAACGGTTTCCACGCGCCCGACCCGTGGGTCGCCGAGGAGCGCGCGCTGGTGGCGGAGTCCGAGGCGCACGAGCCGTCCATCGTGGAGGCCGAGAACTACGACGACCTCTCGCTGCCCCAGCTGCGCGCCCGGCTGCGCCGTTTCTCCGTGGCGGAGCTCACCGAACTGCTCGAGTACGAGCGCGCCCACGCGAACCGGCCGTCGTTCGTCGGCATGCTGACCCGTCGCATAGCAACAGTGCGCGACCACACGTGAGCGGCGGGACCGAGCCTGCGAGGGCCCGTCGTGAGTGAACCGAGCACGACGCCCGAGCAGCCGTGGCCGGTGCGGACGGTGGCGCGCAAGGTCGCGGAGTGGATCAACCGCCTCGGCGACATCTGGGTCGAGGGCCAGGTGACGCAGATCTCGAACCGGCCCGGCACCGGCACGGCGTTCCTGACACTGCGCGACCCGGCCGCGGACGTGTCGATGACCGTCACGTGCACCACGGCGCTGCTGCGCGATCACCCGCTGACCGACGGCACCCGGGTGATCCTGCACGCACGGCCCGCGTTCTTCATCGGCCGCGGCACGCTGAGCCTGCGCGCCGACGAGATCCGCGCGGTCGGCATCGGCGAGCTGCTGGCCCGCATCGAGCGCCTGCGCAAGCTCCTTGTCGCGGAAGGGATCTTCGACCCGCGGCGCAAGCGCAGGCCGCCGTTCCTGCCGCACACCGTCGGGCTGATCACCGGCCGCGCGTCGGCCGCGGAGAAGGACGTGCTGACCAACGCCCGCGCGCGATGGCCTTCCGTGCGGTTCCGGGTGGAGAACGTGGCGGTGCAGGGCGCGCTCGCGGTGCCGCAGATCGTCGACGCGCTGTCCGCGTTGAACCGGGACAAGAACGTGCAGGTGATCGTGATCGCGCGCGGTGGCGGCAGCGTCGAGGACCTGCTGCCGTTCTCCGACGAGACGCTGCTGCGCGCGGTGTCGGACTGCCGCACGCCGGTGCTGTCCGCGATCGGGCACGAGCAGGACACGCCGCTGCTCGACCACGTGGCCGACGTCCGGTGCTCGACGCCGACGGACGCTGGCAAGCGGGTGGTGCCCGACCTCGCGGAGGAGTCCACCCGGGTGAACCAGCTGCGCGACCGGGCGCGCCGGGCCCTCCACGGTTGGGTGGACCGGGAACGCCGGTTGCTCGACGCACTGCGCAGCCGCCCGGTCCTTGCCGACCCGCTGACGCCGCTCGGACAGCGAAGTGCGCAGGTCAGTGCACTTGCCGACCGGGCAAGGCGGGGGGTCGCGGGCCTGGTCGCCGCGGAACGTTCCTCGCTGGACCACACCCGTGCCCGCTTGACGACGCTGGGACCAGCAGCCACGCTTGCCCGCGGGTATGCGGTTGTGCAGCGGGTGGACCAGGACGGCCGCCCGCGAGTGCTCCGCTCGACCGATGAGGCGCCGGAAGGCACCCGACTGCGGGTGCGCGTCTCGGATGGCGCGGTGCACGCGACCGTGACCGGCGTGACGGGCGCGAGTGGAGGTAACGATGCCGAGACCGGAGCGTGACCCGACCTTCCTGCCGCTGACCATCGTCGCGACGTACGCGGTCGCGAGGGCGACAGCCGACACGCCGGCGCTGCGTACGTCGGCCGAGTTGGTCCGCGCCAGAGCACACTCCGCCGACGCCGCGGCCGCCGAGTGCTGGGCGGCCCTGTGCGCGGGCTGCGACGCCCCGGGCCGCCGTGACCTGCCGAACCGGCTACGCGAACTGACCGAGGCGACGCTGGACTATGCCGGCACGCGCTGGTGGTTCGGCCGCGGCGCCCAGCACCGCGAGCGCGTGACCGGCGAGCTGACCCGCATCGAGGAGGCCGTCGCCGAACGCGACGGTGCCGACTTCGCGGAGGCGTTCGTAGGCTACGACCAGGCCGTGGCGGCGGTCCTGGTGAACTCTCACAGTCGATTGGAGACCCCGGCCCAGTGACGGAAGAGCTGGACTACGAGCAGGCCCGAGACCAGTTGGCGGAGGTGGTGGCGAAACTGGAGACCGGCGGACTGTCCCTTGAGGACTCCCTGGCCCTCTGGGAACGCGGCGAGGCCTTGGCCAAGATCTGCGACAAACACCTGGCCGGCGCCCGCGAGCGCATCGAGAGCGCCCTGGCCGCCGTCGAATCCCCGGACACGAAGTAGGTCCGGCTTCCCCGGAAATCCGGACCTACGGAGGCCGGCCATTCGCCGCCCGATGCCTCTGGCCCCGAATTCCAGCCTACCGACGACCACAGACACTCCGGGGACCGCGGAATCCGAACCTGTGCACAACCCGCGCCACCACAAGCAAAACTCGCGCGCACGCGCGCGCGTGCAGAACTCACCTACCGAAAGCCCCCACCCTCTCCGGGGGCACCCCTCTAGGCCATTCTATCGGTGCATACCGACAAATACGGGTGTGCTCGCGCGGTTGTGGACAACTGCGCTGGTTGTGGATGGTCAGTGACCGGTGAACGTCGGGGTGCGCTTTTCCACGAAGGCGTCCACCGCTTCGCGGTGGTCGGTGGTGGCGCCCAGGATTGTCTGGCCCGCGCCCTCGCACGCCAGCGCCCCTTCCAGATCCGCGCCGGCGCCGGTCAGGAGAGCTTCCTTGATCTTGGCGTAGCCGGTCGTCGGGCCGGCCGCCATGCGGGCAGCCAGATCGACGGCCGTGGTGAGAACCTCCGCGTCCGGGACCACCTCGGTGACCATGCCCAGCTCGCGCGCGCGGGCGGCGGTGACGGGCTTCGCGAGGAGCATCATCTCCATCGCGCGGCCGTAGCCGATCAGTCTCGGCAGGGTCCACGACGCGCCGGAGTCCGCGGTCAGGCCGATTGTCGCGAAGGCCATCAGGAACTTCGTCGACTCGCCCGCGATGCGCAGATCGCATGCGTAGGCGAAGGACGCGCCGGCGCCGGCCGCCATGCCGTTCACCGCGGCGATCACCGGCTTCGGCATGCTGGTCAGCGCGCGGACGATCGGGTTGTAGTGCTCGGCGACCGTCCGGAACGGGGCCGGGTCGTTGGACCGCAGCGCGGCCACGTGCTCCTTCAGGTCCTGCCCGGCGCAGAACGCCTTGCCCGCCCCCGTCAGCACGACCGCGCGTACCTCCGGTGCGGCGGCTGCCTCGGTGAGCGCGCCCAGCAGCAGCTGCTTGAGCTCGACGGTCAGCGAGTTGAACGCCTCCGGCCGGTTCAGTGTCAGCGTGCGGACCCCGTCGCGGTCGTCGACCAGCAGTGCTGCCAAGACGTGCTACCTCCGAATCATCATGCGCTGGACCTCGCGCGTGTACCCCGGTTGAGACAGTCGGACAGGAAGGTCTCCGCGGCCGGCGCGAGCCGTGCGGTCTCCCGGTCGAAGAAGCGGGCGGCCTCGGTGCCCGGCCAGTCGGCGGGCAGGAGCGACGCCGGCAGGCCCGGATCGCGGAACAGGAACTTGCGCCACGCGTGCAGCAGCTGCTGCGACGCAGCGAACGCGTCCGCCGGCACCGAACCGTCCACTGCGGACACTCTCGGTAGCCACTCGGTCACGAAACCCGCGTAGTCGGCGCCCAGCGACTCGAGGTCCCACGCCCGCGCGGCAAGCTCGACGTCGTCGCCGTCGTGCTCGCCGTGGAACGAGCGGCCGGCAAGGCCCTCCGCCTCGAGGACCTCCGGCAGCTCCGCCGACGGCCGTGGCGTGACCCACGTCGTCGGGCCGAGCGGGCCGTAGCCCAGCAGCCGAAGCGACGAGTCGAGCCGCTCGCGCGCGCTGCGGGTCGGCAGCTCCTCGAGCACCAGCACGTGCCACCGACCATCCCAAGTGGACGGATTGGTGCGGTAGATCCGCATGGCCGCCTCGTCGAGCCGCCGCTCGGCGCGCCTGGTCAGCGCGTAGCCGGGGCCGTCGGCGAGCCGCACCGGATGCAGCCAGTCCTGACGCACCATTCTGGACACGGCCGTCCGGATGGCCGGCGCCTCGAAGCCGAGCGGCTCGAGCAGGCGCACCAATGCCGCGATGGCAGCCGCGCCACCTCGCGCTCGGAGGTAGCTGCCGTAGATGTCGAACAGCGCGGACCTGGCTCGCACGATTTTCGAGTCTCCCAGCCGAGTGCGGGCCCGCGCCAGTGGGTTCCGGATGCATAAGGGCCGGTCATCGACACGCAGTTGATCGGTTCGATTTCACCGCCGAGATGCCATAGGGGAGAATGTCACCGACTTCGGCCCGGTCGGCCCGGCCGGAGTGGGCAGGCTAGACGGAGGGAGCACGCTATGGCGGCCATGAAGCCCCGGACCGGTGACGGTCCCCTCGAGGTGACCAAGGAGGGAAGGGGCATCGTGATGCGCGTCCCGCTCGAGGGTGGTGGACGCCTCGTCGTCGAGATGTCGGCGGAGGAGGCAAGCGCTCTCGGTGACGCGCTGAAGGTCGCGGCCGGCTGATGCCGTCCAGAGTGGAGGGCATGGCCTAGCACTTTCGTCGAGTCTGGAGGACCTTGCAATGTCGGTGCCTGCTTTGCCGACAGCACTACCCGAGGTCGAGGTGAGCACCGCCGCGCGCCGGGCCGCCCCACTCGCCGTGCTGTGCCGTTCCGGGGACCCCGTGCCGACGCCGGCGACCCGAACCGCGGAGCTCGGCGCCGAGTGGATGGATGCGGTCGCGCTCACCGGAAAGGCCGGGGAGATCCAGCCCGGACCAGTGGGTTCGGCCGTGCGGTGGGTCGCCGGGATCGGCGATGGTGAACCCGGCCAGTGGCGCGCCGCGGGTGCGGCGCTGATCAGGGCACACAACGGCCGGATCGCCGACGGAGGCCCGGCCGCGGACCGGAACCTGCAGGTCGAACTGCCGGCGGACGTCGACGCGGATCAGGTCGCCGAGCTGGTGTGGGGGCTGCGGCTGGGCGGCTACACCTACGTCGTCACCGGCGAGCCGGGCAAGCCGCGGGTGCGCACGGTCCGGCTCGTCGCGGCCGGGCGCGCCGGCGAGCTGACCGGTGCCGCACGCCGCGCGGCAGTGGTGGCGGGCGCCACCGGGCTCGCGCGTGATCTCGCCAACACGCCGTCGAACGTCAAGGACCCGGCCTGGCTCGCCCGCATGGCCACCCGGACCGCCGGCCGCGCGCCGGGCGTGGACGCGACGGTGCGCGACCACCACTGGCTCGCGCAGCACGGCTTCGGCGGCATGCTCGCGGTCGGCGGCGGCTCGACCCGGCCGCCGCGGTTCGTGCAGCTCGGCTGGGGCAAGCGTGGTGCGCCGCACGTCGTGCTCGTCGGCAAGGGCATCACGTTCGACACCGGCGGCATCTCCATCAAGCCGGCGGACGGCATGCACCTGATGCGCACCGACATGTCCGGCGGTGCCGCGGTGATCGCCGCCGTCGAGGCCATCGCGCACCTCGCGCCGGACGTCCGGGTGACCGGCCTGGTGCCGTGCGCGGAGAACCACGTGTCCGGCTCGGCGTACCGCCCCGGCGACGTCGTGCGCCACTACGGCGGGCGCACGACCGAGGTGACCAACACCGACGCCGAGGGCCGGATGGTCCTGGCCGACGCGATCGCGTTCGCCGTCGAGAACCTCGCGCCGGACCTGATCGTCGACGTCGCCACGTTGACGGGTGCGATGAAGGTCTCGCTCGGCCTGCGCACCGGCGGTCTGTTCGCGAGCGCGGACGACGTGGCCGACCGGGTGCTGGCCGCGGGCGAGCGGGCGGGCGAGCGCTGGTGGCGCATGCCGCTGCCGTCGGACGCCGCGTCGGTGGGCGACGAGTTCGCCGAGGCCGTGCGCAGCGACATCGCCGACGTGCGGCAGTGTCCGCCCGGGCCGGGTGGCATTGCCGCGGCGATGTTCTTGCGTGAGTTCGCCGAGGGCTTGCCGTGGGCGCACCTCGACATCGCCGGCCCGGCTCGGTCGGACCGGACCTACGACGAGGTGACGGCCGGGGCGACGGGGTTCGCGGCGCGGACCTTGGTCGAGTTGGTGTCGGCCTTCGCTCGCTGAGCTCGGTGGGCGAACGCGCGGTCGAACAAGGCGAACTTGACCAGGAACACCGGCCCGCTCGCGGCGAGGTAGCTCAGCGTCAGCAGGGCTGCCCGCCAGCCCTGGCCGTCCACGAGCGGCAGCAGGAACTGCTCCGCCAGCGTCGTCAGCGCGATCGACGCGAGGCCGCCGACGAGGGTGACGGTGAAGTACGTCGTCAGCTGCTGGCGCAGCCGGCCGGGGTCGGCGTCGTGCCACGCCCAGTAGCGGACCATCAGGAAGTGCGGCACCGAGCCGGCGAGGAAGGCGAGCGTGCTGGCGGCCGCCGCGTCGGTCCAGCCGACCCAGTAGACGGTCAGCAGCACGAGCTGGCTGATCCCGGTCGCGATCGCGGACGCGACCGTGAAACGCGCCAACCGGATGCGTACCGGGCCTCTGACCAGCAATGTCGTCCCCACGCGATCCAAGCTAGCCGCCGATCGCTGAACGCGCTCTCAGGAACGACCCGGAGATCAGCCGGATTCCACCCGAGATCCACTCAGGGTAGGACCGACCGGTAAACCTCGACCGTCTGCTCGGCCGCCGTCGCCCACGAGAACTCACGCTCCGCACGCTCCCGGCCCGCCGCGCCCATCAGCTTCGCCCGGCCCGGATCGGCGAGAACGGCGTTGACCGCGTCCGCGAGACCGGTCCGGAACGCCGCCTCGCCGGCCGGGTCGTAGTGCACCAGCAGGCCCGTCCGCCCGTCGTCGACGACCTCCGGGATGCCCCCGACATCGGACGCCACGACCGCGGTCCCGCACGCCATCGCCTCGAGGTTGACGATCCCGAGCGGCTCGTAGACCGACGGGCACACGAACACCGTCGCGTGGCTGAGCAGCTGGCGCACCTCGGCCGGCCGCAGCATCTTCTGGATCCAGATCACTCCGGGCCGCGCGGCCGACAGCTCTGCCACCGCGGTCTCGGTCTCCGCCGCGATCTCCGGCGTGTCCGGCGCGCCCGCGCAGAGCACGAGCTGCGCGGCAGGGTCCATCCGGTGCGCCGCGGCGATCAGGTGGCCGACGCCCTTCTGCCGGGTGATCCGCCCGACGAACACGACGATCGGGCGGGCCGGGTCGACGCCGTAGTGGCGCAGCGCGTCGTCCTCGGTGACCGGGTGGTAGGCGGTCGCGTCGATGCCGTTGCGCACCACCCGGACCCGCGAAGGGTCCAGCGCCGGGTAGCAGTCGAGCACGTCGTCGCGCATGCCGGAGCTGACCGCGATGATCGCGTCGGCCGCCTCGTAGGCCGTCCTCTCCACCCACGACGACAGCCGGTAGCCGCCGCCGAGCTGCTCGGCCTTCCACGGCCTGCGCGGCTCGAGCGAGTGCGCGGTGATCACGTGCGGGACGCCGTAGAGGATCTTGGCCAGGTGCCCGGCGAGGTTGGCGTACCAGGTGTGCGAGTGGACCAGGTCGACGCCGCCGACCGCGGCTGTGATCGACAGGTCCGCCGACAGCGTGCGCAGCGCCTGGTTCGCGTGCTCGAGGCCGGGCGCGGGGTTGTGCGGGTGCACGCCCTCGGCCGACCGCGGCGCGCCGAAGCAGTGCACGTCGACACCGACCAGCTCGCGTAACCGGGGGACGAGGAACTCGACGTGGACTCCCGCGCCGCCGTACACCTCGGGCGGCCATTCACGGGTCAGCAAGCCAACGTGCATTTGGCCAAGGTAGCCGCCGGTGCGTCGCGCGGTTAGGGTCAGCCCGTGAGCGGAGCTTGCGGAGCGAACCATTCAGCACAGGGCGACCGCGAGCGGCTCGGCCGAGCCTGCGAGGGCGAGTCGTGAACGGCCAGCCACATGTGCTCGCCATCGTGCTCGCAGGTGGTGAGGGAAAGCGGTTGTGGCCGCTGACCGCGGACCGGGCGAAGCCGGCCGTCCCGTTCGGTGGCAACTACCGGCTGATCGACTTCGTCCTGTCCAACCTGGTGAACGCCGGCTACCACCAGCTCTGTGTGCTCACCCAGTACAAGTCGCACTCGCTGGACCGCCACATCTCCACGACGTGGCGGCTGTCGAGCGTGCTGGGGCAGTACATCACCCCGGTGCCGGCTCAGCAGCGGCTCGGTCCGCGCTGGTACACCGGCAGCGCGGACGCGATCTTCCAGTCGCTGAACCTCGTCTACGACGAGCGGCCGGACCAGATCGTCGTGTTCGGCGCCGACCACGTCTACCGGATGGACCCGTCGCAGATGGTCGCCCAGCACGTCGACTCCGGCGCGGGCGTGACCGTGGCCGGGATCCGCGTGCCGCGCACCGAGGCGAAGGCGTTCGGCTGCATCGACTCCGACCAGCACGGCCGGATCACGCGCTTCCTCGAGAAGCCGGCCGAGCCGCCGCACGTGCCCGACGACCCGGACGTCACCTTCGCGTCGATGGGCAACTACGTGTTCCGCACGGACGTGCTGCTGGAGGCGCTGCGCGCGGACGCGGCCAACCCAGAGTCGATGCACGATATGGGCGGCGACATCATCCCGATGCTGGTGGGCAGCGGCGGCGCGATGGTCTACGACTTCGACGACAACGAGGTGCCCGGCGCGACCGAGCGGGACCGCGGCTACTGGCGCGACGTCGGGACGCTCGACGCGTACTACGACTCCCACCAGGACCTCGTCTCCGTGCACCCGGTGTTCAACCTGTACAACCAGGGCTGGCCGATCCGCACGGCCACCCCGCCGATGCCACCGGCGAAGTTCGTCAACTCCGGCTCGGCGGTCGAGTCGATGGTCGGGCCGGGGTCGATCGTGTCCGGTGCGTCCGTGCGCGAGTCCGTGATCAGCGCGGACGTGCAGATCGAGGACGGCGCGACCGTCGAGGGCAGCGTGGTGCTGCCGGGGGTGCGGATCGGCAAGGGCGCGGTCGTGCGCCGGGCGATCCTCGACAAGAACGTCACGCTCGCCGACGGCGCGCAAGTCGGCGTGGACCTGGCCGGGGACCGGGAGCGCTACACGGTGAGCCCGGGCGGCGTGGTCGTGCTCGGCAAGGGCGAGCGCGTCGAGTGATTCCGCTTCTCGCGGGCGGTCAGGGCGATTACCGTCGTCTCATGCAGCCCGGACAGCCGCCCCCGCCGGGGAACGACCCGTACCGTGCCGTCTGGCAGATGAACCAGGTCGGTCAGGAGATGGGGCCGCGCAGGCGCTTCGGCAACCTCAGGCTGGTCGCCGGGATCATCGCCGGGCTGGTCGCGTTCATGCCCTTCGGCGTGGCGACCAGCGCGGTGTGGGGCTGGTGGTCGGGCGAGTCGGACCTGAACGGCGCGGGCTGGGCGATCATCGTGCTGGGGCTCGCCGCCGGGCTCGGCGTTGGCGGGTTCGTCGCCTCGGAGAGCTCGAACGACTAGCGCGCTACTGGGCTTTCGCCGCGAGCAGCAGGCCGTCGCTCAGCGGCAGCAGCACCGGCACCAGCCGGTCGTCGTCCCGGACGGCGCGAGCGACCTCGCGCAACGCGACCGTCTCCGCGTCCCGGCGGGCCGGGTTGGCGACATTGCCGGACCACAGGACGCTGTTGAACGCGATCACGCCGCCCGGCCGCAGCAGCCGCACGCCGTGCTCGTGGTAGGCCGGGTACTCGGGCCGCGCGGCGTCGACGAACAGCAGGTCGTAGGCCTCCTCGGTGAGCCGCGGCAGCACGTCGAGGGCGCGGCCCATGATCAGCCGCGTGCGGCCGGCCGAGATCCCGGCGCCGGTGAACGCCCGCTTGGCCGCGTTCTGGTGCTCGGGATCCACGTCGATCGAGGTCAGCACGCCGTCGGAGGCCATGCCGCGCAGCAGGTAGAGACCGCTGACGCCGACGCCGGTGCCGATCTCCACGACCGCCTTCGCGCGCAGGGCGGTGGTGAGAAACCGCAGGGCAGCGCCCCCGCCGGCGGAGATCGGCGAGCAACCCAGCTCGACGCCGCGGGCGCGGGCCGAGGCGAGCGTCTCGTCCTCGGTGAGGTAACCCTCGACGTACGCGTTCAGCGCGTCCGAGTCGATCGTCGGCGTATCGGATGCCACGGAGTGTGAGATTAGCGTTGTCCGACGGGAATCGGGTGAACCCGGCGGTAACAGGGACGCGTTCATTTCTCAGGAGGCTCTCAGGCGACTCTCACTACGTTCATATTCGGATCGGCGATTATCCCTGTGGAGGGTCGTGGAGCAGGGGGGTACCAGGTGATCCGGGACACGGATGTCGAGGGCGGGAACACGGTGAGTGATGTGGACGTTGAGCAGGGCAGCGGGGCAGACGACCCCGGGGAGGTGGCTACCCGCCCGATGCACACGCAGTCGACCGGCTCGGTGATCGCCGAGGCGCAACCGGTTCAGCTGGACGAGTCCAACTGGACGCCGCCGTCGTGGGACGAGGTCGTTCGCGAGCACGCCGACCGCGTCTACCGGCTGGCCTACCGGCTCACGGGCAACGCCCACGACGCCGAGGACCTCACCCAGGAGACGTTCATCCGGGTGTTCCGCTCGCTGGCCAGCTACAAGCCGGGCACGTTCGAGGGCTGGCTGCACCGCATCACCACCAACCTGTTCCTGGACATGGCGCGCCGCCGCTCGCGGCTGCGCATGGAGGGGCTGCCCGAGGACACCGACCGGCTGGCCGGCGACGACCCGAGCCCCGAGCAGGTGTACGCGGAGACCCACCTGGACCCCGATCTGCAGGCCGCGCTGGACGAGCTGCCGCCCGAGTTCCGGGCCGCCGTCGTCCTCTGTGACGTGGAAGGCCTGTCGTACGAGGAGATCGGCGCAACCCTCGGCGTGAAGTTGGGTACTGTGCGAAGCAGGATCCACCGGGGCCGGCAGGCGCTGCGCGCGTCGCTGGAGCGGCGCAGAGAACTGGTATCGGAGGGTAGGTCGTGACCGACGAGCGCGGTTGGGGTCTGTCCGAACAGCATCTGCTGCCGGACGCGATAGTGGCGTTCGTCGACGGCGAGCTGTCGCCGACGGCGCACGACCGCGTGGCCGCGCACATGGCCCGCTGCCCGCACTGTCTCGCCGACGTTGTCGCCCAGCGCCAGGCCGCGTCCGCGGTGCAGCGCGCCGACATGCCGGTGGTGCCTGCCGCGTTGCTGGCCACGCTGCGTGCCATTCCCCAGCAGATCGACATGCCGTCGACGCCCGACGGCCTCGCGGTGACCGAGGACGGGCAGCTCGTCGCCGTGCAGAAGCCGGACCGGATGGGAGCGACGGCCGCCCCTTTTGGGTCCAGCGCGCCGCTCGGCTCGTCCGCCAAGCTCGGTGAGGGGGGCGCGGTCCTCGGCCGCCGGCCTGGTCGCCGCGCCGCGCAGGGTGCCGGTGTCGTCGTGTCGGGCCTGGTGCTCGGCGCGCTCGCGCTGGTGACCACGTCGAGCTCCGACGAGCCCAAGCCGCAGACCCCGCCGGACGCCAACCGGCCCGCCGCCGCGGGCCTGGGCACCGTGCAGCAGGCGGGTTTCGCCACGCTGCGCACCGCGACCGGCCGCTGATCCGGAAGCGCTTGTCGCTACGCCGACTTCACCGCTGATCGGGCACGCTGGGAACCGATGAACGACCAGGTGACCCCCGAGCCGAACGGCGACGGTTCCGACCGTCCCCACCTCGGGCCACGACCGCTGAACCGCCCCGAGGTCGATGCCTCCAGTGCGGCCGTGTTCGGTCGCCCGGCCGGGGTGAGCGGGGCGTTCTCGCCTCAGCCCGGCGGCCCCGCGGGTGCCCGGATGGCGTTCAGCGAGATGAAGGCGGCACCGCCGCCACCCGAGTCGCTGGTCAGCGCGTTCGGCCGGCCGGCAGGCACCACGGATCTGCTGCAGCGCCCGCCCGCCGAGGACGCCCCCGGCGGCGTCGACCCGTGGGACGACGAGGCCGCCAAGGACCCGTGGCGCGACCCGGCCGCCGGAGCGATGATCGGCCCGCCGGCGCTCGGCGCCGAGGACGCCAAGCTCGACGACGGCAAGAAGACCCGCAGCCGCCCCGCCGGGCAGCTGCTCAGCCTGCCCGAGCTGCTCTTCGGTCGGCGGGTCAAGGTCACCGCGCTGCTCACGCTCGCCCTGGTCGCCGTGATCCTCGGTGCCGCGGGTGGCGTGGTGGGCTGGTACATCGCGCGCAGCGGCGACTCGCTGCACAGTGACGTGACGCTGGCCCAGGTGTCGACCGGCAAGGAGCGCGCGGCCGGCTCGGTCGCGGACATCTCGAACAAGGTGCGCCCGGCGGTCGTGTCCATCGAGGTCAGGGTCGGCGACTCCGGCGGCACCGGCTCGGGCGCGGTGATCGACGGCGGCGGCTACATCCTCACCAACAACCACGTCGTGACCCTCGGCGGCTCGGTCGACCAGGGTCAGGACATCGCCGCGGTGTTCAACGACGGCACCCGCGTCAAGGCGGCGATCGTCGGCCGCGACCCCAAGACAGACCTGGCCGTGCTCAAGATCGACGTGCCGAACCCGACCGTGCTGCAGCTCGGCAGCTCCGGGGACCTGGCCGTCGGCGACACCGTGATCGCGATCGGCTCGCCGCTCGGCTTCGCCGACACCGTCACCGAGGGCATTGTCAGCGCCCTGCACCGCGCGGTCGTCTCGCCGGGCGCGGACGGGGAACCGGCCATCTACGACGGCATCCAGACCGACGCGGCGATCAACCAGGGCAACTCCGGTGGCCCGCTGGTCGACTCCACCGGCGCGCTCGTCGGCATCAACACAAACCTTCGGGGTGCGGACGGCGGCACCGGCAACATCGGCCTCGGTTACGCCATCTCCATCGACTACGCGCGCCCGATCATCGAGACACTTATCCGGAACGGCCAGGTGAAGCACGCCGACCTCGGCGTGAACGCCGCGTCCGTGTCCGCGGAGACCTCCGACGGCGCCCGCGTGCAGAACGTCAAGGACGGCAGCGCGGCCGCGAAGGCCGGCATCCAGCAGGGCGACGTGATCACCAAGGTCGGCGACAAGACCATCGGCGACGTCGCGGAGCTGTACGTCGCGGTGCGCACGCACAAGGTCGGCGACGCGGTGCCGGTAGTGCTGGCGCGAGCCGGCCGGGAGCTGACGGTTCAGGTGACCCTGCAGTCCGATTGATTGGCTACGCTGGAATGCGTAGGCGTTGGCGCGGCGGAGGAAGGCCACAGTGTTCGACAGCATCGGCTGGGCCGAGATCCTCATCGTGGTCGTGGCCGGCTTGTTCATCCTCGGCCCGGAACGCCTGCCCTCCGCTGCGGCGTGGCTGGGGCGCAGCGTGCGCAAGGTCCGCGAGTACGCGTCCGGCGCCCGCGAGCAGCTCCGCTCGGAGATGGGCGACGACACGTTCGAGGAGTTCCGCAAGCCGCTGCAGGATCTCCAGCAGTTACGGAACTTCGACCCCCGGCGCGCGGTGACGAAGCACCTGTTCGAGGACGTCGACTCGGGCAACGGCCACACCAAGGCGAACGGGCACACCCCGCCCGCACCCCCGGCCGCTGAGCCGGACCCGGCCAAGAGCGAGGACACGCCCCCGCCAGTGGCCGGCAAGGCCCCCTTCGATCCGGACGCCACCTGACTTCCTTCCCAGCTACGTCGACATCGGCGTGGTGTTGTGGTGCGTAGGCCAGGACCGGGGATCGCGTGGCGGGATCTGCCCGAGCGGTATGGGCCGTGGAAGACGGTCTACCACCGGTTCTGGCGGTGGGCCCGGAACGGCACGTTGACGTTGGTGGTGGGCAAGGCGCGGGTGATCGCTGAGGCCATCGACGAGCTGGGCCGGGAGGTCTTGGTGGACTCCACAAATCGTGCGTGCCCACCAGCACGCCGCGGGCGCCCGTCGCCTTGGCCCGGAACCGCACACAGGTGGCAGCGGAGCCGATAGCGGGCAGACCAAACTAGATGATCATGCCATCGGCCGGTCCCGGGGCGGGCCCACCGCAAGATCCACTTCGCCTTCGACGTCGCCGCAGCAAACCCCTCTCGGTAGTTCATCCAGGTCATCACCGGAATCCGCATGCGACGTCCCGGCGCGGGCAGGCCGTGGACCCGACCGAGACGGGTCGTGGCCGACAAGGCCTACAGCACCCGCGCGGTCCGCGAGTACCTGCGCCGACGTGGCGTCGCCGCGACCATTCCCGAACACCGCGACCAGCAAGCCAACCGACACCGCCGCGGCCGGGCGGGCGACCGCCCACCCATTTTCGATCCCGCGATCTACAAGCGTCACAACGTGGTCGAACACTCAAACCGCACTTTCCTACCAAGGCATGATCGACCTCGCCACCTTGCTCATCTGGTTTTGAAGGACACGGCCTAGGTCGATCGCGTTGGCGGCTTCGTGGATGGGGGCCATGACCTTGGCCAGCAGGCGGTCGCGGGCCGGGAGCTTTGCCATCAGGCCCAGCATGATCATCGAAAGGCGGACCTGGGTTCGGGTGCGCATGACCATTCGCTTGATGTTGGACGGGCCCAGGGCCTGGTTGCGGACGACGAACGGGCGCATTCGGGACTCGTACGCCGTATAGGCGGACTCGTGGTCGTTCGCCGCTGCCAGTTCGGCAGCCAGGACGTACGCGCCGACCAGTGCCAGGCTCGTGCCCTGGCCGGACGCCGGGGACGCCGCGTACGCCGCGTCGCCCACCAGGCCGATGCGGCCGGCCGACCAGGTGTCCATGTGGACCTGGCTCAGCGAGTCGAAAGTAGAAGTCCGGCGCGCTCGCCATGCCCTCGAGCAACCGCGGGATCTCCCAGCTCTCGCCCGTGTACGCGCCGCTGCGAGGACGGGTCGCGGTGGTCCTGCCGCTGCGCACCGGTCCTGAACAGGAACATGGCCTTCGCGGCCGTGTCCCGTGCCGTGCTGTAGGTGAGCGCGGTGCGGCCAGGGCCGACGTAGGTCAGCTCCCAGCGGTCGAGGTCCAGATGGTTGGGCACGCTGAAGATCGACACGTGGTAGCCCAGGTCCCGGACGTAGCGTGACTCGTCGCCGAAGGCCAGCGCGCGGGGTGTTCGAGTGTAGCCCGTCCGCGCCGACGACCAGGTCGAACCGGCGTCGCGTGCCGCTCGCGAACGTGACCTCCACGCCGTCGGCCGCCTGCTCGAGAACCGCGATCGAGTCGTCGAACAGGTACTCGACCTCGTCTCGGGTCAGGTCGTACAACAGGCGGTTCAGATCGCCGCGCATAATCTCGGCGTCGCCGTGCTCCCGGCCGCCGAACGTGTCGCCGTCCATGCTGGCCACGCGCCGGCCGGCGGCATCGACCACCGAGGCGCCTTGTACGTCCGTCCGTAATCGCCGGATCTCGTCGAGCACGCCCATGCGTTCGACGACGGTCAGCGCCGCGCCGCGGATATCGATCTTGTAGCCGCCCTCGCCGATGGCGGGCGCGCGCTCCACCACCGTCGGCGTGAAGCCGTTGCGGTGCAACCAGTGGGCCAGCGTGGTCCCGGCGATGCTGGCGCCGGAGATCAGGACGTTCGCGTTTCCCATGTCGGCGACGGTACACCTGTGTCAGACATTTGTGCAACACGTCGGTCTGAAACATATGTGTCAGACGGTGGTACGGTCGCCGTATGGGAAATCGGGAAGCACTCCTCGAGGGCGCCGAGCGCTGCCTGGTCGACAAGGGCTACGCGCGCACGACCGCGCGCGACATCTCCTCGGCGGCCGGCGTGAGCCTGGCCGCGATCGGCTACCACTTCGGCTCGAAGGAGGAGCTTCTCCAGGCCGCGCTGAGGCAGTCGCTGGAGAAGTGGGGCGACTCGATCGCCGCCCTGGTGGCGACGCGTGACTACTCGATCGAAGGCCACTCGAACCTGTTCGTCGCCGCGTGGGAGCGGGTGATCGGCTCCTTCCGGGAGTCGTCCAAATTATGGGCGGTCCAGTTCGAGCTGCTGGCGGTGCTCGAGCGCGAGCCACGGCTCCGCGAGTCGTTCGCCTCCGACACGCGGCAGGCCCGCATCGCACTCGCCGACCTGTTCGGCGCCATCGTCGAGGACGACGAGGAGGCCGAGAAGATCGGCGCCTTCTACCAGACGCTGCTCGTCGGGCTGGCCGCACAGTGGCTGAGTGATCCGGAGACCGTGCCGCGCGGGCGCGACCTGCTCGACGCGATCAAGCTGATCGCGTTCGACGTGC
Organism: Actinophytocola sp.; assembly: GCA_035995025.1. GTDB lineage: Bacteria > Actinomycetota > Actinomycetes > Mycobacteriales > Pseudonocardiaceae > Actinophytocola. The sequence continues at coordinate 103,808 of DASYKY010000124.1, forward strand.
TGCCCGGGGAGCGGTAGGTCAGGCCGGGGAGACCGACAGCATCCGGCCGGCGAGCCCGCGGGCGCGGGTCGACAGCCTCGTCGCGATGTCGATGAGCACCTTGGCCGCCTCGGCGTCCGGCACCGACGTGACCAGCGGCGTGCCGTTGTCACCGGACTCGCGCAGGCGCGGGTCCATCGGCACCTTGCCGAGCAGTGGCACGTCCGCGCCCATGGACTTCGACAGCGACTCGGCCACGGCCGCGCCGCCGCCGGAGCCGAAGGGCTCCATCCGCGAGCCGTCGGGCAGCTCCAGCCACGACATGTTCTCAATCACGCCGGCCAGGCGCTGACGGGTCTGCATGGCGATCGCGCCCGCGCGCTCGGCCACCTCCGCGGCGGCCTGCTGTGGCGTAGTGACCACGAGGATCTCCGCGTTCGGGATGAGCTGCGCCACCGAGATCGCGATGTCGCCCGTGCCCGGCGGCAGGTCGAGCAGCAGCACGTCGAGGTCGCCCCAGAAAACGTCGGCGAGGAACTGCTGCAGCGCGCGATGCAGCATCGGGCCGCGCCAGACGACCGGGGTGTTGCCCTGGGTGAACATGGCGATCGAGATGACCTTCACGCCGTGCGCCTCCGGCGGCAGGATCATCTTCTCCACGCGCGTCGGGCGGCCGTGGGCGCCGAGCATCCGGGGGACCGAATGGCCGTAGATGTCCGCGTCCACGACGCCGACCGACAGGCCGCGGGCGGCCATGGCCACCGCGAGGTTCACCGTGAGACTCGACTTGCCGACCCCGCCCTTGCCGGAGGCCACCGCGTAGACCCGGGTCAGCGAACCAGGCTTGGCGAAGGGCACCTCACGATTGGCCTGCGGCCCGCGCAGTTTCTCCTTCAGCGCGGCCCGCTGATCGTCGGACATCACGTCGAGGGTGACGGCGACCGTCTCGACCCCGGCGACCGCGGCCACGGCGGCCGTGACGTCGGTGGTGAGCCGATCCCGCATCGGACAGGCGGCGACCGTGAGCAGCACTGTCACCCGTACCG
>DASYKY010000125.1:0-14138 GCA_035995025.1 Actinophytocola sp.
ATCGCGCCGATGGGCCACGTGCGGATGATGGCGGCGGTGCAGCCGTTCGTCTCGGGCGCGATCTCCAAGACGGTGAACATGCCGGAGGCGGCCACCGTCGAGGACATCGAGCAGATCTACTTCGAGGGCTGGAAGCTGGGCTTGAAGGCGCTCGCGATCTACCGCGACAACTGCAAGGTCGGCCAGCCGCTGTCGGCGGGCAAGGGCAAGAACAACGGCACTGCCGAGCCCGAGAAGGTCATCGAGTACCGCCCGGTGCGCAAGCGGCTGCCGAAGAAGCGCCCGTCGCAGACGGTGTCGTTCACGGTCGGTGGCGCCGAGGGCTACCTGCACGCGGGCTCGTACCCGGACGACGGCCTCGGCGAGATCTTCATCAAGCTGGGCAAGCAGGGCTCGACGCTGGCCGGCGTGATGGACGCGTTCGCCACGTCGATCTCGGTGGGCCTGCAGTACGGGATTCCGCTGGAGTTCTACGTCTCGAAGTTCCAGAACCTCCGCTTCGAGCCGGCCGGCATGACCGACGACCCGGACCTGCGGATCGCGACCAGCGTGCTGGACTACATCTTCCGCAGGCTCGCGCTGGACCACCTCTCGTACGACAAGCGGTCGCAGCTGGGCATCTTCACCGCGGACGAGCGGGCCGCCCAGGTCAGCAACGACTACGGCACGCCGTCCGATGTGGACCTGGAGGGCCTGCGCACGACGGTCGACGCGACCCCGTCCCGCAGGGCCGTGGAACCGGCCAGGGCCGAGCCGGAGATCGTCGAGGCCCACAGCTCGACCGAGCTGCTGGAACTTCACCTCGGCAAGGTTGCCGACGCCCCCCTGTGCATGACCTGCGGCACGAAGATGCGCCCGGCGGGCTCGTGCTACGTCTGCGAGGGTTGCGGCTCGACCTCTGGCTGCAGCTGACTCTGATTGCAGCACCGCGGCCCGGCTCTTCTCAGAGCCGGGCCGCGGTCGTGACGCTAGGTCTCCACACGCTTCTTGAGCGCCGCGTTGAGCGCGACGAAGTCCTGCTCGGTCTGCCGCAGCATCTTGCCCAGCAACGGAACCAGCAACCCGCGGAACCGCTCGCTCTGCACGACCGTGGTGCGCCCGCCGTCGATCGGCGACAGCTCGAAGCGGTGCTCGCCGCTGAACATGCCCGGCACCGGCAGCCTGCCGAGCCACCGCAGCTCCGCCGCCGGCCGCGCCGCGAGCACGGCCCACACCACCGCAGGCGAGGCGTCGATCGTGACCGACGTGCTGATCGTGCGCATCGGGGCCGACGCTAGCCGAGCAGCAGCTCGCCGCGTGATCAGCAACAGGTCGGCCACGGTGTCGCGAGCAGGGTCTGAAATGCGCTAGCGGTGCTAGATTCGTGGAGTGGGACGGCGAGAGCGCGAACGCGCGCAGCGGCACGAGCTGATCGTGCAGACCGCCCGTGATCTCGCCGAGGCGGAGGGCTGGGCGGCGGTCACCACGCGCAGGCTCGCCGAGCTCATCGAGTTCAGCCAGCCCGTGCTGTACACGCACTTCGCCGGCAAGGACGCCATCATCGCGGTGGTCGCCGAGCGCGGGTTCGCGCAGCTGGCCGAGGAGCTGGCCCGGGCCCGCGCGGAGTGGCCGGAGGACCCGGTGCGCGCGGCCGCGTCGGCCTACATCGGTTTCGCGGACGCCAGTCCCGCCGTCTACGACGGGATGTTCAGCCGTGCCACGGGCCTGCGGTTCGCCACGCCGGATGCGCCCGCCCCGCTCCGGGAGGCGTTCGCCGAGCTGCGCATCACGGTCGCGCCGTACGCGGGCGACACGGACCCGGCCATCCTGGCCGAGGTGCTGTGGAGCGCCTTGCACGGCCTGGTCACGCTGACCCGGGACGGCCGGCTGAGCGAGGGCAACCACAAGGCCCGCCTCGCGGCGATCGTCGGCCTCATCCGTCCCCAGATCTAGAAAATTGTTCTAGAAAATCATTCTAGTTATACTGCTGGCATGCGGACGGCGGTGGTGACGGGCGGCAACCGGGGAATCGGCCGCGCGGTCGTGGAGTCGTTGGCGGCCAAGGGATATCGCGTCATCGCACTGTGCCGCCGGCTGGACGCGAGCCCCCGCGCCGAGGTCGTGGTCGGCGACCTGTCGAGCGCGCGTACGGTCGCCGCGGCGGCGTCCGCGCTGGCCGACGCCTGCCCGTCGATCGACGTGCTCGTGCACAACGCCGGCGTGTGGCCGACCCGCCTCGAGCGCAACGAGGACGGCATCGAGCGCGCGTTCGCGGTCAACCACCTGGCGCCGTTCCAGCTCAACCTCGCGCTGGAGGACCGGCTGGCGCGCGTCGTGCAGGTCAGCGCCGGCCTGCACGTGAAGGGACAGGTCGATCCCGACCGAACTCCGGTCGGCGCGGACTTCCACCGGATGCGCACCTACTGCGACACGAAGCTCGCCAACCTGCTGGTGCTGCCGCTGTTCGCACGGCGCTGGCAGGATGCCGGCGTGACCATCGACGCGGTGCACCCGGGCGTGGTCCGCACCCGGCTCGGCGACCCGGGCGGGCCGCTCGGGCTGGTGCTGCGGGCGGTGAAGCTGACGTGGGCGACGCCGGCCGCGGGTGCCGCCCCGGTCGTGCGGCTCGCGGAGGAGCGGGGGACCGGGCGGTACTTCCACCTCGACGCCGAGCAGCCGTTGCCGCGGGACCCGTCGCTCGCCGGGGAGTTGTGGGCGCAGGCGCTGGAGTTGACGCGCGTTGCCCGGTAAGCAACGTCGCGGCGAGGAGACAGTTCGCCGGCTGCTGGACGCGGCGCTCGCGGTGCACGACGAGGCGGGGCCGGACGGGTTCACCGTGCAGGCGGTGGTGTCGGCCGGCGGGGTGAGCCTGGGCAGCCTGTACCACCACTTCGGCAGCTTCGACGGGCTTGCGGCGGCGTTGTACGAGCGCTGCATGGCCGCGCTGCTGGACGGGATCGTGGCTTCCCTCGAGCGGGCGCGGACGGCGCGCGGCGGGGTGCGTGCGGTGGTGACGGCGTACCTGCGGTTCGTCGAGGAGGAGCCGCGGCAGGCTCGGTTCATCCACGCGTCGGCCTATGCCGGTTACCTGCCGGCGCACGCGGAGGCGATCGCAACGATGAAGGCGCCGCGGATGGCCCGCATGGCGCGGTGGCTGGCACCGTACATGCGCGACGGGTCCGTTGTGGACCTGCCGGAGCCGCTGACCGAGATGCTGTTGATCGGCCCGGTGGCGGAGCTGTCCCGCCGCTGGCTCGCCGGGGCGGCGGACGTCGACCTGACCAAGGCGGCGCGGGTGCTGCCGGACCGGATCTGGGCATCGCTCGCGCGGTGAGTCAGCTGCCGGCCTTCTCGCCTCCCAGGTGCTCCCAGAGGAACTCGAACGCCAACGCCCACTTGAACGCGAGCTGCTCGTTGTCCGCGGCCGCGCCGTGCCCGCCTTCGATGTTCTCGTAGTAGGGCACGTCGTAGCCGAGTTCGTGCAGCCGGGCCACCATCTTGCGCGCGTGCGCCGGATGCACCCGATCGTCCCGTGTGGACGTCATGACCAGGGTCGGCGGGTACGGTCGTCCCGAGTGGACGTTCTGGTACGGCGAGTACTCCTTGATGAACTCCCAGTCGCCCGGCTCGTCCGGGTCGCCGTACTCCGCCATCCAGGACGCCCCGGCGAGCAGCTTGTGGTAGCGCCGCATGTCCAGCAGCGGCACCTGGCACACGATCGCTCCGAACAGCTCCGGATAGCGGGTCAGCATGACGCCCATCAGCAGCCCGCCGTTCGACCCGCCCTGAATGCCGAGCCGGCCGGGTGAGGTGATCCCGCGGGTGACGAGATCCTCGGCCACGGCGGCGAAGTCCTCGTAGACGCGCAGCCTGCGCTCTCGCTGCACCGACTGGTGCCAGGTCGGGCCGTACTCGCCGCCGCCGCGGATGTTCGCCACGACGTAGGTGCCGCCGCGCGCCAGCCATGCTCGTCCGGTCACGCCGCTGTAGGCGGGGGTGAGCGAGACCTCGAACCCGCCGTACCCGGTGAGCAGCGTCGGCCCACCGCCCGGTCCCACGACGAAGTACGGGATCTTCGTGCCGTCGTCGGAGGTCGCGAAGTGCTGCACGACGTCCAGTCCGTCGGCGTCGAAGAACGCGGGCGCCCGCTTGAGCACCTCGACGTCGCCGCCGATCTCGCCCCGGTACAGGGTCGCCGGCTGGGTGTAGCCGCTCGCGTTGAGGAAGTACTCGTCGCTCACGTCCGGATCGGTGTCGAGGATGTCCGCCGAGCCGACCTCGGGCACCCCGTCCAGCGCGGAGCGGGACCACCCGTCCGGTCCGTGCGTGAGCACGGCGAACCGGCTCTTCACGTCCTCGAGCGTGGCGACGATCAGGTGGTTGCGGGTCCACGCGTGGTAGGCGAGCGACGTGTGCGCGTCCGGCTCGAACAGCACGTCGAGCTTCCGGGAGCCGGCGAGGTAGTCGTCGAACCGGGCGGCGAGCAGGGCGCCGGCCGGGTAGGTCGCGCCGCCGACCGACCACTCCGAGCGCGTGCTGATCAGCAGCCACTCCCGGTGCGCGGACGTCTCGGCGTCGTCCGGCACGTCGATGCGCACGAGCCCGGCCGCCGTCCGCAGGTACTTCTCCGTGCGGTAGAAGTCGGGGCTGCGGTAGACGAAGTCGCGCTCGAACCCCTCCGTGGGGTCGTGGTAGGCCCCGGCCGCCACGTCGTCCGGCTTGCCCTCGAACACGACGGTGGCCTCGGCGAGCGACGTGCCCCGGCGCCACTCCTTGGCGATCCGCGGATACCCGGAGCTGGTGAGCGACCCGTCCCCGAAGTCGGTGCCGACGTAGACCCGGTCCTCGTCGATCCAACCGACCTGGCTCTTGGCCTCGGGCAGCGAGAAGCCGTCCTCGACGAACGTGCACGTCTCGAGGTCGAACTCCCGCACGACGGCCGCGTCCGCCCCGCCCCGCGACAGTTCGACGAGCGCCCGCCGGTACCCGGGCCGCAACGCGGTCGCACCCTGCCAGACCCAGTTCTCGTTCTCGGCCCGGCCCAGTGCGTCGACGTCGAGCAGCAGCTCCCACTCCGGCTCGCCCTGCCGGTACGACTCGAGGGGCGTCCGGCGCCACAAGCCCCGCGGGTTGGCCGCGTCCTGCCAGAAGTTGTACAGGTACCGGCCCCGCCGCCGGATGTACGGGATCCGGTCGTCCGCGTCGAGCACCTCCCGGATCTCGTCTCGCAGTTCGCCGAACCGCGGCGCGCGGGTCAGCTCGTCGACCGCCTCGGCGTTGCGCTCCCGCACCCATCCCAGCGCGGTGTCACCTGTGACGTCTTCGAGCCACAGGTACGGGTCCTCTTCGCTCATGTCTCCAGTCTGCCCAATGTCGATGGCCTGCGGATGCCGCCGGGCCGATCCGGGCCGCACCCGTGACCAGGTCAGCCCACGGTTGTGTCGTCGGCGTGCGCCGCGTACTCCGCCGCACGGACCTTCGCCACCCGCTCGTAGCGGGCGATCCGGTCCGACCACTCGGCGCGCACACCGAACGCGGCATCGGCGAACGCCGTGTCCCGGATGGCCGCGGCGAGCTCGTCGGCGCGGTCGGGCGACAGCACCCGCACCGGGTCGCCGATCGCCGTGTTGTGCGGCGGCACGAAGAACTCGTCCGGCAGGACGGTCCGCGCGTGCACCAACGCCCCCACCGCGACGCTCGCCCCGGCGCCGAGCCGCGCCAGGTGCAGCACCGTCGACTGCGCCGCGAGGTAAGCGCATCGGCCGGCCGTCGCTCCCAGCACCGTCGCATGTGGACCGATGAACGCGTGGTCGCCCACGGACACCGCGGCGCCGCTGTCCGTCACAGCGGTCGCCCGCAGCACCGCGTGCTCGGAGACGATCGAGCTCTCGCCCACCTCGATCCGGGAACCCTCAGCGTCGAGCACCGCGCCGTACAGGACTCGCACATCCGGCCCGATCCGGACATCGCCGACCAACGTGGCGTTCGGCGCGACCCACGCGGTCGGGTCGACGACCGGTTCGGCACCCCTGTGTCGGATCAACATGCCCCGATGCTGGCCCGGCACGGCGGTCTCGGCTGGCGGGAATCGGACGTGGCACCTTGCCAGGCGGTCCTAGGCACTCACCACCCCCGGACGGCCCCGCTCGGCGGCGTCGATCTCGGCCAGCAACGACGACTTCCGCTCCTCCGCGCAGAACGCCGCGCGCACGCCGGCCCTGGCCAGGTCCGCGAGCTCGGACCGGCTGAGGCCGAAGTGTTCGTGGCACAGCAGGTATTCCCTGTTGAGGTCCGTGTGGAACATGCCGGGGTCGTCGGTGCCCAGCGTGACCGGGACGCCTGCCTCGAGCAGCCTGGGTAACGGATGCTCGGCGAGCGAGCGCACCGCCCTGGTCCGGATGTTCGAGCTCGGGCACACCTCGACCGGAATGCCCTCGTCGGCCAGGTGCGCGAGCAGCTCCGGGTCGGTCACCGCGCTGGTCCCGTGCCCGATCCGCTCCGCGTTCAGGTCGCGCAGTGCGGACCAGATCGTCTCCGGTCCGGTCGTCTCGCCCGCGTGCGGCACGAGATGCAAGCCACCCTCGCGCGCGATGTCGAACGGGTCGCGGAACAGGTCCCGCGGCACGCCGACCTCATTGCCGCCCAGCCCGAACCCGACCGTCCCGGCCGGACGGTGGCGTAAGACCCATTCCGCTGTCGCGATCCCCTGGTCGTAGCCGAGCGAGCCCGCGATGTCGAACACCCACGCCACCTCGACACCGTGCCGTTCGCGGGCCACCGCGCGCCCCACGGTCAGCGCCTCGGCGAGCTCGTCCGGCTCGATGCCCAGCAGAAGGTGCGACGACGGCGTGACCGTGACCTCGGCATAGCGCACCGCGTTGCGGGCCAGGTCGGTGGCGAGTCCGTCCACCAGGGCCGTGATGTCCGCGCCCGAGGTCACCAGCCGCGTGACCTTGACGTAGACGTCGATGAAGTGGGCGAAGTCGGTGAAGTCGTAGAACGCGACCAGCGCGTCCCGGTCGGTCGGCACCGCCCGTTCGGGATGGCGCCGGGCCAGCTCCAGCACGGTGTCGACGGACGCCGAGCCGACGAGGTGGACGTGCAGCTCGGCCTTGGGGAGGGAGGAGACGTAATCGAACACATGACCATATTGCCTGAAGGTGCCCTTGCGAATTCAAGTCACGATCGGGTGATCTGTTCGCCGACAGCGAGTTGTCCACAACGCCGGAAGTTATCCACAGAACGTCAACGGCCGCCTACGCACCGTCTCACCGCCACGCACTGTGGACTCATGACATCGCCACCGGCCGCTCCGTCCCCGGCCAACACGATCTACCTGGACGACATGGGCGAGCTGATCGCCAGCATCCCGAGCATGATCGGCTTCCCGCCGGAGAACTCGCTCGTGCTGATCACGTTCCACATCGACGAGCGCATCCAGCTCGGCGCCACCATGCGCATGGACCTCCCCGAGGAAGGCCATGCTCCCGACCTGGTCGGCCAGCTGTGCCTGACCGCGGTCGCCAACAACGCGGACGTGGCGGTTCCGGTCATCGTCGGTGGTTCGGCCGATCCGCCCGAACTTCCGTACCGCTGGCTGATGGACTTCGTGGCCCAGGAGCTGGACGACGTCGACATCCCGATCGTGCACGCGATCTGGGTGCCGGCGATCGAGTTCGGCGAGACCTGGTGGTGCTACGTGGACGAGGAGTGCACCGGACAGGTACGCGACCCGCAGTGCTCGGCACTCGCCGCGCTGCACACCTACGCGGGCCTCGTGCGCTACGCGAGCCGCGCGGAGATGGCCGCCCACCTCGCTCCGGACCGGGAGGACCGCGTGGCACACGTGGCCCAGCTGCTGGCCGAACAGTCCGGAAAGCCGGCCGGCGCGGCTGCCGTCGAGCAGTGGGCGCAGGTGAGTGCCGCGATCGACGCGACCGCCGACACCGTCCCGGACCTGCCGGACGAGCAGATCGCGCGGCTTGCCGCCGCGCTGAGCGATCCGCTGGTGCGCGACAACTGCCTGCCGCTGCCCCTCACCGACCGGGGCGACGCGGCGGAACTGCTGTGGACGGCGCTCATCCGTGTGGTTCCCGCGCCCGAGCGGGCCTCGCCGGCGATCCTGCTCGCGATCCACGCCTACCTGCGCGGCGAGGGCGTGCTCGCGAACCTGGCGGTGGAGGTGGCGCTCGACGCGGACCCCGACCACGACCTCGCGCGGCTCGTACGGGACGCGCTCGACCGGGGGCTGCCACCCACCGTGCTCCGCTCGATGATCGAGGAGAGCGTGTCGTCGGCCGAGCGGATCCTCGCGGCGGAGGCGGACCGGTGAGCCGTGTGGTCAGCGGCCCGCGCGAGTGCGAGCGAAGTCCCAGGCGTCCCGCACGATGCCCTCGAGGTCCACGTGGCGTGGCTTCCACCCGAGCTCGACCTGGGCCAGCTCGCTGGACGCGACCAGAGCGGCCGGGTCGCCGGCACGCCGGTCCTTCGACTCGGCGGGGATCGGGTGGCCGGTCACCGCCCGGCAGGCCTCGATGACCTGGCGGACGGAGAACCCGATGCCGTTGCCCAGGTTGTAGATCCGGTGCTCGCCCGGGGTGGCGTTCTCGAGCGCCAGCAGGTGCGCCTCGGCGAGGTCGTCGACGTGGATGTAGTCGCGTATGCAGGTGCCGTCGTCGGTCGGGTAGTCCTCGCCGAACACGTGGATGCTCTCCCGCTGCCCCAGCGCGACCTGCAGCACGAGCGGGATGAGGTGCGTCTCGGTGGTGTGCCGCTCGCCGTAGGCGCCGTGCGCCCCGGCGACGTTGAAGTACCGCAGGCTCATCGCGGACAGGCCGTACGCGGTGGCATAGGAGGTGATCGCATGATCGATGGCCAGCTTGGTGGCGCCGTAGGTGTTGGTCGGCCGGGTGGCCGCGCGTTCGGGGATCGGCACCCGTTCCGGCTGGCCGTACACCGCGGCGGTGGAGGAGAACACGAGGCGGGGCGTGCCGGCTTCCCGGATCGCGTCCAGCAGGCGCATCGACGTGTGTACGTTGCCCCACCAGTACTTCGCCGGGTTCGCCATCGACTCGCCGACCAGCGACTTGGCGGCGAAGTGCAGGACGCCGTCGAAGCCCGTGGCGAGCAGGGAACCGGCCGCGTCGGCGAGATCCGCCTGGACGAACCGGCAGCCGTCCGGCACCGCGTCGGCGTGCCCGGTGGACAGGTCGTCCACCACCACGACCTCGTGCCCGGACTCCAGCAGCCGAGCCGCGCACACGCTTCCGACATACCCGGCCCCGCCCGTCACGAGCAGCTTCACCGCGGTCCTCGCTTCCTCAGGTTCGCGGACTCCCGGTTGCGGGGCGCCCGCTCGTTCGTGGTGCTCAGATGTCCCGGCCTGCGCCCGGTGCGGGCACCGCCGTGAACAGGCCCGGCGCCGGCAGCGACCGCTCGGCGAACGCCGCGAGCACCTTGTCCCCGATGGCGCGCCGCTCGTCCCGGGGCACCAGTGCGATCGCGGACCCGCCAAAGCCGCCGCCGGTCATCCTGGCACCCAGCGCTCCGGCGCCGCGCGCGGCGTCCACCGCGACGTCCAGCTCGAGGCAGGACACCCGGTAGTCGTCGCGCAGGCTCTCGTGCGACGCGGTGAGCAACGGCCCGATCCCGGCGATCCGGGCCGCGCGGAGGAGCTCGACCGTGCTCCGGACACGGTCGTTCTCGGTCACCACGTGGCGCACCAGCGGACGGAGCTCGTCGGGGAGACGGGACAGCGCCTCGTCGAGCCCCGCCGGCTCGATGTCGCGCAGCGCCGGCACACCGAGCAGCTCCGCGGCACGCTCGCAGCCGGCGCGCCGCTCGCGGTAGCCGGAGTCGCCGTGCGAGTGGCGGGCACGGGTGTCGATCACCAGCACGTCGAGGTCCGCGGCGGCGGTGTCGAAGGGGACCTGCTCCATGTCGCCCGTGCGGACGTCGAGGAACAGCACGTGCGCCTCGACGCAGCACAGTGACGCGGTCTGGTCCAGCAAACCGGTCGGGACGCCGACGAAGTCGTTCTCCGACCGCTGTACCCAGGCGGCCACCTCGGCCCGGCTGGGCGCGCCGGGCCGGTCCAGCTCGGTCCCGGCCAGACCCAGCAGCGCGAGTGCCGTCGCGCACTGCAACGCATGAGAGGAAGACAGACCCGCACCCGCCGGCACGTCGCCGGCGATGACCAGATCGGCCCCGGAGGTGAACCCTTCTTGACGCAACACCCAGCTCACGCCGGCCGGGTACGCGGCCCACCCGGTGACCCCGCCCGGCTTCAGCGCGTCCACCGGCACCGGCTCGGCACGTTGCGGGCGGGCGTCGTCGCCAACCGTGGTGACGGCGAACAGCCCGTCCGTGCGGGCCTGCGCGGCGACCGCTATGCGGAACGGCAGGGCGAAAGGCAGCACGAACCCGTCGTTGTAGTCGGTGTGCTCGCCGATGAGGTTCACCCGGCCCGGGGCGGACCAGACACCGGTGGGTGCGTGCCCGTGCAGGCGGGTGAACTCCTGGCCGGCGCGGGCGGGCACGGTGCCGCGGGTGCCGGTGTTCGTCACTGTTGCGTGCCCGTCTCGCCGCGGGCCGTCACTTGGCCCGGGCGAGCACCGCGTGCAGGATCGTCGGCGCCACGTGGGCAGAACTGTGCTCGCCGCTGACCTCGATCGCGTGGCCGTCGCCCTTGGACGGACCGACGTAGACGGTCTGGCCCGGGATCACGCCGACATCCTTCAGCTCGGCCATCAGGTCCGGGTCGAGCTGGACGTGCTCGGCGATGCGGCGGATCTCGACCTTGCCGCCGCCGCGGCGGGCGACGTCGTCGACGCGCACCAGGCCGGCCTCGACCGGCGGTGCCGGCTCGCCCTCGCCGAGCTTGTCCAGGCCCGGGATGGGGTTGCCGTACGGGGACGTGGTGGGGTGGCCGAGCAGCTTGACCAGCTTGCGCTCGACGGCCTCGCTCATCACGTGCTCCCACCGGCAGGCCTCGCTGTGCACGTGCTCCCACTCCAGGCCGATCACGTCGACGAGCAGGCGTTCGGCGAGACGGTGCTTGCGCATGACGGTGACGGCGAGCGCGCGGCCGTGGTCGGTCAGCTCCAGGTGCCGGTCCCCGGCGACGATGACGAGCCCGTCGCGCTCCATGCGGCCGACCGTCTGGCTCACCGTGGGACCGCTCTGCCCGAGCCGCTCGGCGATCCTGGCGCGCAGCGGGACGACACCCTCCTCCTCGAGCTCGTAAATCGTCTTGAGGTACATCTCGGTGGTGTCGATGAGCTCGTTCACGCCATCTCCCCTTCGTGCCGGACAAGGTCGCGTCGGGTCCGTACGGGATCGTCCACCATGCTGGCGGGCCGCCCGGACAGGGGGTGCGTGCTCAGCATTACCTGGAGGGCAGCCACACCACGTCGTTGCGCGGACTCGTCGTCACCCATGTTAGTCGCTCGCCCGGGTGGAGCACTGTGGCGGTCGCACAGGGTGAACACGCCTGCGCCTGATCGGCCTGCGGGCCGCCGGATCGTGTCCGCGACAATGGGCCGGTGACCTCACCGCTGGTGTCGTGTGCCGAGCTCGCCGCGTTGTCCGCGGGCACGAACCCGCCCGTCGTGCTGGACGTGCGGTGGCGGCTGGGCGGCCCGCCCGGCCGCGAGGACTACGACCACGGGCACCTGCCGGACGCCGTGTACCTCGACCTGGACACCGAGCTGGCCGGCCCGCCCGGCGCGGCCGGGCGGCACCCGCTGCCCGACCCGGAGACGCTGCGCCGCGCGCTGCGCGCGGCGGGCGTGCGCGCCGACCGGCCGGTGGTCGTGTACGACGCGGACAACGGGTCGATCGCGGCGCGGGCGTGGTGGCTGCTGCGCTGGGCGGGGCACGATCAGGTCGCCGTGCTCGACGGCGGCTTCGCGGCGTGGGCGGGTGAGGGCAGGCCGGTCGGTACGGCCCTGCCCGAGCCGGAGCCGGGCGACTTCGCGGTACGGCCGGGCGGCATGCCGGTGCTCGACGCGCCAGCCGCGGCCGGGCGCGCGCGGGACGGCATGCTGTTCGACGCCCGGGCGCCAGAGCGCTACCGGGGTGACGTGGAGCCGATCGACGCGCGGGCCGGGCACATCCCGGGCGCGGTGAACGCGCCGTTCGCCGCGCACGTGGGCGAGGACGGCCGCTGGCAGCCACCGGCCCGGCTCGCCGAGCGGTTCGCCGCCCTCGGCGTGACCGGCGGGCGGCCGGTGGGCGCGTACTGCGGCTCCGGCGTCACGGCCGCGTCCGTGGTGCTCGCGCTCGAGGTGGCGGGGGTGACGTCCGCGGCCGCGCCCGCGGACCTGTACGTCGGTTCCTGGTCGGAGTGGAGCGCCGACCCGGACCGCCCGGTCGCCACCGGTCCGGAGCCCGGCTGACCCCACCGTGGATCGCCGCTCCACGGGGTGTTCGGGGCGGGCTTGCGAGCGTTTGCGCGGATAAGGTGACGTCATGGATGTGCCGGCCGCAGTCGTCTGGGATTCGGCGCTGCTGGGGTATGACCTCGGCGGCGAGCATCCGCTGCATCCGATCCGTCTCGAGCTGACCATCCGGCTCGCCTCCGCACTGGGCGTGCTCGACGGTGTCGAGATGCTCGTGCCGGCGGAGGCACCCGAGGCCGAGATCGAGCGCATCCACGACGCCGGCTACATCGCGGCCGTGCGGGAGGCTCCCACGGTCGGATGGGACGTCGGGCACGGGCTCGGGACGGCCGACAACCCGATCTTCGAGCGGATGCACGAGGCCTCCGCGATGGTCGTGGGCAGCTCGCTGCTCGCGGCGAAGCAGATCGCGTCGGGGGCCACCAAGCGGGCGGTCAGCATCGCGGGTGGGCTGCACCACGCCATGCGTGACCGGGCGGCCGGGTTCTGCGTCTACAACGACACGGCCATCGCCATCTCCTGGTTGCTGGACAACGGTTTCGAGCGCATCGCCTACCTCGACACCGACGTCCACCACGGGGACGGGGTCCAGGACGCCTTCTACAACGACCCCCGCGTGCTCACGATCTCGTTGCACCAGAACCCGCTCACCCTGTTCCCGGGCACCGGGTTCGCCGACGAGACCGGGGGCAGCGAGGCGGAGGGCATGGCGGTCAACGTCGCGCTGCCGCCCTACACCGACGACCGCGCCTGGTTCCGGGCCTTCCACGCCGTGGTTCCCTCGCTGCTGCAGGCGTTCCGGCCGCAGCTGCTGGTCAGCCAGTGCGGGGTGGACACCCACGACGAGGACCCGCTCGCCTCGCTGTCGCTGTCGGTGGACGGGCACCGGCGGATCTACCGGACCGTGCGCGAGCTCGCCGAGCAGTACGCCCGCGGGAACTGGCTCGCCTGCGGCGGGGGCGGCTACCAGCTCCTGCGCGTCGTGCCCCGGTCCTGGACGCACCTGATCGCCACGATGCTGGACCGCGAGATCGACCCGGCCACGACGCTGCCGCGCGAGTGGACCGACCTCGTCGACTCGCTCGCGCCCGGTGCCGAGCTGCCGGCCGCGATGACCGACAAGAAGAGCACCGACTTCGACCCGTGGGACGGCACCATCGACGAACGCGTCGACAGCACGATCCGCGACACCCGCCGCGCCGTCTTCCCGCTGCACGGCCTCGACCCGGACGACCCCCGGGACTGAGACGAGACCCCGGTGCCGAGATGACTTCCGGCCACGACGACGAGCCTGCCGCCAAGCCGAACGCGGTGGCCGGCGACGAGACGGTCGCGACATCCGGCGACCAACAGAGTGCGCAGGCGGGCACCGGGCCGGATGCGCACTCCGGCCATGGACCTGATGTGGCGCCGGGCGACCGGTCCGGCGCACCGGAAGGCGGGCGGGCGCAGACCGGTGTCGGGCCGGGCGTGCCGCTCGGGGGTGAGCCGGGCGACGAGGGGGCGCAGGTGACTGGCGGCCCGCGGGGCGTGCCGGGCGACGAGGGGGCGCAGGTGACCGGCGACCCGCGGGGGGTGCGGGGTGAGGCGGATGTGCGGGGCCTGCCGGATGAGGCGGATGCGCGGGCCGGGGGCGAGCCGGGCGACGAGGGGGCGCAGGTGACTGGCGGCCCGCGGGGCGTGCCGGGCGACGAGGGGGCGCAGGTGACCGGCGACCCGCGGGGGGTGCGGGGTGAGGCGGATGTGCGGGGCCTGCCG
>DASYKY010000126.1:0-30644 GCA_035995025.1 Actinophytocola sp.
CGTCGGCGAAGTAACGCGCCGACGCGATGTCGTGGGTGATGTAGAGGATCGCGAGGTTCATCCGGTCTCGCAGGTCTCGCAACAGGTTCAGCACGCCGAGCCGGATCGAGACGTCAAACATGGACACCGGCTCGTCGGCCAGCAGCGCGTCGGGGCCCGCGGCCAGCGCGCGGGCGATCGCGACGCGCTGGCGCTGTCCGCCGGACAGCTCGTGCGGGAACTTCGAGAGGAACCGCTCCGGCGGTGTCAGCGACACCCTGGTCAGCAGGTCGTCGAGACCGGCCTGGATGTCGCGGTCCTTGCCGTGGATCTTCAGCGCGCGCGTGAGGTGGTAGCGCACGGTGTGGATCGGGTTCAGCGACGCGAACGGGTCCTGGAAGACCATCTGCACGCGCCGGCAGTAGGCGCGGAACCGGCGGCCCTTGGCCCGCACGGGGTCGCCGTGCAGCAGGACCTGACCGCCGGTCTGCCGCACGAGCTGCGCCATGAGCCGCGCGACGGTCGACTTGCCCGACCCGGACTCGCCGACCATCGCGGTGACCCGGCCCTTGCGCAGCACGAGGTCGACCTGTTCGACGGCGTGGACCGCGCGCCGCTGCGCGAACAGGGCCCGCAACCGCCGCCGGACGGGGAAGTGCTTGGTGAGGCCCACCGCCTCCAGCACCACGTCGGTGGTGTCGGAAGCGGTGGGCTTGTTCGCCACGGTCACGTCGGCCTACGAGGCCGGCTTCAGGTGCAGGATGATGTCGAGCGCGTTCGGCTGCGTCGGTTGCGCCGGCGCGTACTGGTTGCTCTCGTCAGGCCAGCCGACCCAGTTCTTCGTGCTGTACTCGCCACCCGCGTTCGCCGCACCGGTGATCAGCACGGGCGCCTGCTCGACGTAGATCTTCTGCAGCTCGTCCATCGCCGCCTGGCGGGTCGAGTCGTCGGCCGCGTTCGCGTACTGGTCGAGCGCCGCCGTGGCGTCCGCGTTGCGGAACCGGCCCCAGTTGCCGTTCACACCGGACTTGCCGGCCGGCTTGTACAGCGCACCGTCCATGATGGACTGGTAGATGTCGTACGGGGTGGCGCCGTTGTTGGTCCAGTGCATCGCCGCCTCGAACTGGCCGGTGTCGACGTTGGTGGTCCAGGTGTCCTGGTTGGCCTTGTCGACCGTCGCGTCGATGCCGAGCTCCGAGAAGTTGTCCTTCAGGATCTCGAGCGTGGTGATGTAGTCCGACCAGCCCGCCGGGTTGGACATCGTCAGCTTGACCGGCTTGCCGGTCTTGTCCATCAGCTTGTCGCCGGAGTAGCTGTAGCCGTTGTCGTTCAGGAGCTGCTTGGCGCCCGCGACGTCGACCTTGAACTCCTTGCCGGTGTACTCGTCGCCCAGGAACGAGTCGCCTGCCGGGGTCGGGATGCCGGTGACGTTCTTGATCTCCGGGTAGAAGTAGCCCGCCTCGCCCTGGGTGAACACGTCGTTGCGGTTGACGACCATGTTCATCGCGCGGCGCAGCACCGGGTCGTCGAAGGGCTTCAGCTCGGTGTTGAGGAACAGGCCGTGCGCGGCGAGCACCGGCGGGAACCACAGCTTGTGGTGCTGGGGGTCCTTGTTGACGTAGACGGTCTTGTAGTTCGAGATGAAGGTGAACGCCCACTCCGACGAGCCGTTCGCGAGCGCCGTGGTCTGCGCGTTGTTGTCGTTGTAGGAGGTGTAGCGCAGCTCCTTGACCTTGGGCGGGTCCTGCCAGTAGTCGTCGCGCAGGGTCAGCGTGACCGTCTGCGGCGTGAAGGACTTCAGCTTGTACGGGCCGGAGCCGACCGGGTCCTTCACGGTGTCGGTGGCGGGGTCGGCCATCTTGGACCAGATGTGCTCGGGCACCATCGGGGTCTGGGTCAGGATGTCCATCTGGTTCACGAACTGCGAGCTCGTGAACTTGACGGTGGCCTTGTTGCCGTCCGCGGTGGCCGACTCGATCGGGATCGCGTTGATGTTCAGCGCCGGGGTGTTCTTCAGCAGCGTGAACGTGTAGGCGATGTCGCCGCCGGTCAGCTTCTGCCCGTCGGACCACTTCGCGTTGTCGCGGATGGTCAGGTCGAGCTGGTGGAAGTTGTCCGACCAGTTCCACTCGCTGGCGAGCCAGGGCTTGCCCTTGTCCGCCGGCTTGACCTGGTTGGTCATCACGAGCGGCTCGTAGAGCACCCAGCGGTACCCGAGCGAGTTGCTCGAGCTGGACGGCAGGAAGGGGTTGTGGTTCTCCGTCTGCGGACCGTTCGGCATGCCGACGTTGAGGACGCCGCTGGAGTTGCCGGCACCGCTGCCGGTCTTGCCGTCGCCACACGCTGCGAGACCAGCGGTGAGCAGTAACGCCGCGGCGACGGCCACGGCCTTTCGCCTGAGTCGCATCGGACCGGACTCCTTTGTCGGGGAAAGGGAACGTGAGCGTGCACGCTGCCTGCTGGCTGGGAGTCAACCGGGTGACCGCGGTCACGTCAATAACTACTAGGTAACGAAATTAGTCTAATTTTAAGTACCGAAATAAGTCTGCCGATGAACTATCGTCGGCTCCGGATAGGCTGTGCGACTGCCGGGGTGGGAGGGACGAGTTCATGGAGGCGAGGCGCGCCACGGTCCGGGACCTGCGGCGGCGCAACCGGTCGACGCTGCTGTCGATGCTGTTCTTCGAGGGGCCGCTGAGCCGCTACGAGCTGGGCAGGCGCACGGGCCTGTCCGCCGCCACGGTCAGCAACGTGGTCGGCGAGATGATCGACGACGGGCTCGTGGTCGAGGCCGGCCTCGTCGACTCCGACGGCGGCCGCCCGCGCGTGTTGCTGCGGGTGAACCCGGCCCACGGCACGGTCGTCGGCGTGGACGTCGGCGAGACCGGCGTGTCCATGGAGCTGTTCGACCTGTCGATGACCCGGCTGGCCGCGGTCGAGCGCGCGCTGGAGCCGCCACAGCCGGACCCCGCGCTCGTCGCCCCGCTGATCGCGGCCGGGCTGGCCGAGCTGCTCGGCAAGCCCGGCCTCGCGGAGGCCGACGTGCTGGGGATCGGCATCGGCGTGCCGGGCACGGTCGAGCAGGGCGAGCGGGTCCGGGTGCACGCGCAGTCGATCGGCTGGGACGGCGTCCCGCTGGCCGAGCTGGTGCGTGACGCCGGGGTGACCGCGCCGCTGTACGTGGAGAACGGCGCGAAGACCCAGGGGCAGGCGGAGATGTGGTTCGGCGCGGGCCGCGGGGCGCGGCACGCCGTCATCGCGCTGATCGGCTCCGGCGTCGGCGCCACGGTGATCGCCGACGGCACGACCTACCAGGGGTCGACCAGCAGCGCGGGGGAGTGGGGGCACACGACACTGGCCTACGGCGGGCGGCTCTGCCGCTGCGGCTCGCACGGCTGCCTCGAGGCGTACGTGGGCGCGGAGGGGATCCTCGACCGGTTCCGCAAGGCTCGCGGCGGGCGGGCCGTGCCGCGCCCGGACGAACGGTCCCAGCTGGACTTCCTGCTCGCCGCGGCCGACCGGTCGGCCACCGCGGCGGCGGTGCTCGACGACACGGTCGGCTTCCTCGGCGCGGGCATCGCGAACCTGGTGAACCTGTTCAACCCGGAGCGGATCGTGCTCGGTGGGTGGGCCGGCCTCGCGCTGGGTACCCGGTTGCTGCCCGAGATCCGCAAGGCGACCGCGGCGCACGCGCTGCGGCACGCCTACGAGCAGACCTCGATCGAGCTGTGCCAGCTCGGGTCGGACGCGGTCGCGGTCGGCGCGGCCACGCTGCCGGTCGAGGCGCTGCTCACCCAGGGCGTGGACGCGCGGCGGCCCGCGCGCCCCGCCATGACCTGAGAGGGGGCGCCGGTGACCGCGGAGCTGCGGCGGCTGGTGGGCAAGCTGACCCTCGAGCAGAAGGTTCGCCTGCTGACCGGCACGACCTCGTGGCGCCTGCCGGCGGAGCCGGCGATCGGGCTGCGCGCGGTGGTGATGTCCGACGGTCCGGTGGGCGTGCGCGGCGAGCACTGGGACGAGCGGGACACCTCGCTGCTGCTGCCGTCACCGACCGCGCTCGCCGCCGCCTGGTCCCCGCCGCTGGTCGAGCGGCTCGGTGGGCTGCTCGCCGCCGAGGCGCGGCGCAAGGGCGTGGACGTCCTGCTCGCGCCGACGCTGAACCTGCACCGCTCGCCGGTGGGCGGGCGGCACTTCGAGTGCTACAGCGAGGACCCGTGGCTGACCGCGTGGACCGGCGCCGCGTACGTGCGCGGCGTGCAGGCCGGCGGGGTGGCGGCGACCGCGAAGCACTACGTGGCCAACGACTCGGAGACCGCGCGGATGACGCTGGACGCCCGGGTGGCGCAGCGGGTGCTGCGCGAGGTGTACCTGGTGCCGTTCGAGGCGGCCGTCGCCGCGGGCGTGTGCGTGGTGATGTCGGCCTACAACGGCGTGAACGGCGCGCGGATGTCGGAGAGCCCGCTGCTCGCGTCGCCGCTGAAGGACGAGTGGGGCTTCGCCGGGCCGGTGGTGTCGGACTGGGGCGCGGTGCGCTCGACGGTCGGCCCGGCCCGGGCCGCGCAGGACCTGGTGATGCCGGGCCCGCACGGGCCGTGGGGCGACGCGCTGGTGGCGGCCGTGCGCGCCGGCGACGTCCCGGAGTCCACTGTGGACGACAAGGTGCTGCGGCTGCTGCGACTCGCCGAGCAGGTGGGCGCGCTGGGCTCACCCCGGCCTGCTTTCTCCACTGTGGACGGCCGGGCGCTGCTGCGCGAGGCGGTCGCGGCGAGCACCGTGCTGGTGCGCAACACCGGGCTGCTGCCGCTCGACCCGACGGCGCTGCGCCGGGTGGCGGTACTGGGCTGGAACGCCGTCGACGCCCGGATCCAGGGCGGCGGCAGCGCGGGGGTGTACCCGGCCGCGCCCGTCTCGCCGCTCGACGGCATCCGGGCCGCGCTCGCCGGCACCGCCGACGTCGTGCACGCGGTCGGCGCGTACCCGGGCGACCTGCCGACCCCGCTCGACGCCCGGACCGCCCGCGACCCGCGCTCCGGTGAGCCGGGCCTGCTGGTGCGGCTCCTCGACGGGGACGGCGCCGAGCTGCACGCCGAGCGGCGGCTGTCCGGCCGGCTGCTCGAGCCCGCCGCCGTGCCGGGCGCGCGGACCGTGGAGATCCAGGCGCTGCTGCGGCCGGCGTCCAGCGGTGAGTGGCGCCTGTCCGTCGGCGGGTGGGGCCCGGTGTCGCTGACCGCGGACGGCCGCCCGCTCGTCGACGAGGTCATCGAGGTCGACACGGACGACCCGGCCAACGTCCACCTCTCGCCCGCCACCCGGACCGGGATGCTGCGCGTCACCGAGGGCGTGGATGTGCATCTCGTGGCCCGCCGCGCGCTGGTGCCCGGCACCGGGGTGGCGACGCTGCTGGCCGCCGACCCGCCGCGGCGGCGCGCGGTCGACGAGCTGTCCGCCGCGGTGTCGGTGGCCGCGTCCGCCGACGTCGCGGTCGTGGTGGTGGGCACGACCGAGGAGATCGAGAGCGAGGGCTTCGACCGCACCACGCTCGCGCTGCCCGGCGGCCAGGACGAGCTGGTCCGCGCCGTGGCGGCGGCGAACCCGCGCACGGTCGTGGTCGTCAACTCCGGCGGCCCGGTGCTGCTGCCGTGGCGCGACGACGCGGCGGCCGTGCTGCTCGGCTGGTTCCCTGGCGAGCAGGCCGGGCACGGGCTCGCGGACGTGCTGTTCGGCGCGGCCGAGCCGGGCGGGCGGCTGCCGACCACCTGGCCGGCCGCCGAGGCGGACGTGCCGGTGCTGGAGACGCGGCCGGCCGGCGGCGTGCTCGAGTACGCGGAGGGGCTCGACATCGGCTACCGGGCGTGGCTTTCGTCCGGGGCGGCGCCCGCGTACTGGTTCGGCCACGGGCTGGGCTACACCGCCTGGTCCTATGAGGACATCTCGGTGTCCGAACCGGACGGTCACGCCTGCTCGGTGCGAGTTCGCATACGTAACAAGGGATCCCGCCCCGGCCGCGAGGTCGTCCAGGTCTACCTGTCCCGTGTGGACTCCGGTTACCCGGCGCGGTGGCTCGCGGGTTTCGCGGCGGTGACCGCCCCGGCCGGCGGGGTGGTGGACGCGGTGGTGGACGTCCCGGCGCGGATGGTCGAGCACTGGACCCCCGCCGGCTGGGTGCTCGAGCCGGGCAGGGTCACGGTGCACGCGGGACGCTCAGCGGGCGACCTGCCGCTGTCCGCCCAGGTCGTCTTCTGAGCCGTGTCCCGCCGCAGTTGCCCACAACCCGCCGAGTTGTCCACAGGCAGCGCCTGACCAGCCTTTTCGTCGGGGGTGCCCGGTAGACTGGCGCTGAGGGGTGCCCCCGGGAACAGGGTGGGGGCTACGTTTCTGGCGTTCTGCACGCGCGTGTGTGCGCGCGGGTGGTTTGTGGCGGGCCTGCATGGCGGGGTTCTCGGAGAGCGCTCTCCCGTACCATGTCGGCATGAATGATGGTGCGCCGACGCTGGAGGACGTGGCCCGGGTGGCTGGCGTGTCCCGGGCGACGGTGTCCCGGGTGGTCAACGGCATCCGCAACGTGGACACCGAGATCCAGGACGCCGTGCGGCGGGCCATCGAGGAGACGGGGTACGCGCCCAACCGGGCGGCGCGCTCGCTGGTGACCCGGCGGACCGGGGCGGTCGCGCTCGTGGTGTCCGGTACGGGGGACGGCCCGGTCGGCCCGCGGGTGTTCGGCGACCCGTTCTTCGGCCGGGTGGTCGGCGGCGTGGTCGACTTCCTGCGCCAGCACCGCATGCATCCGCTGCTGATGCTGGCCGACACGGAGCAGGCGCGCGCGGACGTGGTGGCCCACCTGCGACAGGGCGGCGCGGACGGCGCGCTGCTGGTGACGACGCACGCGGCGGACCCGCTGCCCGTGCTGTGCGTGGCGGCGTCGGTGCCGGTCGTGCTGTTCGCCCAGCCCACGCAGGCGATCCCGATCAGCTACGTCGACGTCGCGCACCGGGCGGGCGCGGAGCTCGCGGCCGGGCACCTGGCGGCCCGCGGCCGCCGCCGGGCGGTGACGATCTCCGGCCCGCCGGACGTGCCGGCGAGCCGCGAGCGCATGGCGGGCTTCCGCGACGCGATGGCCCGGCACGGCCAGCCGGGCGTGCCGGACGAGCCGGGCAACTTCACCCATGCCAGCGGCGAGGCGGCGATGACCCGCCTGCTGGCTGCCGTCCCGGACGTGGACGCCGTGTTCGCCGCGAACGACCTGATGGCGGCCGGGGCGCTGAGCGTCCTGCAGCACGCGGGCCGCCGGGTGCCGGACGACGTGGCCCTGATCGGCTTCGACGACAGCAGCCCGGCGCGGTCCTGCCGCCCCCAGCTGACGACGATCCGCCAGCCGGTGGAGGAGATGGGCGCCGAGATGGCCCGCCTGCTGCTGGCCCACGTCGAGAACCCCGCGACCCCGCCCCGCTCGGTGATCTTCGACCCTACGCTGGTGGTCAGGGAGTCCGCCTGAGGGAAGGGGAACCATGGGAGTTCAGAAGGACCGCATGCTGGCCGGCGAGCTCTACCGCGCCGACGACCCGGACCTCGCCGCGGACTACGCGCGATGCGAGCGGATCCTGGTGCGGTACAACGCAACCATCGACCGCGGCGAGCTCGGCGCGCTCCTTGCCGAGCTGGTCGCCGAGGTGGGCGAGGGGGTCAACGTCCGGCCTCCTTTCCGCATCGAGTACGGCTACCAGACCCGCATCGGTCCGGGTACGTTCGTCAACAACGGCGCGGTGTTCCTCGACGTCGGGAAGATCATCGTCGGCGCGGACGTCCAAATGGGACCGAACGTCCAGCTGCTGACCGCGACCCACCCGATCGAACCCGGTCCCCGCCGGGACGGGTGGGAGTCGTCCGAGCCGATCACGATCGGGGACAACGTCTGGCTCGGCGGCGGCGTGATCGTCTGCCCGGGCGTGACGATCGGCGAGAACACCGTCGTCGGCGCGGGTGCGGTCGTGCCGCGCGACCTGCCGCCGAACGTCGTCGCGGTCGG
Organism: Actinophytocola sp.; assembly: GCA_035995025.1. Taxonomy (GTDB): domain Bacteria; phylum Actinomycetota; class Actinomycetes; order Mycobacteriales; family Pseudonocardiaceae; genus Actinophytocola. Next base: position 8,003 of record DASYKY010000126.1, read on the forward strand.
CAACCCGGCCCGGATCGTCAAGCGGATATGAGGGAAGGGGCGCCGCGGGAGCAGGAACCCGCGGCGCCCCTCGTGCTCACCGGGCCTACGGGTAGTTCTCGACGTAGCTCACCTGGTGCGGCAGGTTCGCCGTGTCACCCGTGTCGTTGATGACGTGGTTGATCGTCCCCACGCCGCCCAGCGAGACCGTGGCCAGGCCGTGGAAGCGCACCCCGGACCGGTTGGGCACCTCGAAACCGCGGCTGGCCACGACGGAGTTGTTCGTGTTGAAGAAGCAGTACACGCCAACGCCCCACGCCTCGTGGCTGGTCACGGAGTCCGCGACCTTGTAGGACGCCCAGCCCTGCGCGCCGCCGCCCGAGCTGCCCCACGCCGCGTTGTCCGGCGGGTCGTAGGGCATCTCGTTCTGGTAGAAGTACGTGCGGCCGCCGTTGCCGTTCCAGATCACGTTGTACTGCTGGTAGTGCTCGACGAACAGGCCGTACATCGTCACGTTGGCGCCGTTGACGACCAGCCCGTTCTGGGCCGTGTTCGTGGTCCAGCCGACGCCCGTGCCGTGGTCGCCGCGCCACAGCCACATGTGGTCGCCGATCACGTCGCTGCTGTTGACCTGCAAGGACACCGTGGCCTTGCCGACGTGTGCGCCGCCGACGCGGAAGAACACGTCGTGCAGCGAGGACGGGTTGGCCGAGTGGCTCGCCGCCGAGCCGGACGGGCCCATCTCGACGAGCGCCGGCGAGTTCTGCGCACCGGCGTCGATCAGCAGGCCGGCCAGCTTCACTCCGTCCACATCGGACACCTGGATGGCCGGCTGGCCGGTGTCCGGGGTGAGCGTGGCGAGCCCGAGGCCGAGCACGACCGTGTTCGGGTTGGTCACGTGCAGCGGCTGGTCGAGGTGGTGCACGCCGGGCGTGAACAACAGGTGCTTGCCCTCCGCCAGCGCGGCGTTGATCGTCGCGGCCGGGGTGCCGGTCTGCACGACGTAGAAGTCGGCCAGGGACACGGAAGTCCCCTGCGCCGCGCCGGATCCCCACGACGTCCCGCTCGTGTTCTCCCGCAGCGCGGGCACGAACACCCGGTACTCACCGGCCGGCGTGACGTAGAGGAACGGCTTCTCGCGGACCTTCGGCGTGGTGGCCACGACCGTGTGCGACGGGTTCGGGAAGTGCTGCGCCGGCGCGCCGGCCGTGCCGGTGAACACCATGTTCCACACCGAGCCCGACCAGCCGCCGCGCAGGTCGCTGTTGCGGGTGAAGAACTGCTGCTGCGAGCCGGACTCCACGACGCCGTCGATGCGCGAGTCGGCGATCAGGCCGCCGGACGCCCAGCCGTCGCCGCCGTTCCAGAGCTGGACCTGGCCGCGCAGGTGCATGCGCCGGTAGGGCGCCGCCTGCGAGACGGCCCAGCGCTCGATCTGTCCGGCCGGGAGGGTCACGGACAGGTTCTCCGCGGAGCGCCAGAAGTTCTGCGTCGCGTTGCCGAGGTTGTTCGGGTTGTCGCCCTGTTGCAGCCAGTCCGCCTCGACCCGCACGTGGCCGTTGAGGTTCACGTCGTCCGGCGACAGGCCGAGCCCGGCGACCTGGGTGTAGAAGCGCAGGTTCACGTCGGCGTTGTAGGTGCCGGGCTTGAACAGCACGGCGTAGCGCTCGTTGCCGAACTGGTTGGTCTTCATCTGCGTGGCGATCGAGTCGAGGCGGCTCTGGATGGTGCCGGCCGGCGTCGACGGGTCGTAGACGAAGGTGTTCGGCCCGAGGTCGGGGTTGAACGGGTCGGTGTCGGGCACGCCGGGGTCAGTGCTCCCGCCGGTGGAGAACACAGCCAGCTCCCAGAGCGAGTAGCCGTAGCCCGTGGCGCGGGCGGTGCCGTTCATGCGGACGTAGCGACCGGAGCCGGTGACGTCGATCGACTGGTTGCCGCCGGCGCCTGTGGTGGTCGAGAAGACGGTGTTCCAGGTGGTTCCGTTGTCCGACAGCTGGATCTGGAACGCGCGCCCGTACGCGGCCTCCCAGCTCAGCGTCACCCGGCAGACGGCCTGGGTGCTGCCGAGGTCCACCTGGATCCACTGTGGATCGGCGAAGGTGCTCGACCAGCGGGTGCCCGCGTTGCCGTCCACGGCGGCGGCGGCCTGGGTGCCGCCGTTCTCCGCGGAGGATGCGGTGGCGGTGTGGCCCTGGGCGAGGTTGGTGGTCGCACACGCGGCGGCGGCCGCCTGCGTACCGCCACCGAGCGCGACGACGGTCGCGAGGGCGGTGGCGCCGACCGCGAGCAGTGCGGTCAGCCTGCGGGGTGGCCGGGGCCTTCGCACGTGGGGGAGAAGTCTCATGACGGTCCTAACTGGCTGCAGGGGTGGATCGATCCAGTCCGGGGGAAACCGGTTCCGGAACCGGTTTCGGAGACATGTGATGCATTTAACAGCCACGTCACACGGTCGTCAAGGAGTCACTCGGGGGAACGGTGTCAGGCCGGCGCGGACTCGCGGATCACCAGGGAGGTCGGTACCACGTGGGGGGCGTCCGGGAGCTCGGTGCCGTTGAGGCTGTCCAGCAGCATCGTCGCCGCGGCCTCCCCCATCTCGCGGGACGGCTGGCGGACCGTGGTCAGCGCGGGGCGGGTGTGCGCGGCGATGGAGATGTCGTCGAAGCCGATCACCGCCACGTCGGCCGGGACCGTGCGGCTCGCGGCGCTCAGGCCGTCCAGCACGCCGACGGCCATCAGGTCGTTGTGCGCGAACACCGCGTCGAACTCCGGGCCCGCCAGCAGCTCCTCGACCGCGGCCTGGCCGCCGCCGCGGGTGAAGTCGCCCTCGACCACCAGGCGCGGGTTCAGCTCGACGCCCGCTTGCGCGAGCCGGTCGCGCAGGCCCGCCGTGCGGTCGCGGGTGCAGCCGAACTCCGCCGGGCCGGTGACCATCGCGACGCGGCGCCTGCCGGTGCCGAGCAGGTGCGCGGCGGCGGCCGCCGCGCCGTCGCGGTTGCTGGTGGCCACGGACGGGAAGCCGGGGTGGTGGCCCCGGTCGTCGATCATCACGACCGGCAGGCCGGACTCGTGCAGCGAGGTGATGTAGGACAGCGTGTCCGGCGGTTCGACGAGCAGCAGCCCGTCGAACGCGTTGGCCGACACGTGCCGGGCGAACTGTGCCAGCGAGTCCTCGCCGCGGTTCATCGTGTTGAGCAGCAGCCCGTACCCGCGCGCCTCGAGCACGTCGGCCACGCCCTGCAGGACGTCGCCCATCCACGGCCAGGTCAGCCCCGGCACGAGCATCCCGACGGTCTGGGTACGCCCGCGGGCCAGGCCGACGGCACCCGCGCTGGGCGTGTAGCCCGTGGCCGCGATGACCTCGCGGACGCGGATCGCGGTGCTCGCGTCCACGTCGCCCTTGTTGTTGAGCACACGGGACACAGTGGTCTTGCTGACCCTGGCCCGCCGGGCGACCTCGGCGATGGTGACGCGCACTGGGTCAGAATACGGGCATGAGCACCGCCTTCCAGCGCGCACGGCGGCCCGAGCAGGTCGCGGCCCGCCGCGCGGCGATCCTGACCGCGGCGGCGCAGATGCTGCGCGAGCGCCAGGTCGCGGACATCTCGCTGCGCGAGCTGGCCAACCGCGTCGGGCTGGCGAAGTCCAATGTGCTGCGTTACTTCGACAGCCGCGAGGCGATCTTCCTCGAGGTGCTCGACCGGACGTGGACGTCGTGGCTCGACGGCCTCACGCTCGACCCCGGCCGCTCGCGCGCCCGCTTCGCCCGTGAGACCCGGGTGGCCACGACGATCGCCGCCTCGCTGGTCGCCGAGCCGCTGCTGTGCGACCTGTTCAGCGCGATGGCCGCGGTGCTGGAACGCAACATCTCCCTCGACGTGGCGCGCGACATCAAGAGCCGCTTCAGCGCCAGCACCGCCCGGCTCGCCGGGCTGGTCCGCACGGCCGTCCCGGTGCTGGACGACGCGGGTGCCACCCACTTCGCCGGCGCCGTCGTGGTGCTCGTCGCCGGCCTCGCCCCCTACGCCACGCCGACCGACGTCGTGGCCACCGCCTCGGCCGAGCTCGGCTTTCCCTGCGGGGCCGACCTGTTCGCGGACGGGCTGACCGAAGGGCTGGTCAACCACCTCGTCGGGCTGTCCGCGCGGGCCGGTTGAGACCGGATGAAGCCCGCCCGGACCCGCTTCCCCGATGATGACATCTCACCGCGGGCTGTCGCCCGCATCTGACATCTCATCGCGGGTCCGGGCGGGGTCTTACGTGAGTCCGGTGCCCAGCTCGACCGCGACCCGGTGGGTCAGCGGGGGCAGGTGCCCGTCCTCCAGCAGTCCGTGGTCGGCGAGGCGGCGGCCGACGGCGGGCGAGAGGTCCGCGGGTACGACGCCGTCCGTGCCGAGGTACTGGAACGCCGCGGCGGCCACCTGGTCCACGATGGACATCTCCCGGTAGCGGGCCAGCAGCCGGGCGCGCGGGTCCAGGTCGTCCACCGCCAGCTCGTCGAGCACCGACCCGCCCGACAGCCGGGCGGCCAGCTCGGTGAGCCCGAGCCGCGGGTCGGCGATGAGCACGGCCGCGGCCGCGCGGATCGCCAGCGCGAGGTGGTCGCAGCGGGCCACGAGCGCCGCCGCCGCGGGCTCCGGGGTGATCCGCGAGCGGCCGACGAGCTTGCCGAGCATCGCCGTCGCCGCCGCGGTGGACAGCCGTCCGACGGGCACCCGGCAGGTCGCGTCGACCGCGGCGAGCGGGGTGTCGGCGGTGATCAGGAAGCCGCAGCCGGGCTCGGCGACGAGCAGCGGACGCAGCTGCGCGGCCGACGTGGCGTGGTCGACGACGACCAGCTCGCGGCGGCCGGCCAGCGTCGAGCGCCAGTGCGCGCCGTCGAGGGCGGTGTGGTTGAGGTCGACGTAGCGCTGGCCGTCCGGGTAGCACCACGCCGCCTGGTGCGCGGCCCGCAGCGCGACCGCGGACTTGCCGGCACCGGGCGGGCCGTGCACGACGACCACCCGCGCGCCCTCGTCGTCCCGGCCGCACAGCGCGGCCACGACCGTGCGGACCTCCGCCGCCCGGTTCACCAGCGCCACCTGGCGTGGCAGCTCGCAGCGGGCGCCGCCGACCGTGGTGGCGGTCGACGGACGGTCCAGCAGCGCCGGGTCGCGGTTGAGCATCGCCTGGTGCAGCTGCTGCAGCCGTGGGCCCGGCTCGAGCCCGAGCCCCTCGACGAGCCGGTTGCGTGCCTCGGTGAACGCCTCGAGCGCGGCGGCCACCTCGCCGCCGCGGTACAGCGCGAGCATCAGCGCCGCCCAGCCCCGCTCGCGCAGCGGGTGCCCGGTGACGAGCCGGCGCGCGGCGCCGACCAGCTCGGTGGTCGCGCCGACCGCCAGCTCCGCCTCCAGCAGGTCCTCCTCGACCAGCAGCCGCTGCTCGGTGAGCGCGTCCAGCTGCCCGGCCAGCGCGCGGCGCGGCGGCAGCCCCTCGGCGGGGAGGCCGCGCCACAGCGCGAGCGCCTGGCGCAGGTGGGTGCGCGCGCTCGCCGGCTCGCCGTCGGCCAGCGCGCGGCGGCCGATCTCCGCGAGCCGGGTGAACACCTGGACGTCCAGCTCGTCGGGGCCGGTGCTGAGCAGGTAGCCGCCGCCGCGGGAGACGAGGCGGTTGCGGGAGTCCCGGTCGAGCACGCGGCGCAGCGTCGTCGCGTAGGTGCGCACGTTGGACCGGGCCGACGGCGGGGCGCCGCGCTCCCACAGCACGCGGCCGAGCGCCTCGAACGACACGACGGTGTTGGGTGCGAGCGCCAGGGCGGTGAGCATCAACCGCACCTTGGTCGACGACAGGTCGACGGCCTCCCCCTCGTGGTAGAGCTCCACCGGGCCGAGGAGGCGATATCGGATGCTCTCGAACGTCTCCATGTGCCAAGACTGGGCAACCCCGCTAACAACTCTCTAACAGACCGGAACGTGATGGCCTGGTCATCGTGCGTGTCCCCGTGCGTGTCCCCGTGCCCGCGATTGATCGGGACCCGGTCCGCGGCCTACGTTCGGACAGTGATCGTGGACGTGGTGCTCGCGGCGGGGGCGCGGCTGGGCGAGGGGCCGCTGTGGGATCCGCGCGCGGCCGCGCTGCGGTGGGTGGACATCCTGCCTGGGCTGGTGCACCGGTACGACCCGGTATCCGGCGAGGACACCGCCTTCGAGGTGGGCGAGCCGGTCGGCACGGTCGCGGTGCGCCGCGACGGCGGGCTGGTGCTCGCGACGGCCTCGGGGATCTCGACGTGCGCCGAGGACGGCTCGGCGCTGGTCCGCCTGCACGAGGTGTCGACCGACCCGCCGGGCGGGCGGTTCAACGACGGCAAGGCCGACCGGTGGGGCCGGTTCTGGGCCGGCACGATGCTCGACGGAACCGACGGCGCCGGCGCGTTCTACCGGCTCGACCCCGACGGCTCGCTGCACACGGTGCTCACCGGCGTGTCGGTGTCCAACGGGCTCGGCTGGTCGCCGGACGGCCGGACGATGTACTACGTGGACACCCAGACCGGCGGCGTGGACGCGTTCGACCACGACCCGGAAACCGGCGAGCTGTCGGGCCGGCGGCGGCTGATCGACGTGGAGCGCGGCTGGCCGGACGGGATGACGGTGGACGCCGAAGGCAACCTGTGGGTGGCGCTGTGGGACGGCTGGGCGGTGCGCCGGTACACCCCGGACGGCCGGCTGACCGACACGGTGGAGCTGCCCGCGCAGCGGATCACGAGCTGCGCGTTCGGCGGCGCCGATCTGTCCACTTTGTACTTGACGTCGGCACGGGCGGGCCTGTCGGCGAAGGTGCTGGAGCGCCAGCCGCACGCCGGCTCGCTGTTCGCGCTGGACGCCCAGGTCTCCGGGCAGGCGCCGGGGGAGTGGGCCGGGTGAAGCGCTGGCCCGCGCGGCTGCGGGAGACCGGCGAGGACCCGGACCCGCGGTTCAGCTTCGCCAACGAGCGGACGTTCCTGGCCTGGGTCCGCACGGCGCTGGCGCTGGTGGCGGGCGGCATCGGGCTGGAGGCGTTCGCGCCCCAGCTCGCCGTGCCGGGTTTGCGGCAGGTGCTGGCGGCGCTGCTCGTGCTGTCCGGCATCGCGACGAGCGCGCTGGCCTTCCACCGGTGGCTGCGCAGCGAGCAGGCCATGCGGGAGGGGCGCTCGCTGCCGGCGCCGACGTTGGCGCCGTGGCTGTCCTACGGCGTGGCGGCGATCGCGCTGGCCGTGTTCGTCCTGGTCATGGTGGCGAAGCTGTGACGTACCCGGGCGTGCAGAACGAGCGGACCTCGCTCGCGTGGACGAGGACCGCGCTCGGCCTCGCCGGCTGCGGGCTGCTCGCCGGGCGGCTGGCGATGGTGCGGGACTCGCCGTGGGCGGTCGGCGCGGCGATCGCGGCCGCGTTGCTGGGGTTCGGCGTGCTGGGCTGGTCGCACGACCGGTACCGGCGCGCGGCGCGGGCCATGCGCGAGCAGCGCCCGGTCGACCGGGCCGTGCCCGCGCTGCTGCTGACGCTCGCCGTCTGCCTCGTCGGTGCGCTCGGGCTCGTGCTGATCGTGGTGTAGTGGGCGCATGGATTCGTTCCGGCACCGCCAGATCACCCTGGGCGCGACCGAGCTGCACGTCGTCGAGGCGGGCGAGGATGCCGCCCCGCCCATCTTGTTCCTGCACGGCTGGCCGGAGAGCTGGCTCGCGTGGCGGGACGTCATGACGCTCGCCGCCGGGTCCGCCCGGGCGGTCGCCGTGGACATGCCCGGCGTGGGCGGCTCGACCGGCGACCCGACCGACGGCACCAAGCGCGCGCTCGCCGGCGTGGTGCGCGATCTCGTCACCGAGCTGGACCTCGCGGACGTGACGCTCGTCGGCCAGGACGTCGGCGGCATGATCACCTACGCCTACCTGTGCGCGTACCCGGACCTCGCCCGCGCGGTGATCATGGACGTGGTGATCCCCGGCCTGGACCCGTGGGAGCAGGTGCTGGCCAACCCGTACCTCTGGCACTTCGCCTTCCACGCCATCCCGGAGCTCCCCGAGACCCTGGTGGACGGCCACCAGCGCGCGTACTTCGACTACTACTACGACATCCTCTCCGCCGACCCGGCGACGATCACCGAGGAGGCGCGCGACGAGTACGCCGCCGCCTACGCGAGCCGCGCCGCGCTCACCACCGGCTTCTCCTGGTATCGCGCCTTCCCGCGCGACGCGAAGGACAACGCCTCGGCCAAGCCCGCGGACATCCCGCTGCTGTACCTGCGCGGCGAGCACGAGCGGGGCGACCTGGCGGCGTACGAGGGCGGGTTCCGCGCCGCCGGGCTCACCGACGTGCGCTGCGCGCGGATCCCCGGCGCGGGCCACTTCGCGCAGGAGGAGTCACCCGGCGAGACGTGGCGGGCGATCGCCGGGTTCGCCGGGCTGTAGCCCGAACTGCCACACGTCCAGGTAACCCGCGCGGAAGCCCGCCTCGCAGTAGGCGAGGTAGAGCTCCCACAGGCGGCGGAACGTCTCGTCGAAGCCCAGCTCCGACACCCGGTCCGCGGCCGAGGCGAACCGCGCGCGCCACAGCCGCAACGTGCGGGCGTAGTGCTCGCCGAGGCGGCGCCGCGCGGTGATCGCCAGGCCCGCGTCGCGCGCCTGCCCCTCGACCGCGGGCACGGACAGCAGCTGGCCGCCGGGGAACACGTACTCGGTGATCCACGTCTGCGAGTGCCGGGTGGCCACCATCCGGTCGTGCGGCATCGTGATCGCCTGCAGGCCGACCCGCCCGCCCGGCGCCAGCAGCCGCCGCAGCGTCGCGAAGTAGACCGGCCAGTACTCCTCGCCGACCGCCTCGATCATCTCCACCGACACCACCGCGTCGTAGCTGCCGGCCGCCTCGCGGTAGTCCGCCAGCCGCACCTCGACCCGGTCCGCCACCCCCGCCGCGGCGATCCGCTCGACCGCCAGGTCGTGCTGCTCGGCGGAGATCGTCAGCGTGGTGACGGTCGCGCCCCGCCGCGCCGCGCGGATCGCGAGCGAACCCCAGCCGGTGCCGATCTCCAGCACCCGGCCGCCCGGCCCGACACCGGCGAGGTCGAGCACGCCGTCGATCTTGCGCAGCTGCGCGGCGTGCAGGTCGGCGTCGCCGGGATCGGGCCCGAACCACGCCGCCGAGTACGTCATCGACTCGTCGAGGAACGCCGCGAACAGGTCGTTGGACAGGTCGTAGTGCCGGTGGACGTTGGCCCTCGCGCCCGCCGGGGTGTTGCGCTCGCCCGCGGGCCTGCGCGCGTCGACGAGCTGGCGCAGCACCTGCAGCGGCCGCGGCACGAGGGTCGCCAGCCGCGCGGCGAACGGGGTGAGCGCCGCGGCCAGGTCGGGGCTGGTCCAGTCGCCGGCCAGGTACGCCTCGCCGAAGCCGACCGTGGACCGCGTGCCGAGGCGGTGGAAGAACGCCGGGCGCGCGACCCGCAGCAGTGGCCCGCCACGCCCGATCGTCTCGCCGCCGGGCAGCCGGACGGTGACCGGCAGCCGCGCGACGGCCAGCCGGAAGAGGCGCTCGGCGAGCCAGGCGCGGGCCGGTGCGTGCGGCGCGGTGGCGACGCCCGGCCACCGGTCGGCCCGGACGGTGGTCATTGGACACCCTCCTGCGGGACGTGGGGCCGCCGCGGCACGACCGGCAGCCTGCGCAGCCACAGCACGACACCGTGGCGCTGGACGAGTGCGCGTACTCGCGCGGCGCCACCGGTGAACGCGTGCCACACCATCGCGCGCAGCCCGGCGGCACCGTGCCGCCGCCCGGTCAGCGTGGCGGTGAACACGCGGCGGCCGCCGCGGTGCAGCACCACCGACAGCGACAGCCGCTCGCCCGGCGGGGGCAGCCGCATCCGGTACTCGCCGGACACGTCGAAGAACGGTGACACGTACAGCTCCTTCGCCGCGGCCGCGCGCCAGCCGTCGTCCGGGCGCAGCAGGTAGCAGTGCCGCTCGCCGTAGGTGTTGTGCACCTCCGCGACGACGCACACCGGCTCGCCCGCGCGGTCGTAGCACCAGAACACCGACAGCGGGTTGAACACATACCCGAAAGAACGCGGCATGGCCAGCATGACGACGCGCTCGACGGTGATCTCGTGCCGCGCCAGCCATGCGTCGAGGTTCTGCCGGATCGTGCGGTCCGGCCGGCCGAGGTGGTCGCGCCCCTCGAACGCGGCGAGCGGCCGCCGGCGCGGCAGCTGGTCGAGATCCACGAGCCACGGCCGCATCCGGTGCGCGAACCGCCGCGTCACGCGCTCGCGCCGCACGTGGGTCAGCGTCGCGTCGTAGACCGTGCCTGTCGTCACCAACCCGCCCCGAGGCTCGCCGCCGCCCGGACGCCCGCCGCGCAGCCGTCCTCGTGGAATCCCCAGCCATGGTAGGCGCCGGCGAACGCGGTGCGCGGTCCCGCGATCTCCGGCAGCCTGCGCTGTGCGGCCACGGACTCCGGGGTGAACACCGGGTGCTGGTAGACCATCCGCGCCAGCACCGAGTCCCGCGCCACCCGGTCGGTCGCGTTGAGCGTGACCACGTACGGCCGGGGCGTGGTGAGCCGCATCAGCCGCGTCATGTCGTAGCTGACCAGCACCCGGTCCGCGCCACCGCAGTCCGGCTTGAGGTAGTTCCACGACGCGGCCGCCCCGCGGGAGTCCGGCAGCAACGTGGCGTCGGTGTGCAGCCAGGTTTCGTTGCGCGAGTAGGAGAACGCGCCGAGCACGGCGCGCTCGGCCGCCGTCGGGTCGGCCAGCAGCGCCAGCGCCTGGTCGGCGTGCGTCGCCAGCACCACGCGGTCGACGCGGTGCTCGGCGTCCGCGTCGTCGCGCACACAGACGCCGTCCGCGTGCCGGCGGACCGCGCGCACCGGCGTGCCGACGTGCACGGCGGTGAGCTGTTTCGCCGCCCGCTCGACGTAGGTGCGCGAGCCACCGGCGACCGTTCGCCACACCGGGGATCCGCCGATCGCCAGCATCCCGTGATGGGCCAGGAAGGTGAAAAGGTAGCGCGCCGGGTAGTCGCGGCTGATCCGCTCGGGCGCCGACCAGACCGCGGAGACCACCGGCAGCATGAAGTGCTCGACGAAGTAGCGGGAGAACCCGCCCGCCGCCACGAACTCGCCGAGCGTGCGGTCGGGCCCGGCGCTCGCGAGCTCGCGGCGCGCCGCCCGGTGGAACCGGGTGACCTCGCCCAGCATGCGCAGGTACCGCGGGCGCGCCAGGTTTCCCGCCCGCGGGAACAACCCCGCGAGCCCGCGGCCGCCCGCGTACTCCAGCCCGCAGCCGAGGCAGCGCACGCTCATCGACATGTCCGACTCCTGCGTGCGGACGCCGAGCTCGGCGAACAACCGCAGCAGGTTCGGGTAGGTGCGTTCGTTGTGCACGATGAAGCCGCTGTCGACCGCGACCGTCCCCGCGGTTGTCGACACCTCGTGCGTGTGGGCGTGCCCGCCCAGCCGCGGCTCGGCCTCGAACAGCAGCACGTCGTGGCGTCGTTGCAGCAGGTAGGCCGCCGTCAGCCCGGCGACTCCGGCCCCGACGACGGCCACCCGTTCCCTGGACATACGTTCTGTGATCACGGTGTAGGTTCGGGGCAGGTGGGTGCATGGATTGGTCCGTTCGGTTCTGCTTGGCGGACAACGTGTTCACCCGTTGTTAATCCAAAGTGGACGTACACATTCGCATGCCGTTGAATTCCGGACGCCTAGGGTGAACCAGCGATCACCCATCGCTAACATGACCTGGTGGCAGCAACAGACGCGGGCAACGCGGCGACGCCGCAGCGGCCGGTCAGACGTGGGGACAAGGTGTCCGAGGCGATCGCCCGCGACATCGTCCGCCGCATCGGAACCGAGAACCTGGCGCCCGGTGCGCAGTTGCCACCCGAGGCCAAGATGCTCGAGGAGTACCGCGTCGGGCGGGGCTCGCTGCGCGAGGCGCTGCGGATCCTCGAGGTGCACGGGCTGATCTCGATCAAGCCCGGCCCGCGCGGCGGGCCGACCGTCGACCAGGTGCACACCAGGAACTTCGGCCGGATGGCGTCCCTGTACTTCCAGATGGACGGCGTGACCTTTCGCGAGCTGATCGAGGCGCGGCTGACGATGGAGCCGATGCTGGCGCGCCGCGCCGCCGAGCGCGGCGAGCCGGACCTGCTGGCCGGGCTTTCCCGCTTCGAGCACGTCGGCCGAGCCGACGACGAGTACCTCGACCACGCGATGGACTTCCACCAGATGGTCGCGCACCTGTCCGGCAACCGGATCATGAGCCTGTTCGGCCAGTCGCTCGCGGACGTCGTGCGCGACCGGGTCGCCGACTCGCTGTACCCGAAGTCGCGCCGCCGCGACGTGCTGGCCGCCCACCGCGACATCGCGCGCGCGATCGCCGCGGGCGACGGGGAACTCGCCGAGCGGCTGATGCGTGAGCACATGGAGGACTACGTGGCGCAGGCGAAGCGCCGCCACCCCGGGCTCATGCAGGAGGTCGTCGACTGGCGCTGAGCGGTCGGCGACGCGGGTGCGCGTTCGCGGAGCCGTCCGTCCGCGGAGGACACCCACGGTGGAAATCCACCTGGTACTACTGGGTTCATGACGGAACGGATCCTGCTCACCGGCGCGGCGGGCGCCATCGGCACGATGCTCCGGCCGCGTCTCGCGCGGGCCGGCCGGACACTGCGGCTGCTGGACATCGCGCCGCTGTCCCCGGACACCGGGGAGGAGGCCGTGCCCGGGTCGGTGACCGACCTGGACACCATGGTCACGGCGTGCGCGAACGTGGACGCGGTGGTCCACCTCGGCGGGCACAGCCGGGAGGCGCCGTGGGCGCAGATCCTGGAGCACAACATCAACGGCACGTACGTCGCGCTGGAGGCGGCGCGGCGGGCCGGCGTGCCGCGGCTGGTGTTCGCGAGCAGCAACCACGCGGTGGGCTTCCGGCCGGTGGACGAGGACGCCGGGGAGTACCTGTACCCGCGCCCGGACACGTACTACGGGGTGAGCAAGGCCGCCGGGGAGGCACTGGGCAGCCTGTACCACGACCGGTACGGGCTCGACGTGATCTGCCTGCGGATCGGTTCGTGCGCCGAGCGGCCGTGGAACGAGCGGGCGCTGGCGACGTGGTTGTCGCCGGACGACTGCGGGCGGCTGATCGAGGCCGCGATCTCCGTGCCGTCGCCGGGTTTCCGCGTGGCGTGGGGCATCTCGGCCAACACGCGGGCGCGCTGGTCGCTGGCCGAGGCGCGGGCGCTGGGCTACGAGCCGCGCGACGACGCCGAGGTGTACGCCGCGGACATGCCGCCCGCCGAGGGTCTGGAGAAGGTGTACCTGGGCGGCGACTTCTGCTCGCCCGACCTGGACAGTCCGTGAGCGAGAGCGAACCATCGACGCCGAGGGTCACAGGGCATGCCTATCCGTGGGATGTCCTGGGAGATCCCGCGTTCTCCGGTCGGGTGACGCGGCTCGGTGTGTCCACTGTGGCCATCGCGGCGGCGTACCACGCGACACGCGCCGCCACGCCGCTGCACCCGGGGCGCCAGCTCGTCGACGCCCGGCACGCGGCGCTGTACCGGCCGGTGCGCGAGCACGTGTGGGCGGCGCGCAGGCTGCGTCCCGCCGCGCCCGACTGGATGTCCACACCGGACTCCTTCGGTGCGGCGGCGGACGTGCTGCGGGAGGCCGGGCTGCGGGTGTCGGCGTGGGTGGTACTGACGCACAACACCAGGCTGGGCAGGGAGTACCCGGACGTGTCGGTGGCCAACTGTTTCGGTGAGCGCTACGCCTACGGGCTGTGCCCGTCGTGGCCGGAGGTCCGGGAGTACGCGGCGCTGCTGGCGTGCGAGGCGGCGCGGGACGCGGACGAGGTGTCGCTGGAGGCGTGCGGGCAGCTGGGCGTGGACCACGGCTCGCACCACGAGAAGACCGGGGGCGCGTGGACCGCGGACGCGCGGCGGTGGCTGTCGGTGTGCTGCTGCGCGGCGTGCCAGTCCGGGTGGTCGGACCGCGGCCTGGACCCGCCGTGGGTGGTGTCGACGCTGCGCGACGCGATCCGCGCGGAGGCGTCGGGCCTGGTGGGCGTGGTCCCGTTCGCCGACGCCCTGCTCGACACCCGGCACGCGGCGGCCGACGAGCTGCGCGCGGCGGTCCTGGCCTCGCTCGAGGTGCCGGTGACGCTGCACGCGCACCCCGACCCGTGGGAGACCGGCTCGTCGCCGGGCCTGACCGCGACGGCGGCGGCGTCGGTCGCCTCGCTGACCGTGCCGGCGTGGTCCACCGCCCCGGAGACCGCCGACCTCGTGGCCGGCGCGGCGGGCACGGGCCGCCCGGTCGACGCCTACGTGACGGTCCTGCCCCCGGCCGACCCCGCCGAGGTTCCCGGCCACGGCCGCCGCCTGCGCGACGCGGGGGCGACCGGGGTGAGCCTGTACCACCTGGGCCTGGCGCCACGCTGGCGTCACCCGCTGCTGCGCGAACTGGCGCGGCTCGGGACTTGAACCGGACGCGACGGGAGGTCCTAGCGTCGACGACGTGATCGGGAACGACGGTCGGCGGTGGAGCATCGGGGAGCTGGCCCGGGCCACCGGGACGACGGTGCGCGCGCTGCGGCACTACGACGAGATCGGGCTGCTCTCCCCGGACGAGCGGACCGCGTCGGGGCATCGGCGCTACACCGGTGCCGACGTGCGGCGGCTGTACCGGATCCGCGTGCTGCGCGGGCTCGGGCTGCCGCTGGAGGAGATCGCGCGGGCGCTCGGGGACACCGGGATCCCGCAGCTGCGTGAGCTGCTGGCCACGCAGCTGCGGGACCTCGAGGTGCACGCCGAGCACGTGCACCGCCTGCGCGACCGGCTCCACGGGCTGCTCGCCCGGCTCGACGACGACCGCATGCCCGATCCGGCCGAGTTCATGGCGACCCTGGAGACGATGTCGATGTTCGAGACCTACTTCACCCAAGAGCAGCGTGACCGCCTCGCCGCCCGCCGTGCGGAGCTGGGCGACGAGGCGGTCGAAGCCGCCCGCCGCGAGTTCCAGGACCTCGTGACCGAGGGCCTGGCGCTGGTGAGCGACGGCACCCCGCCCGACGACCCCCGCGCGCTGGACTTCGCCAGGCGGTGGGACGCCGTCGGCGAGCGGCTCAACCCCGGCGCGGACACCCAGCGGGCCGCGCGTGCCATGTGGACGGACAACAGCACGGAGATCGCCGGCCGCACGCCGTGGCCCGCCGAGGGCCTCGGCGCCGTCGTGTCCCTCGTGGAACGCGCGCGATGAGCACGGCCGCCGGTGCGGGTCGGGTCCGCACCGGCGGTCGCGGTAACACCCGCACGTTGCTTTTCGAGTTTCGGGTATGAGAAAAATCGTGGCATGGATCGTTGTGCTGGCTTTCTTCACGTGTTCTGTCGCGTGCGCCACGAGTGTTGCGGGGGAGCCGCAGGCGCAGCGCGGTGACCGGGTGGTCGAGCTGCGGGAACCGTTGTCGTTCCGGCCTGTCCTCGAGAACGACATACCGTTCGATCCTGCGGCCAGAGACGTGCAAATGCTGGACTACATGGGCTTCGTCATCGAGGCCGGTGTCCCGTTCCTGACCGTCGCGACCGTCGAGTCCGTCACCGTCAGCAGGGGCGCGAACGATTCGGACCATGTCGTCGACATCTTGCTGACCGAGTCGGATCGAGGAACATTTGAAAAATGGGCCGCGAGGCATTCTGGACGAAAAGTGGTCGCGACAACGACAAAATCCGCGTACGGATACATTCAGCCCGGCGCGCGACAGCCCGGGCAGCCCGTTCGCTTCGAGGACAGCTACACCGTCGAGGACGCCACGGACATCATCGCGGCGCTCGTCGGCTGAGTGGGCCCCTTTCCTGTGGAGCGCGCGCGATGAGGATCGTGGCGCTCCGGCCGTCGTCGCTCGCCTGACGCGGGCGCAGGCCGGCCTTCCCGGCCGCGTCGAGCAGCAGCGGGGCCTGCGCCTCGCTGGTCTCGATGAGCAGGTGGCCGCCGGGGGCCAGCCACCGCTGGGCGTCGGCGATCACGCGGCGGACCACGTCGAGGCCGTCGGCGCCGCCGTCCAGCGCCACCCGGGGTTCGTGCAGGCGGGCCTCGGGTGGCAGCAGGCCGATCGCGTCCGTCGGGACGTACGGGGCGTTCGCCACCAGCACGTCGACCGCGCCGCGCAACGCCGCCGGCAGCGGGGTGTACAGGTCGCCCTCGTACACCTGTCCGCCCGGGACGTTGCGGCGGGCGCAGCGCACCGCGGCGGGATCGACGTCGACGGCGTACAGGCGGGCGTCCGGCACGGTCAGCGCGACCGCGGCCGCCACCGCACCGGAACCGCAGCACAGGTCCACGACGACCGCGCCCCGCCCGGCCAGCCGGATGGCCTGCCACGCGAGGAGCTCGGTGCGCCGCCGGGGCACGAACACGCCCGGATCGACGGCGACGCGCAGCCCGCAGAAGGACGCCCACCCGAGCACGTGCTCGAGCGGCATCCCGGCGGCCCGCCGCGCGACCATCTCCGCGAGCTCGTCGGGCCCGCTCGCGGTGTCGGACAGCAGCCGGGCCTCGTCCTCGGCGAAGACACAGCCGGCGGCCCGGAGGGTGGAGACGATGTGGGAAGACATGAGCGCCTTTCGGGGAGATCGAGGGCGCTCCCGGCCACCTAACAGGTGTGGCCGCTCGGGGGGAGCACCCGGCCTGGCTCGGAAATGGGGCTCACCTCCTCGGTCGATCTCGCTGTCGCGGCCAACCCTACCTCGCCGATGCCGCCCAGCCACGCCACTTCGCGACGTCGACGACGATCACCGGCCCGGCCGGCGGGCGCTGCGCGTACTGCGGGTACTTGTCGACGAGCCAGGAGACGAGGGGGGAGGAGCGCAGCACCCGGGCGGTGCCGTCCGCGCGCACCCACCACAGGAGGTCCCAGTCGTCGGCGTAGTGGTCGGCGAGCAGGCTCACCCGCGGGTCCGCCCCGATGTTGCGCAGCCGCGCCAGCTCGGTGGTGCGCTTGGGTTTGTGGTCCACCGCGATCACGATCCGGTCCTCGCGCAGCGCGAACGTCACCGGCACGAGGTGCGGCGCGCCACCCGCGCCGACGGTGGCGAGCCGGGCCACCCGCGCGCCCGCGAAGCGGGTCCGCGCCTGCGCCAAGTCCACACCGGCGACGCTAACGTGTGGCGCATGACGGCGGTCGAGGCGGTGGCGCTGGCGGCGTACCGCGGCGAGCCGACCGGTTACGCCTACCGCATGCTCGGCGCCGCCTTCGAGGCCGCGGACGCGGTGCAGGAGATACCAGCCACGAGCAACTGGAGATCCGCACGGTTCGTTGGGGCGCAACCGACACTTTGAATTGCGGGAGGCGGTATTGCTCGACGTCCATGCCGCCGTTCACCTGGTGGCTGCGGGGGCCGGGACCACATCGCCGCGGCGCTCGCCCACGCGGACGGCACGTGCGACAACGCCCGCCTCGTGCCGACCCGGGTGAACGGCGGGCCCGCGTTCGGCCAGTACCGCTGGACCGGGCGCGGCCCACGAGCCGTTCGCCCTGGTGACGCTCGAGGTGAGCCGCGCCCGGCCGATGAGTTCCGCCCGCCCGCGTGGTAGGACAGAGCATGAGTGAACCGACGGTGCTCGAGCGCACCGAACAGCCGTACGTCGCCATCCCGATCCGCGCCACGCTGCGCGAGTGGGGCGAGGTCAACGCCCTCGTGCCCGAGGTCTACGGGTGGCTCGCCGCGCGCGGGATCACCCCGGCCGGCGCCGTGTTCTTCCGCCACAGCGTGGTCGGCGGCTTCGACGAGAAGTTCTCCGTGGAGGTCGGCGTCCCGGTCGCCGAGCCGGTCGAGGGGGACGGCCGGGTGCTGGCCGGCGCCAAGCCCGCCGGCCGGTACGTCGTCGCCGTGCACCGCGGCCACCCGGACGGCATCGCGAAGTCCCACCTGGCGCTCGTCGAGTGGGCGGGCGAGCACGGCGTGGAGCTGGCCAAGGACGGCGAGGTATGGGGCGGGATGTACGAGTCGTACGGCACGGACCCGGCCGTCGAGCCGGACATGGACGAGTGGGAGACCGAGCTCGCCTATCTCGTCAGCGCTGAGCCGCCGCCTCGTTGATCTCCACCAGTGCGGTCGCCGCCGCCGCGGCGGCCCGGGCGAGCAGCGCGGCGACCCGCGCGTCGCCGGCGAGGTTCTCGTTGCCCCGCTCGACCAGGTCGTCAGCGAGCAGCGCCACCTCGCGGGCGGCCCTGGCCACCTCGCGCGGCACCTCGGTCGCGGTGTGCAGCGCGTCCGCGATCCGCCGGCGGCGCGTGGGGTCGTCCGCGGGGAGCCGGTACGCGGCGAGCACCGCGGTGTAGGCGGCGGCGTCGGCGTCGGCCAGCGGCTCGAGCCGGGCCCGCAGCGCGTCGGCAGGCCCGGCCGGCCGGTCGCTGAACCGGGCCGCCATCGCGACCAGAGCGGCGGCGGACGCGGCCGTCACCGCGGCCACCGCGCCGCCGCCCGGCGCGGGCGTGCGAGCGGCGACCCGTTCGGTGAAGCCGCCGACCGACAGGTGCAAAAAGGAACTCTCTGTATCTATGGTTCGCTCCGCTCCTCCGCTACTCGCCGTCTTCCCTCCTCCGTGCTCGGCGCTGACGCGCCTGCGCGCGAGCGTCAGTCCAGACGGCGAACGCTCCGTCACTCCCGCTCACGGTGTTCGATGGTTCGCTCCGCTCCTCCGCTACCCGGCGTCTTCCTCCGTGCGATGCTCGGCGCTGACGCGCCTGCGCGCGAGCGTCAGTCCAGACGGCGGACGCTCCGTCGCTCCCGCTCACGGCCCGTCAGGATAGGCCGACGATCTCCCCGTCCTGATCCAGGTCGATGCGCGTGGCGGCGGGGGAGGAGCCCAGGCCAGGCATGGTCCGCATGTCGCCGCAGATCGGGTACACGAAGCCCGCGCCGACCGACGCGCGCACCTCGCGCACCGGCAACGTCCAGCCGGTCGGCGCGCCGAGCAGCTTCGGGTCCGACGAGATCGACAGGTGCGTCTTGGCCATGCACACGGGCAGCTCACCGAAGCCGTTGTGCTCGTACCTGTCGAGCTGCTTGCGCGCGGCCGGGGTGTAGCTGACGCCGTCCGCGCCGTACACCCGGGTCGCGATCGTCTCGATCTTCTCCCGCAGCGGCGCCGACGACGGGTACAGGAACTGGAAGTCCGACTTCTCGTCCGCGGCCTCGGCGACGGCCTCGGCCAGCTCCGTCGCGCCCGCGCCGCCGTCGGCGAAGTGCGTGCTGACCGCGACCCGCGCGCCCATCGACTCGGCGATCTCGCGGATCGCGGTGTGCTCGGAAGGGTGGTCGGTCGGGAACGCGTTGACGCAGACGACCGGGGAGACGCCGTGCATGCGGATGTTCTCGATCTGCTTGCGCAGGTTCGCCGCGCCCGCGTGCACGTCGTCCGGGTTCTCCGCGAGCAGGTCCTCGGGCAGCGGCCGGCCGGCCACGATCCGGAACTTGCCGGAGTGTGCCTTCAACGCGCGGACGGTCGCGACGAGCACGGCCGCGTCGGGCGCCTCGCCGGACACCCGGCACTTGATGTTGAAGAACCGCTCCGCGCCCATGTCCGCGCCGAAGCCGGCCTCGGTGATGAGGTAGTCGCCGCAGCGGATGCCGATCAGGTCGGCCACCACCGACGAGTTGCCGGTCGCGATGTTGCCAAACGGTCCACAGTGGACGAGAACGGGCGTGTTCTCCAGCGTCTGCATCAGGTTCGGCTTGATCGCCTCGCGCAGTAGCACGGTCATCGCGCCGGCGGTCTCGAGCTCCTCGGCGGTGACCGGCTCACCGGTGGGGGTGTAGCCGACGACGATGCGGCCGAGCCGGGTGCGCAGGTCCTCGATGCCGGTGGTCAGCGCGAGCGCGGCCATCACCTCGGACGCGGCCGTGATGTCGAAGCCGGTCTGCCTGGTGACCCCGTCGGCCTTCGCGCCGAGCCCGACGACGATGTTGCGCAGCGAGCGGTCGTTCATGTCGATCACGCGGCGCCAGGTGATCTCGGACAGGTCCAGCCCGAGCGCGTTGCCCTGGTGCAGGTGGTTGTCGACCATCGCGGCGAGCAGGTTGTGCGCCGCGGTCACCGCGTGCATGTCGCCGGTCAGGTGCAGGTTCAGCAGCTCCATCGGCACGACCTGGCTGTACCCGCCGCCTGCCGCGCCGCCCTTGATGCCGAGCGTCGGACCCATCGACGGCTGCCGGATGGCGACCGTGGCCTGCTTGCCGAGGTGCTTGAACCCCTGCCCGAGGCCGACGGTCGTGGTCGTCTTGCCCTCGCCGAGCGGGGTCGGGGTGATCGCGCTGACGAGCACGTACTTGGCCTTCGGTGCGTCGGCGAGCTCGTCGATCGCACCGAGGCCGATCTTCATCACGTCGCGCCCGTAGGGTTCGAGCATCCGGGCGGGCAGGCCCATCTCACCCGCGAGCTCGTCGATCGGCTTCAACTTCGCGCCGCGCGCGATCTCCAGGTCGGACGGAAAAGCCATGGGTAAGGCTCCTTCAGGGGGCGGCTCGGGGTGGCCGCAGCCGCAGACCGGTGCAAACGAGCAGACGGTACTCCACTGTTGCACAAAGCGCGTCAAGTTCCTTATGGCGCAACAGCGCCACGGGATAGCGCCCTACTGCTAACAACGCAGGGCGTGCGGGGTTAGTTCGCGCGTTACGCCGGAAGGCGGAGCTGTTCGGCGGCCGCGGCCGCCAGCGGGTCGAGGTCCTCCGCGCCGGCGTCCACGTGTGCCAGCAGCAGCCGCCGCATCCGGGGGTCCCAGAAGGACCGGATGTGCTTGGCGATCTCCGTGACCGCCTTGTCGTGCGGCACGTGTGCGAACTGGACGGCGATCTCGTTGGCCAGCCGCACTTCGGGTGGGAGCGTCATATCGGACAATTTAGTTGCCCGCCACCGGTACCGGGGCCGCCTCGGCGGCCTCGTCCGCGTGCCGCGGGCCGGCCGTGAGGCCGACCTGGACCGCGGTCACCTTGTACTCCGGGCAGTTCGTCGCCCAGTCGGAGTGCTCGGTGGTCACCACGTTCGCGCCGGTCACCGGGTGGTGGAACGTCGTGTAGACGACCCCGACGGGCATCCGGTCGGACAGCTTCG
Source organism: Actinophytocola sp. (assembly GCA_035995025.1). Lineage (GTDB taxonomy): Bacteria > Actinomycetota > Actinomycetes > Mycobacteriales > Pseudonocardiaceae > Actinophytocola. Next base: position 29,092 of record DASYKY010000126.1, read on the forward strand.
CCCGCAGCGTCGTCTGGCCGACCCGCGACGCCAGCGACACGGTGTCGCCGTCGTTGACGCCGCGCACCTCCGCGTCGTGCGGATGGATCTCGAGGATGTCCTCCGGGTGCCACGTCACGTTGGCCGTCCGCCGGGTCTGCGCGCCCACGTTGTACTGCGACAGGATCCGGCCGGTCGTGAGGATCAGCGGGTACTTCCTCGTGCTGCGCTCCTTCGTCGGCACGTACACGGTCGGCACGAACCGGCCCTTGCCGCGGACGAACTTGTCCTTGTGCATGATCGGCGTGCCCATCGGCGCGTTCTCGTTGCACGGCCACTGCACGCTGCCGACCTTGTCCAGCAGCTCGAACGACACGCCGGCGAACGTCGGCGTGGTCAGCGCGACCTCGTCCATGATCTGGCTGGTGTCGTCGTAGCGCATCGGGTAGCCCATCGCCTGCGCGATCTCGCAGACGATCTCCCACTCGTGCTTGCCGGTCTTCGGCTTCATCACCGGGCGCACGCGGTTGATCCGCCGCTCCGCGTTGATGAACGTGCCGTCCTTCTCCAGGAACGACGTGCCGGGCAGGAACACGTGCGCGAACTTGGCCGTCTCGTTGAGGAACAGGTCCTGCACGACCACGAGGTCCATCGACCCGAGGGCCTTCGTGACGTGCTGGGTGTTCGGGTCGGACTGGGCGATGTCCTCGCCCTGCACGTACAACGCCTTGAACGTGCCGTCGATGGCCGCGTCGAACATGTTCGGGATCCGCAGGCCCGGCTCGGGCAGGATCGGCGTGCCCCACAGCTTCTCGTAGATGTCGCGCACGTCGTCGTCCGACACGTGGCGGTAGCCGGGCAGCTCGTGCGGGAACGAGCCCATGTCGCAGCTGCCCTGCACGTTGTTCTGCCCGCGCAGCGGGTTCACGCCGACGCCGTCGCGGCCGATGTTGCCGGTGGCCATCGCGAGGTTCGCCATGCCCATCACCATCGTCGAGCCCTGGCTGTGCTCGGTGACGCCGAGTCCGTAGTAGATGGCGGAGTTCGGGCCCGCCGCGTACATGCGGGCCGCGGCGCGCACCTCGCCGGCCGGCACGCCGGTGACCTCCTCCAGCGCCTCCGGGCTGTTCTCCGGCTGGGCGATGAACGACGACCACTCCGCGAACTCCTCGCACCGGTCGGCTACGAAGTCCTCGCGCACCAGTCCCTCGGTGACGACCACGTGCGCGAACGCGTTGATGATCGCGACGTTGGTGCCCGGCGCCAGCCTCAGGTGGTGCTGGGCCTCGATGTGCGGCGTACGCACCAGGTCGATCCGTCGCGGGTCGAGCACGATCAGCTTGGCGCCCTTGCGCAGCCGCTGCTTCATCCGCGACGCGAACACCGGGTGTGCGTCGGTCGGGTTCGCGCCGATCACCATGATCACGTCGGCCTCGTCGACCGACTTGAAGTCCTGGGTGCCGGCCGAGGTGCCGAACGTCTGCTTGAGGCCGTAGCCGGTGGGGGAGTGGCAGACCCGCGCGCACGTGTCGACGTTGTTGTTGCCGAACGCGGCGCGCACCATCTTCTGCACC
>DASYKY010000127.1:0-113666 GCA_035995025.1 Actinophytocola sp.
CGAGCCGTTCGGCGCGGTCGACCCGATCACCCGCGGCAACCTGCAGGACGAGCTGATGCGCCTGCAGTCCGAGCTGCACAAGACGATCGTGTTCGTCACCCACGACTTCGACGAGGCGGTCAAGCTCGGCGACCAGATCGCGGTGCTGGGCAACCAGTCCAAGATCCTCCAGTACGACACCCCGGAGGCGATCCTCGCCAACCCGGCCGACGACACCGTCGCCGGCTTCGTGGGCGCGGGCGCGTCGCTCAAGCAGCTCACGCTGCTGCGCGTGCGCGACATCGAGCTGAGCACGGACACCCCGGCCGCGACCGAGGACGAGTCGCCCGCGGAGGTGCGCAAGCGGCTCGAGGACGCCGGCCGCACGTACGTGCTGATCGTCGACGCCCAGCAGCGCCCGTTGCGGTGGGCGCACAAACGCCAGGTCACCGGCGAGTCGCTGCGCTCGGTCGGCACGCCCGTCGGCGACCGGGTGACCACGCAGTCGACCCTGCAGGACGCGTTGGAGGCGATCCTCACCGAGGGCGGCCACGCGGTCGTGACCGGCGGCCGCGGCGAGTACGTCGGCACGGTCCAGCTGGACACGGTCGTCGAGAAGATCCGCGAGCTGCGCGAGGAGCACGCGTGAGCACCGACACGGGCGCGGTGCTCTCGGTCGAGTCCGGCTCGCGGCGGGCGGAGCTGCTGCGGTTGTTCATGCAGCCGATCGCCGCCGTGGTGCTCGCCGGCGGGGTGCTGATCTGGGCGTTCAGCGGTGAGCTCGACGCGATCGAGGTCGTCACGCTCAATGCGGACACCCTGCTCAAGTCCACGTGGGAGCACGTGCTGATCACGATCACGGTGACCGCGCTGGTGGTCGTGGTGGCGATCCCGCTGGGGATCGTGCTGACCAGGAAGTGGGCGAGGCCGATCGCCCCGATCTTCACCGGGATCGCCACGATCGGCCAGGCCGCACCGGCGATCGGCGTGGTCGTCCTCTACTTCCTGTGGACCGCGCAGGAGGGCCTGTGGGCGGCGGCGATCCCGCTGGCGTTCGTCTCCCTGCTGCCGGTGCTGCGCAACACCATGGTCGGCATCCAGCAGGTGGACCCGGCGCTCGTGGACGCGGGCCGGGGGATCGGGATGTCGTCGTTCACGGTGCTGCGCCGGGTGGAGCTGCCGCTGGCGGTGCCGTTGATCCTGGCCGGCCTGCGCACGGCGCTGGTGCTCGCGGTGGGGACGGCGACGCTGGCGCTGTTCGTCAACGGCGGCGGGCTCGGGTTCGTGATCGACTCGGGCTACAAGGTGGCGCGGACGACGGTGCTCCTCACCGGCGCCGCACTCGCCGTGGCGCTCGCGCTGGTCATCGACTGGCTCGGCGCGCTCGCCGAGCGCTACCTCGGACCGAAGGGGCTGCGATGAGGCCGGGCACGCGCCGTCTCGCCGGGCTGCTCACGGTGAGCGTGCTGCTCACGGGCTGCCTCACCGGATGCGGCCTCGACGCCGCGTACAAGCTGCCGTTCGACGTCGGGCCGGGGTCCATCAAGCCGGTCCCCGAGCTGAAGGGCGTAAAGATCACCGTCGGCTCGAAGAACTTCACCGAGCAGATCCTGCTCGGCTACATCGCGGAGGTCGCGCTGGCCGCGGCGGGCGCGGACATCCAGGACCTGACCAACATCCAGGGCTCGCCGAGCGCGCGGCAGGCGCTGGAGGGCGGTGACGTGGACCTGTACTGGGAGTACACGGGCACCAGCTGGATCAACTACCAGCAGCAGACCAAGCCGATCCCGGACGAGCAGGCGCAGTACGACGCGGTGAAGAAGGACGACGCCGAGAAGTTCGGCATCGCGTGGCTGGACTACTCGCCGGTGAACGACAAGTACGCGCTCGCCACCACCCGCGCGTTCGCCGACAAGTACGGGCTGAAGACGATGTCGGACATGGTGGCGCTGCTCAAGAAGCAGCCTGACCTGGGCACGATGTGCCTGGAGTCGGAGTTCATCAGCCGCCAGGACGGCCTCGCGGGCGCCGAGAAGACGTATGCGTTCGACGTGCCGGACGGCAACATGAAGACCTTCGGCGTCGGCGCGATCTACGCGACCCTCGCGGCGGGCAACACCTGCAACTTCGGCGAGGTCTTCACCACCGACGGCCGCGTGCTGACCCTCGACCTCGCGGTCCTCGACGACGACAAGAAGACCTTCCCGCAGTACAACGCCGCGGTGACGGTCCGTCAGGACTTCCTCGACCGCTACCCGCAGCTGGCCGACATTCTCGACCCCATCGCCGCGAAACTCGACAACGAGACCATCCTCGAGCTTTCCGTCAAGATCGACGGTGACGGCACGGACCCCGCCGTCGTCGCCCGCGACTGGCTCGTCAAGGAAGGCTTCGTCAGCAACCCCGGAGCGTGACCGTCCCAGGTGGCTTTTCAACCGGAACATCACGGTCTGGTCACGACTGACCGGTAGGCGTCATTCCACTGAGGACTATCTCTCTGTCCAGCTTGGAAACTACCGATTGAGTCATCTGGCAACCATTTCTGCGATGTAATTCGTGAAAATGACACCACGGCGCCCGCTGGCGTTAGCGGCTGCTGTTGGTCACCCTCGAACCATTGGGCCACAACGAAATCAACCGGCCTGAGCGCCGATTGCCGCGTTCGTTGCGGCCGACTGGATCTATGTTTCCGGACCACGCGCTGGGTACGGTGATTCCCTCCCGGGTGGTCCGTCTTCTAAGGAGAAACATCCATGGACGCCAAGCGTCGATCCGTCTTGCTCGGTGGACTCGCGGCGGCCGCGTCCGTCGCCGGCCTAGCCGGTGGCCAAGCAGCCTCCGCCGCCACCAGAGCAGCAGCAAACAGAACCGGCGGCTGGCCGCCGCTCGAGTTCGATGGTCAGGTGCTCACCGATCCGGCGTCGCTCGCCGCCGCGGCCGACGACTTCGGCCACATCGTCCACAAGACACCGTCGGCGATCCTGCGCCCGGCCAACAGCGACGACGTCGTGCACGCCATCCAGCTCGCGCGGCAGTACCACGGCAAGGTGGCACCGCAGGGACAGAGCCACTCCGTATGGGGTCGCTCGATGACCGACAACAGCGGCGGGATCGTCGACGTCTCCTCGCTGCACTCGGTCGGCGCCGTGCAGAGTGACCGCGTCACCGTCGACGCGGGTGCGAAGTGGAGCGAGGTGCTCTCCGCGACGCTGGCGCAGGGCAAGACGCCGCCGGTGCTGTGCGACTACCTCGAGCTGTCGGTCGGCGGCACCATCGTGGTCGGCGGGGTCGGCGGCACGACCTCCCGCTACGGCGTGCAGGCCGACAACGTCATCTCCATGGAGGTCGTCACCGGCGCGGGCCAGCGGCTCACCTGCTCGCCGTCGAGCAACTCCGACCTGTTCAACGCGATCCGCGCCGGCCTCGGCCAGGTCGCGATCATCACCAAGGTCACGCTGAAGCTCATCGCCGCACCCGCCTCGGTCCGCCGGTTCCTGCTGTTCTACCCGAGCCTGGCGGCCATGCTGCAGGATGCCCGGCTGCTGTCGGGCGACAACCGGTTCGACGCCGTGCAGGGCGCCATCGTCGCCCCGCCCCCGCCCGCCACCGGCTGGGCCTACCGGCTCGACTGCGCGAAGTTCTTCACCGGCACCGCGCCCAACGACGCCGCGCTGCTCGCCGGCCTGCACGACGTGCCGGCCCAGCGCCAGCTCACGACGCTGTCGTACTTCGACTACCTCAACCGGCTCGCCGCGCTCGAGTCGGCGCTGCGGGCCAACGGCCAGTGGTTCAACCCGCACCCCTGGCTCACCACGTTCATCGGTGACTCCCACGTCGAGTCGGTGGTGAACGGCGAGCTCGGCCGGACGAACCCGGCGAACGACCTCGGCATGTTCGGTCAGATCGTGCTCTCGCCGCTCAAGAAGTCCGCGATCACGAGCCCGCTGCTGCGCAAGCCGTCGGACAACCTGTTCTACGCGTTCAACTTCGTCCGCGTCCCGGCGACCGCCGACGCCGCCAACGCCCAGCGGCTCGTGACCATCAACCGGGGCATCTACGACCGCGTCCGCGCGGCCGGCGGCGCGCTCTACCCGGTGAGCGCGTTCCCGATGTCGAAGACCGACTGGCGCAACCACTTCGGCTCCGAGTTCGGCCGGCTGGACACCGCCAAGCACCGCTACGACCCGAGCACCCTGCTCACCCCGGGCTACGAGGTGTTCTGAGCCGTTCACGCGATCCCCTCCAGCTGCCAGGGAACAGCTGGAGGGGATCGCGCCGTATGCGGACCTCCTGCCCCGCGCAGGAGGTCCGCGCCTGTCTAGGTGGTGGCCGGCCGGGGTGCGGGGATCCGGCGGCCGGCGATGGCTGCCGGCGACCGGCCGGGCTCGCGGACGGCGGCGGCCAGCCTGGCCGCGGCGGCGTCGGCCGCGAACTCGGCGCGGCGGATGGTCGCGAGAATGTGGGCACCGTACTGGTCCATGACTTTCTCCCTTCCCCTCAGCGAGACCGGTGTGTGGATCCCGGTCGCTGCTCGAAGCATGCGGTCGCGGCGTTTTCCAATGTCAGGCAGAAGGCCGTGGACAACGTTTCGTGGACAACACCCTCGCGGGAATTGACAACCCTGGGATCGTGAAAGACCTGGGGGTGGCGCAGATGCCGCGTCAGGAACGGTCCTTGGACGAGGTACAGGGCCTGGTCGTGGAGTTCGCCCGCGGGCTGCGCGGCCTGCGGGACCGCGCCGGGCGGCCGCCGTACCGCGAGCTGAGCCTGCGCGCGCATTTCTCGATTTCGGCGTTGGCGGAGGCGGCGGGCGGGCGGAAGTTGCCCAGTCTCGCGGTCACGGTGGCGTTCGTGCGCGCGTGCGACGGTGACGTCGCCGAATGGGAGGCGCGCTGGCGGGAATGCGCGGCGGACTTGGCCGGCAATGCGGAAGAAATTCCCGGCGAGCCGGATGCGCCCTATGCGGGGCTGGCACCATTCCGGCGCGGTGACGCGGACCGGTTCTTCGGGCGCGACCGGCTGGTCGGTGAGGTCGTCGCGCGGGTGCGCGAGCGGCGGATGGTGGCCGTGTTCGGCGCGTCGGGCAGCGGGAAGTCGTCGGTGCTGATGGCGGGGCTGCTGCCGGCTCTCGCCTCGGACCAGGCCGCGGACCAGGCCATCGTGTTCACGCCGGGGCCGCGTCCGCTCGAGGAGTGCGCGGTCCGGCTGGCCGGGCTGGTGGGGGCGTCGCCGGTCCGGTTGGCGGCGGAGTTCGCGGAGGATCCGCGCGGGCTGCACCTGTGCGTCCGGCAGGCCGTGGCGAACCGGTCGGACGAGGCGGACCTCGTGCTCGTGGTGGACCAGTTCGAGGAGCTGTTCACCGTGTGCGAGAACCCCGCCGAGCGGGCCGCGTTCGTCGCCGCGCTGACGACCGCGGCGACCGCGCAGGGGAGCCGGACCCGCGTGGTGCTCGGGGTTCGCGCGGACTTCTACGGCCAGTGCGGCGAGTATCCGGAGCTGGTCGACGCCCTGCGGGACGGCCAGGTGCTGGTCGGCGCGATGACGGCCGACGAGCTCCGGGAGGCGGTCACCGGCCCGGCCGAGGCGGTCGGCTGCCGGGTGGAGACCGCCCTGGTGTCGCGGCTGGTGGCCGACGCGACCGGCCAGCCGGGTGCGCTGCCGCTGGTGTCGCACGCGCTGCGGGAGACGTGGCGCCGCCGCCGCGGCACCGTCCTGAGCCTCGGCGCGTACGAGGCGGCCGGCGGCATCCACCACGCGCTGGCCCGCACCGCCGACGCGGTGTACGCGGGCCTTGACGACGGCCAGCAGCGCGTCGCGCACCAGCTGTTCCTGCGGCTGACCGCCCTCGGCGAGGGCACCGACGACACCAAGCGGCGGGTCCGCCACGACGAGCTGGACCACTCGCCGGCGACCGCGGAGGTGCTCGAGCGGCTCGCGCGCGCCCGGCTGGTCACCGTCGACGGGGACGGCATCGAGATCACCCACGAGGCGCTGATCCGGCACTGGCCGCGGCTGCGCCGCTGGCTCGACGACGACCGTGACGGCCTGCGCGTGCACCGCCGGCTCACCGAGGCGGCGCAGGTGTGGGAGGCGCACGACCGCGACCACGGTTCGCTGCTGCGCGGTGTCCGGCTCACCCAGGCCGAGAACCTGGACACCACCGGCCTCACCGACCGGGAGCGCGAGTTCGTCACGGCCGGCGTCGCGGCCCGCACGCAGGAGCAGACGGCCGCGCGCCGCCGGATCCGCCGCACCCGCCGGCTCGTGGCGCTGCTGGCGGTGCTCCTCGTCGTCGCGTGCGTGTCCCTCGTGGTGGCCGTGCGCGCCCAGAGCTCCGCGACGGCGCAACGCAACGCCGCGGTCATCGGCAGCGCGCTGTCCGACGCGAACCTGCTCCGTGACACCGACCCGGCACTGTCCCTGCAGCTCACCCTGGCCGCGTACCGCGCGGACCCGTCCGCCCACGCCCGGGACGTCCTGCTGAACGCCCTCGACACGCCGTACGCGACCAGCATCGAGAGCAGCGAGCTGTCGGTCGACGCCGCGGCACTCAGCCCAGACGGGGCACTGCTCGTCGTCCCCGGGCGGCAGCGGACGGGGCTGTGGGACGTCTCGGACCGCCACCGGCCGAAGCGGTTGCCGAACGTGCTGCCCAGCGCCGAGGTGGCGGCGTTCGGACCGGACCGGACGCTGCTGTTCAAGACGACGTTCGCCCGGTACGAGACCTGGGACCTGCGCGACCCCCGCCGGCCCCGGCGGCTGGCGTCGGTCGGGACGGACGACAACCCCCGCCCGGACGTGTATCTCCGCTCGGCCGTCGCCCTCAGCCGCGACGGCCGGACCGCGGCGACGGTCGACAACGGTGGCATGGCGCGCCTGTGGGATCTCACCGACCTCGCGCGACCACGCATGCGGGCACAGCTTCTGCCCGCCCTCAAGGCCCGGGACGACTCCGAGAGCATCGACGCGGGCTTGGCGGCGTTCAGCCCGCGAGGGGAGTGGCTCGCGGTGGCCAACTCGGCGCACACCGTGGACCTCTGGGCCGTCACCGCCGGGCACCCGCGCAAGCTCGCCGTCCTGCCCGGCGACACCGCCGCGTTCACGCCCGACGGCCGGACCCTCGCCGTTGCCGCCCGGCGCGGGTCCGTGCAGCTCTGGGACCTGGCGTCCCAGTCGCCGCGCCGGCTCGCCACCTTCGCGAGCGAGGGTGACGGGGTGTCGCTGGCGTTCAACGGCTCCGGGCTGCTCGCGGTCGGGGACCTCAGCGGCTCGGTCAGCCTGTGGAACGTCGCCGATCGCGCGCGTCCGGCGGCGCTGACCGACGCCGGGCAGCTGGACGGCGGTTGGTCGATGACGTTCGGCCCGGGCGGCGGCACGCTTTTCGCGGCGGACCACGGGGTGGTCCGGATCTGGGACCTCGGCCCGCTGCTGGTGTCGCATCCGGACGCCGTGACGCAGTTGCGCCTCAACCACCGCGGCGACCTGCTGGCGACCGGCGGCCGGGACCACACGGTGCGACTGTGGCGTGTGGACGGTGACACGCCGCGACCGCTGGCGACCTTCACCGTGCCCTACACGCCGACCTCGCTCACGTTCAGTCCCGACGATCGCACGCTGCTCCTCGACGGCACCGGACCGACGCAGCTGTGGGACATCAGGACGCCCGGCCGTCCGCGACACGCCGCGAACCTGCCCGAGACCGCCTACGACCGGACGGTCGCGTTCAACCCGGCGGACACGACCGTTATCCTCAGCGAGGCCGCGGCCTACAGAACCAACGTGTACGACCTCGCCGACCCGTACCACCCCAGGTTCGTCGACCAGCTGGCGGCCTTCTCCGTCACGGCCATCGCGATCCATCCACGCGGCACACCGATCGCGGTGGCGCGCATGAGCTCCACCGAGCTCTGGGATCCCGGCGGGCGCGCAACTTCCCGCACGCTCGCGATCATGTCGACCCCCCGCAGCTCGGTCCTGGCGTTCGGGCCCGACGGTCGCACGGTGGCCGTCTTCCGTTACGAGAACAGGGAAGTCCAGCTGCTGGGCGTCCGCGATCCACGGAAACCCGAAGTCCTGGCCACCTTCCGCCCGCGCGTCCCCGTCACCAACAGTGATCAGGCGGTCGGCACGCCGCCGGTCTACACCGCGGACGGCCGCCTGCTCGCGGTCCTCGACGGCGACCGGACCGTCCGGCTGTGGGACATCGCCGACCCACGTAAGCCGGCGGCCGTCACCGCGTTCGACTTCGACCGCCAGGTGGGTTCGCTGTCCATCTCCCCCGACGGCCACCGGCTGTTCGCCGCCACCGAGGACAACGTCGTGCAGCTGCGGTACCTCGACGTCGACGACGTGGCGAAGCGGATCTGCGCGATCGCGTACCCGAGGATCTCCGCGGCCGGCTGGCGGGCGCACTTCGGCGACCTCCCGTACCGGCCGCCGTGCCGCTGACCGCGTGGCGGTTCGCTGATCGCCGTCCGGTCCAGCTCGTCGATCCGCGCCCGCGCTGAGCCGGCGTCCCTACAATCGCGTGGGGAGGTCCCGTGTCGGATGAGGAGCTGGTCGTCGAGTTCGCTCTCGCACGCCTCGACCACCCCGGCCTCGACCTGGAGGAGATCGCCGCCCTCATCGTCCGCCGGATGGGCACGGAGCGGATGCTGGAGTTCGCGTCGCGCAACCTCGGGACCCGCGACGAGCTGCGTGGCTCCGCGTTCTCGTGCGCGGTCGAGCACGTCCTGCGGGTGATCTTCACGTTGCGCGGTCCCGCCGACTAGTTCCGCTGGTTCCGCGCCACCTGTCACCCACGACCGATCGGGGCCGCCGTAAGCCGTTCGCGGATGCCGGTTTCCGGAGTTACCCTTCGGCGTGTCGTCGCTGCTGGAGCGGGCGCCGCTGCTCGCGGCGCTCGATGCCTACCTGGACGAGACGCTCGGCGGACGCGGGCGCCTGGTGTTCCTGGGCGGCGAGGCAGGTGCGGGCAAGACGAGCCTCGTCGCGTCGTTCACCGAGCGCGTCGGCGACCGCGCACGGGTCCTGCGCGGTGCCTGCGACGGCGCCACCACCCCACGGCCCCTCGGCCCGCTGGCCGACATCGCCGAGGCGATCGGTGTCGCCCGGCAGCTCGAGCAGGACCGGCCGAGCCGCGGCCCGCTGTTCGCGGCCGTCCGGGCGGCGCTGGCCGGCGCGCCTGCGCTGTTCGTGGTCGAGGACGCGCACTGGGCCGACGACGCGACCCTCGACCTGCTCCGCTTCCTCGGCCGGCGCATGGACGACATCCCGCTGCTGGTCGTGGTCACCTACCGCGACGACGAGGTCGGGCCGGGCCATCCGCTCACCGTGCTGCTTGGCGATCTCGCCACGGCGGCCGTCGTCGCGCGGATGCGCGTGCCGTTGCTGACCGAGGAGGCGGTGACCGCGCTCGCCCGCGAGTCCGCTCTCGACGTCGACCCGGCCGAGCTGTACGAGCGGACCTCGGGCAACCCGTTCTTCGTCACCGAGGTGCTGGCGGCCGGCGCGGCCCGGCTGCCGCCGTCGGTCCTGGACGCGGTGCACGCCCGTGCCGCCCGGCTTTCGGTGGCCGCGCGGGACGTCCTGGCCGCGGCGTCGGTCATCGGCCTGCGGGCCGAGGTCGACCTCCTGCTCGCGGTGTGCGGCAGGCCGGCGGAGGCGATCGACGAGTGTGTGCAGCGGGGCCTGCTCGTCGACGGCGGCGACCACGTCGAGTTCCGCCACGAGCTCGCCCGGCTGGCCATCGACCACGGCCTTTCCTCGGGCACCCGGGTCCGGCTGCACCGCGCGGTGTACCGGCACCTGCTGGTCACGAGCACCGACCAGCGCCGCCTCGCCCACCACGCCGACCACGGCGGTCACGCCGCGGCCGTCGTGCGGCACGCGCCGCTGGCCGCCGAGCACGCGGCCCGGTTCGGTTCGCACCGGGCCGCCGCCGAGCACTACCGGACCGCGCTGCGCCACGCCCAGCTGGTGTCCGACGCCGAGCGCGCCGACCTGCTCGGCCGGCTTTCCTACGAGTGCTACCTGACCGACCAGCCCGGCGCGGCGTACACCGCGCGCGAGGAGGCGCTGAAGCTGCACCGCACGGCAGGCGACGCGCGGCAGGTGGGCACCGCGCTGCGGTGGCTGTCGCGGCTTTCCTGGTTCCTCGCGCGCAACACCGACGCCGAACGGTACGGCGCCGAGGCGGTCGCCACGCTCGCGGCGCTGCCGCCCGGCCCGGAGCTCGCCATGGCGTACAGCAACCTGGCGCAGCTGCGGATGCTGGAGCAGGACACCGCCACGGCGCTGATGTGGGGCAACCGGGCGATCGAGCTGGCCACCCGGATCGGCTACGCCGACGCGCTGGTGCACGCGCTCAACAACGTCGGCACCGCCTACATGATCGACCTCGCGGTCGACGTGGGCAGCGCGCATCTGCGGCAGTCGCTCGACCTGGCGCTCGCCGCGGACCTGGAGGAGCACGCGGCCAGGGCGTACACCAACCTCGGCTGGGATTTCGGCGCGCTGCGCCGGCTGGACGAGGCCGAGGAGTGGCTGCGTACCGGCATCCAGTACTGCGTGGAGCGCGACCTCGACTCGTGGCGGCTCTACATGCAGGCCGGGCTGGCCTGGGTGCTGGCCGAGCGCGGGCGGTTCGCCGACGCAGAGCGGCTGCTGGGCGTGATCCTGCCGTACCCGGGACTGTCGCCGGTCAGCCGGATCCCGGCGCTGTCGGTCGCCGGGGTGCTGGCCGTGCGCCGCGGCGAGCCGGCGGACGAGGCGCTCGGCGAGGCGTGGCGGCTGGCCGAGCTGACGGGGGAGCGGCAGCGGCTGTTCCAGGTCGCGATGGCCCGGGCCGAGCAGGCGTGGACGGTGGGAGACGCCGCACGGATCGGGCCGCTGACCGAGCCTCTGTGGACGGACATGCGCAACGGCGGCGACTGGAACGTCGCCGAGCTGGCGTACTGGCGCTCGACGGGTGGTGCCCCGGCCGAGCCGGTGGGCGACCTGCCCGAGCCTTTCGCGCTGCTGCTGGCGGGCCGGGCGGCCGACGCCGCGCGCCTATGGGCCGGGCTCGGCTGTCCACTGTGGCAGGCGCGCGCACTGTCGCGTTCGGACGATCCGGCCGATGTCCGGGCCGCACTGGGGATCCTGGAGGACGTCGGCGCCACGGCCACCGCCCGTGCGGTGGCGCGCGACCTGCGGCTGCGGGGGATGGCCGTGCCCCGCGGGCCGCGAGCGGACACCCGGGGCAACCCGGCCGGCCTGACCGCACGGGAGCTCGAGGTTCTCCAGCTGCTGGGTCAGGGCCTGTCGAACGCCGAGCTGGCGCGGCAGCTGACCCTGTCGGAGAAGACCGTGGGCCACCACGTCTCCGCGGTGCTGCGCAAGCTCCATGTACCGTCCCGATCGCGCGCGGTGGCGATGGCCGCCGAACTAGGGATCCCCATGCCGGCGGTGCCGCCAAGATAGGGAACACGCCCGATGCCCCACCCGGCCCGCCCGAGGTTTGCTTGTCCTCGTAGGAAACGACAAGCGAAAGGGCCAGGAAATGGCACTGTTCATGGACGTCCACTCGCTGGACGGCAAGGTCAGCGTCGACGACGTGGCGAAGGCGCACGCGGCGGACCTGCAGACGCAGGACGCCCACGGGGTGAACTACCTCAGATACTGGGTCGACGAGAGCGACGGAAAGATCTTCTGCCTCGTGGACGCCCCGGACGCGGAAGCCGCGGCCACCGTGCACCGCGAGGCGCACGGCCTCGTCGCGGACGAGATCTTCCAGGTACAGGAAGGTTCCTGACGAACCTTCCTCCTGTCACGGCACCCGCTCACCCACGGGGTGAGCGGGTGCGTCACATGGCCAGGATGTGGCCCTCGGCCGGCGCGGCGGCGCCCCCGGCGACCGCGAGGTAGGCCGACCGCACCGCGTCCGGGCCGTGCGCGCGGGTGATGGTCAGCCACGTCCGGGTCCACCCGGCGAAGTCGCGCAGCGCCGCGCCGAACCGCTCGTCGAAGCCGTCCGCCCCCCACTGGCGGATCCGGTCGCGCAGGTGGTCGGGCGCGAAGAACCACGCCGGTTCGGGGCCGGGCAGGGCAACGCGGTCCGCCGCGTCGCGGTGGGTCGCGCCGACGATCGCGCTGTGCGCGAGGCGGTCGCCGAGGTGTTCGTGCACGGCCCGGCGCACCGCGGCGGCACCGGCGACGTCGACGAGCACGGCGGGCTCGCGGGCCAGGTCGGCGACCCGGTCGTAGGTGAGGACCCGGGCGTACCCGCCGACGGACTCGGCGAACGCGGCGTTGCGGGGCGAGGTGAGGCCGGCGACGGCCACGCCCCGCGCGGCCAGCAGCCGCGCGAGGCCGAGCGCGGCCTTGCTCGACGCGCTCGTCACGACGACGCCGCGCGCGCCGAAGTCCTCGTGGCCGGCCAGGAACGCGTCGAACAGGAACGGCAGCACGAACACCGGCAGGAACAGCGCGAGCTCGTCGGCGTGGCCCGGATCGTGCAGCGGGTCGGCGTCGCACCACCGGTAGGCGTTGTACGCGGGCGCGAGCGAGCGGCGGTGCTCGCTTCCGTCGGTGAGCCCGCGCTCGTTCACCCGCGTCGGCGTGACCAGCAGGTGCGAGCCCATCGGCACGTAGCCGAACAGCTCGCGACCCTCGTCGACGCCCGGGTACCCGCTCGCGACGACCTCCGCGTAGCCCCACATCGGCAGCCGTCCCCAACCGGGCTCGGCCGCCGGGAAGATCCGCCAGTAGCCGGCCGCCTCGCCGAGCGTGCCGTAGGTGAGGTTGTTGGCGGACAACGCGAACCGCCGCACGCGCAGCAGGACCTGACCGGGCCCCGGGACCGGCACCTCGGCACGCACCACGCGGGTCGTGCGCAGGTCGTTCGTACGTACCTCGATGACGTCCGGCACGCCCGCGACACTAGCCGAACTTGAACTCGACTTCAATATCGAGTACACAGAGCCCATGAGCGCAGCAGCGGTCGGCGAGCCGGCCACCGAGCGGAAGCTGCCGCACACCGAACGGGGGCGGCAGACGCGCGCCGCGCTGCTCGCCGCGGCCCGCGAGGTCTTCGCCCGCGACGGCTTCATCGCCACCACGACCACGACGATCGCGAAGGCGGCGGGCGTCGCGAACGGCTCCTTCTACACGCACTTCACCGACAAGTACGAGATCTTCGTGGCGCTGTACCAGGAGCTGCGCGACGAGATGCTGCACCCGGGCATCCACAACGCGCGCCGGGACCACGCCGACCCGGTGGCGACGATCGAGGAGGCCACCCGCGCGTACCTGGAGTCCTACCGCGCGAACGCCGGGCTGATGCGGGTGTTCGAACAGGTCGCCGTGATCGACGACCGCTTCCGCGAGCTGCGCCTGGAGCGCGCGCGGGCGTTCGAGAAGCGCAACGCGCGCAGCATCCGCCGGCTGCAGCGCGAGGGCTGGGCCGACCCGGCGCTGGACCCCGCGCTGACCGCGGACGCACTGTCGTCGATGGTGTCCCGCGACGCGTACCTGACGTTCGCGCTCGGGCTGCGCCCCGACGTCGACTTCGACCAGCTGGTCGCGACCCTGACCGCGTTGTGGGTCAACGCCTTGCGGATCCGCAGGCCGGACGGCGACCGGCGCGCGGTCCTCGACCGCACCGCCGGCCAGCTCCGGGCCGCCCTGGCCGAGCTCGAGCAGCTCCGTTGAACGTCCGTACTTGACGTCGAGTTCAAGTTCGACGATGCTCCAGGCATGGACCTCACCCCGACCGCCCGTGCCACGGACTACCGCGACCGCCTGCTCGCGTTCATGGACGAGCACGTGTACCCGGCCGAGCCGGTGTACGACGAGCAGCTCCGCGCGGCGGGCGACCCGCACTGCCAGCCGCCGGTGATGGAGGAGCTCAAGGCCGAGGCGCGCCGCCGCGGGCTGTGGAACCTCTTCCACCCGCACCCGGAGTGGGGCCCGGGCCTGCGCAACACCGAGTACGCGCCGCTCGCCGAGATCCACGGCCACAGCATGCTCGCGGCCGAGGCGTGCAACTGCTCGGCGCCCGACACCGGCAACATGGAGGTGCTGACCCAGTTCGGCACCGGCGAGCAGCGCGACCGGTGGCTGAAACCGTTGCTGGCGGGGGAGATCCGCTCCGCGTTCGCGATGACGGAGCCGGCCGTCGCGAGCTCGGATGCCACGAACATCGAGCTGCGCATCGAGCGCGACGGCGCGGACTACGTACTCAACGGGCGCAAGTGGTGGGCCACCAACGCGATGCACCCGAACTGCCGGATCCTGATCGTGATGGGCAAGACCGACCCGGACGCGCCGGCCCACCGCCAGCAGAGCATGATCCTCGTCCCGATCGACACCCCGGGCGTGCACGTCGTGCGCAGCCTGCCGGTGTTCGGCATGCAGGAGCACGGCGGCCACTGCGAGATCACGTTCACCGACGCGCGGGTGCCGGCGGCGAACCTGCTGGCCGGCGAGGGCGACGGGTTCATGATCGGCCAGGCCCGGCTCGGCCCCGGCCGCATCCACCACTGCATGCGTGCGATCGGCATGGCCGAGCGGGCCCTCGAGCTGATGTGCCGGCGCGCGCTGTCCCGGACGACGTTCGGGCAGCCGGTCGCGGCCCGGTCCAACGTCCAGGACTGGATCGCCGAGGCCCGCATCGAGATCGAGCGGACCCGGCTGCTGACCATGAAGGCCGCCTGGCTCATGGACACCGTCGGCAACCGCGAGGCCCGGGTGGAGATCGCCGCGATCAAGGTCGCCGCGCCCGCGATGCTGGCGCGCATCGCGGACCGCGCCATCCAGGTGCACGGCGCGGGCGGGATGACCGAGGACTTCCCGCTGGCGCACCTGTACGTCCAGGCGCGGGCGCTGGCGATCGCCGACGGTCCCGACGAGGTGCACAAGCGGACCCTCGCACTGACCGAGCTGCGCCGCTACGACGCGAGCTTCGGCAAGCGCGCCACCAACCACGTCCCGGCCTAGCGACCGCTCTGTCGCTTGTGGACTCCACGGCCGGGCGCGCCGGGCCGGGACCGGACGCGGCGCAGCGGCACGGGGACGTGGGTGGGACTCGGCGGCTCGGTGCTGGTGACCTTGCTCGTCAACAGCATGGGCGCGTTCACGTTCGGGTCGGCGTCGTCGCTGGGCGAGCAGTCGATCGCCCTGTTCCTCGCGGTGTGCACCGTCGGCGCGTGGGCGCGGAGCCGGACGACCGGCCGCTGGGCCCGCATCGGCGTGATCGTCCCGATGTTCTGCTGGCTCGGCATCGCGGCGTGGCAAGGTCACCCCTGTCCACCGCCTGCCGCCAGGACACCTGACCCACCCCATCCGTCCACTGTGGACAACGCGGAGCGGGGGCGACGTTGCCGCTACGGCGTGAGGCCTGCCGCGCCGGCGATGTCGCGGACGTCGGTGTGCAGGGTGTCGGCGGCTTTCGGCGTGACGGTGCCGTCGTGGGCGTGGTCGTCGATGCGGTTGCCGAGTGTGCCGAGCGCCTCGGTGGCGTCGTCGGCGTTCTTCTTGGCGAGCTGCTTGCGCGTCTCCTTGACGGCCTCGGTGATGTTCTTGGCCGCCTCGGGGCGGACGTCGCCGGACTTGGTGAGGTCGGTGAGGTCGTCGTGGAATGCGCGGACGGCCGCGGCCACCGCGGTCCGCTTGGGCTTGTCCTTCGGGGCGCCTGCGGTGGCCGTCGTTCCCGCCTGCTGCCCGGTGCCCGCCGGCTCGCCGCCGCGGGGCCAGACGAGGATCACCGCGACGAGCGCCACCACGGCCAGGACGCCGAGCAGCGCGGGGCGGTAGCCGAGGCGCCGGCGGCTGGGAGCGGCGGGCCGCATCACGTCCGTCGTGTCGAAGTGGCGGGTGGCGGGCGCGTGGCCCCGGACCGCCGCGGCGAACTCGGTGGCGCTGGGGAACCGGTCGGCCGGGTGCGCCGCGAGGGCGCGCCAGCACACGGCCGCCAGCCAGGGCGGGGTGCTCGCGGGCAGCTCGGGTGGGCCCGCGGCCTGGGCGTGGACCAGGGCGACGGGGTTGTCCCCCTGGAACGGCGGATGCCCGGCCAGGCACTCGTACAGCACGACGCCGAGGGCGTAGATGTCGCCGGCCTCGGTGCCGGGCTCGCCGGCGGCACGTTCGGGCGAGAGGTAGGCGAGGGTGCCGACCATCATGCCGGTACTGGTGAGGCCGGCGTCCCACGCGGTGGCGGCCAGGCCGAAGTCGAGGAGCTTCACGCCGTGCGTGGTGAGCATGATGTTGGCGGGCTTGATGTCCCGGTGCGTGATGCCCGCGTCGTGCGCCGCCTGCAACCCTTCGGCGGCCTGCGCGACGATCTCCGCGGCCTCGCCCGCGGGCAGGATGCCGTCGCGGGTGATCCGCTCGGCGAGGCTCTCGCCGCCGAGCAGCTCCATGACGATGAACGAGACGCCGTCCTCCTGCACGTAGTCGTACAGGCCGGCGACGCGGCGCTGGTTGAGCCGCGCGACGGCCAGCGCCTCGCGGCGGAACCGCTCCTCCGTGTCGGGCGTCCGCGCCGCCGCCGCGGGCAGCGTCTTGACCGCCACGTCCCGGTGCAGCTGCTCGTCGACGGCCCGCCACACCACGCCCATGCCGCCGCGCCCGATCACCGCCACGAGCCGGTACCGCCCCGCCAGCACGACACCGGCTTGTAACCCGCTCATCATCACGCGTCCCCGTCTCCCGCCCGTCCGGCTCCCGCGACAGAGCATGCCCGGCCCGCGCCCGACGGGCCGAACGTTCCGGCGAGATCATCAGGTGATCTTCAGGTTGGGCGGCCGCGATCTCGGGCGACGCTCGAGGATGACCATGGCGGCCGTACAGCGGCGTTGAGCCGCGGTGCGGATCTCGGGAACGCTCGGGTCTGCTGGTGTCCCCCCGGGAGGTTCCGTGACCGTCGACAGCAACGACACCGTCCTCGAGTATCCGTTGGCCAACCCGTCCGCGCTGGAGCCCTCGCCCGAGTGGGAGCGGCTGCGGTCCGAGTGCCCGGTCGCCCGCATCCGGCTGGCCAGCGGGGACGAGGCGGTCCTGCTGACCCGGCACGAGGACGTCCGGGCCGTCCTGTTCGACCGGCGGTTCGAACGGCAGCTCGACAGCGCGGACGCCGCCCGCATCAGCGACGAGGAGGAGGGCGGCCTGTTCGGCGGCGAGGTCTCCATCGCCTCGGGGGAAGGGCACGAGCGGTGGCGCAAGCTCGTCAGCCGCTACTTCACCGCCCGGCGGATGAACGAGATGCGGCCGCTGATCGAGGCGCGTGCCGAGGCGCTCGTCGACGACCTGGTCGCGAGGGAGCAGCCGGCCGACCTCAGCGCCGAGTTCGGGTTCCCGCTGCCCGTCTGGGTCATCGGGCTGCTGCTGGGCGTGCCCGAGGCCGACCGCGACCGGTTCAGCCACTGGTCGAACGTCATGCTGAACATGTCCCGGTTCACCCAGGACGAGATCAACTCCTCGAACGCCGAGTTCGCCGAGTACCTCATGGGCCACATCGGACGGTTGCGCGAGAACCCGGGTGAGGACCTGATCAGCGAGCTGATCAAGGTGACCGACGCCGCGGACGGCCGCCTGAGCGAGGTGGAGCTGCTGCTCACCGCGCAGGGTTTGCTGATCGCCGGGCACGAGGCCACCTCGAACATGATCGGCAAGATGTTCGCGATGCTGCTGGCCGACCGCGCCCGCTGGGAGCGCCTGCTCGCCGACCGCTCGCTCATCCGCGTCGCCGTCGAGGAGCTGCTGCGCTTCGACGTGAACCCGGGGATCGGCATCCCCCGCTACATCACCGACGACATCGAGCTCTCCTTCGGCACGCTGCCGGCCGGCTCCACCGTGATCTGTCACATGGGCGCGGCCAACCGCGACGGCGAGACCTTCGACGACGCGGCGGAGCTGACCCTCGACCGCGCGCCCAACCCGCACGTGACCTTCGGCGGCGGCCACTTCTCCTGCCTCGGCGCCTCACTCGCCCGCACCGAGCTCCAGGTGTCCCTCGAGGTCCTGCTGCGCCGCCTGCCCACCCTGGAGCTGGCCGTGCCGGTCGAGGAGCTCCGCACCCACGAAGGGCTGCTCGTCGGCGGCCTGGACCGCGTCCCGGTCCGCTGGTAACTCGAGACAGGGGATCCACAGTGGACAACACGTTCGAGACCGGTACCTGCCCGGCCTTCCCGTTCGACCGCGGCCACGCCTACGAGCACCCCGAGCTGTACCACCAGCTCCAGGAGCACGAGCCGGCGGCCAAGGTGACGCTGCCGACCGGCGACGTGGTGCGGCTCGTCACCCGGTTCGACGACGCGAAGGAGATCCTCGCCGACCGGGACAACATCTACAGCCGCAAGCTGCTCTGCGAGCCGGACGCGCCGTGGTTCTCCACGCTCCGCCCGCCGCCCGGCATGCTGACCACCAGCGACCCGCCGGAGAACCTCCGCCTGCGCCGCCTCGCCGCCGGTGCCTTCACCGCCCGCCGGGTCAAGGCCATGGAGCCGATGATGCAGGCGACCACCGACCGGCTGCTCGACGCGATGGCGGAGCTGACGCCGCCGGTCAACATCGTGGAGACGCTGTCGCTGCCGGTGCCCATCGCCATGATCTGCCAGCTGCTCGGCGTGCCGCCGGACGGCGAGCCGCTCGTGCACGACTGGTGCAACTCGCTGCTGACCGTCACCGGCGACTCGCCCGACGAGCTGATCGCCCAGCAGATGAAGATGGCGGGCTACATCCTCGAGCTGGCCGAGGTGAAGCGCAAGGAACCCACCGACGACCTGCTCGGCAACCTGGCCAAGTCGCGGGAGGAGGGCAAGCTCGACGACGGCGAGCTGGTCATGCTGATCATGTTCCTGTGCATCGCCGGCCACGAGACGACGCTCAGCATGATCAACGGCGCGATCGTGACGCTGCTCGACAACCCGGCGCACCTCGAGCGGTTCGTGACCGATCCGTCCTGTGTGGACGCCTACGTCGAGGAGCTGATCCGGGTCAACCCGATCGGCGACGGCGGCCCGCTGGCCATCCTCACCAAGGACGTCGAGATCGGCGGGACGACCCTCACCGCGGGGGAGGCGGTGCTGGTCCCCGTCGGCGCGGCCAACCGCGACCCGGAGCGCTACGAGAACCCGGGGGAGTTCCGGCCGGAGCGCGACAACCGCGACCACCTCGGGTTCGGCGGCGGGGCGCACTCCTGCCTCGGCGCGCCGCTCGCCCGCGCGGAGCTGCGGATCGTCCTGACCACGCTGTTCAAGCGGTTCCCGACGCTGCGGCTGGCCGTCGACCGGGAGGAGCTGCAGCTCAAGCCGACGATGTCGCTGCACACGCTGCACTCGCTCCCGATGACCTGGTAGCCGGCCATGACGACGCCAGCCGGGATGACCGCGGTCGTGCTGCCGGAGTTCGGCGGGCCGGACGTGCTCGAGGTGCGCGAGCTCCCGGTCCCGGTGGCCGGGCCGGGCGAGGTGCTCGTCCGGGTCCGCGCGGTGTCGGTCGGGCGGACGCTGGACGTCGCCACCCGCGCCGGCCGCCTCCCGTTCGCCAAGGCGGTGCGGTTACCGCACGTGCTCGGCGCCGACCTCGTCGGTGAGGTGGTCACCGCCGGGACCGGCGACGGCGGGTTGACGCCCGGCCGGCGGGTCGCGGTGTTCCCGGTGTTCAGCTGCGGCCGGTGCGCCGGCTGCGAGCAGGGACACCAGGAGCGGTGCGCGCGGCTCGAGCTGCTCGGCGTGCACCGGCCGGGCGCCTACGCGCAGTACTGCGTGGTGCCGGAGGTCAACGCGATCCCGGTGCCGGACGGCATCGGCGACCGGGAGGCGTGTGCGCTCGCGCTCAACGGCGCGGTGGCCTACCGCCAGCTCGCGGTCGCCGAGGTCGCGGAGGGGGACTGGCTGCTGGTGCCGGCCGCGGGTGGCGCACTGGGGTCCGCGGTCGTGGCGCTGGCCGTGCACCGCGGGGTGCGCGTGATCGCGGGCACCCGGCAGGGCTGGAAGCACGAGCCGCTGACCCGGCTCGGCGCGGAGCTCGTGGCCGACACGGCCGACCCCGGGTTCGCGGCACGGGTCGCGGCGGCGACCGGCGGGCAGGGCGTGCCGGCCGTGGTCGACAACGTCGTCGACGGCGGGGTGTGGCGCAACCTGCAGCGGGTGCTGGCCACCGGTGGCACGGTCGTGTGCTCCGGGGCGCTCGATGGCGCCCTGGTCGAGGTCGACCTGCGGGCCATGTACCTGCGCAGCCAGTCGATCCGCACCGCGCGCACCGCGCGCCCCGCGGACGTCGAGGCGGCGTGGAAGGAGGCCGCGGACGGCCTGCGCGTGCCGGTGGACGAGTCGGAGCTCCGGCTGTCCCAGGTCGCCGACGCGCACCGGCGGCTCGAGGCCGGCACCACCTTCGGGCGCGTGGTGGTCACCGTCGACTGACCGGGCTACCGCCCGGGCACCATGCCGTACTTCGCGAACAGCGAGTCGGTCGCCTCCGGGGTGAGGGCGCCGGAGGCGGCGAGGTTGTGGGCCTCCACGAACCAGCCCTCGGGGCCGGCGGGCTGGAACATCGTGAGGTGCCGGCCGCCGTCGGGGCCCGCGGTGAGCTGGTGCGCGGCGCCGCGGGGCACCTTGACCACGTCGCCGGGGCCGCACTGGAAGGTCTTCTCGGCACACCGGAACTCGTAGGTTCCCTCGAGCACGTAGAAGTACTCGTCCTCGTCCAGATGAATGTGCGCCTGCGGTCCGGAAAGCGGCTTCATGTTCATTTCGAGCAATGCGAACGCGCGGCCCGTATCATTCGGGCCGAGGCGGATGCTCCCATTCAGGAAAGGCAGGGAGAAGTGGGCGGCCGGCGGCTGCGTGCTCATGGGAAAAGCTTACCCCACAACGACTTTGGTACCTGTCGTCGCTCGACTCGTCCTCGAGTGGACTGACCTGCGGAGAAGTACGATGTCCACATGACAAACGCCGGATCAACTCAGTTGGTGCCCCGGCTGAGGGTCATTTCAAGATTCATCGACAACAATTCCGACATCCTCGACGAAATCCCCGTCGCACGGGATGTCAGCGCCTGGCTGCACGGGTCGGGCGGCATTGCCGGCTGGGGCCGCGCAGCGTGTCTCACGCCGGCGGGGCGCACCAGGTTCGCCGACGCCGACGCGTGGTGGCGCGAGCTGTGCGCCACCGCGGAGGTGGACGACGAGGTCGGCACGGCCCGCTCCGGGCTGGTCGCGTTCGCGAGCTTCGCCTTCGCCGACCGTCCGGGCGAGTCGAGCATCGTCGTGCCCGAGACGATCATCGGCTGCGACGGCGAGCGCACGTGGGTCACCAGAGCCGGGTTCGAGGGCCTGCCCGCCGCGCTGCGGCCGGCGGAACCGGTGCGGGCGCCCGGCCGGGTACGCCTCACCGACGACTCGCCGTCCGCGGATCGCTATCGCGACGTGGTGCGCACGGCCGTCGAGCGCCTGCGGGCGGGCGAGGCGGCCAAGGTCGTGCTCGCCCGCGACCGGCTCGCCACCGCCGAGCGGGACATCGATCCCCGCCACCTGCTGCGCCGGCTGTGGTCGGCGAACGCCGCCAGCTGGACGTTCTGCGTCGACGGCCTGATCGGGTCCACCCCGGAGCTGCTGCTGCGCCGCGGCGGGCACGACGTCTTCTCCCGGGTCCTCGCCGGCACCGACTTCCCCGGCCGCGACTGGACCGCGGGCGAAGAGCCGGCCCTGTCGGCGTCCACGAAGGACCGCGTCGAGCACGAGTACGCGGTGCGGTCGGTCCTCGACGGGCTGGCGCCCTTCACCAGTGAGCTGGTCGCGGCCGAGCCCGTGGTGCTCGACCTGCCGACGCTCACCCACCTCGCCACCGACGTCCACGGCGTGCTCCACGACGAGGCGCCCTCCATCGTGTCCATTGTGGACGCGTTGCACCCGTCGGCGGCCGTTGGCGGCACGCCGACCGACGCCGCCCTCGCCCTCATCGCCGAGCTGGAGCCCGTGGACCGCGGCCGGTACGCCGGCCCGGTCGGGTGGCTCAACGCGGCCGGGGAGGGCGAGTTCGGCATCGCACTGCGCTGCGGCCTGCTCGACGGGCCCCGGGTGCGGCTGCTCGCCGGGTGCGGGGTGGTCGCCGCGTCGGACCCGGACACCGAGGTGGCCGAGTCCGGCGCCAAGTTCCGCGTCATGAGCGACGCGCTGCGCGATGAGCAGGCGGGCGAGCAGGCGGGCGAGCAGGCGGACGAGCAGGCGGATCACAAGCCGGACGACACCGGAGAGCAGGCCACCATGACCGCTACGGCACACACCGCGACGAACTTCCCCCACCTCCGCGACGACCTCGCCCGGGTCCGCCGGCTGCTCGCCGCCACGGTCCGGGTCGGCGACGAGCGCATCAACGAACCCTGCGGGACCCTGATCCGCAACAACGGCAGGCTGTTCCGGCCCACGCTGGTCCTCACCTCCGCCTACACGTTCGCGGGCGACGGGCCGGTCGACGACCGGGTGGTCGCCGCGGCGGCCGTGGTCGAGATGCTGCACGTCGCCTCGCTCTACCACGACGACCTGTGCGACCAGGCCGAGACGCGGCGCGGCAGGCCGACCGTGAACGCACTGCACGGTGACGCGATCGCCCTGCTGTGCGGCGACCACCTGCTCGCGTGCTGCGTCAACCTGCTAGCGGACCTCGGACCGGACGCGGTGCGGCTGTTCGCCGACACGCTCAAGACCCTGTGCAACGGGCAGTTCCTCGAGACGACCGACGTCGGCGACCTCGGCCGCGACGAGGCGGCGTACTTCGAGTCGATCGCAGGCAAGACCGCGAAGCTGATGTCCAGCAGCACCGCGTTCGGCGCCATGCAGGCCGGCGCCGACCCGCGCGAGCAGAAGATCATGGCCCGCTACGGCCACCACCTCGGCGTGGCGTTCCAGATCTGGGACGACCTGCTCGACCTGTGGCCGGACACCGACACCGGCAAGCCACGCTTCGGCGACCTGCGCAACGGCGTCTACACGCTGCCGGTGATCCACGCCATGAACAGCCGCCCGGAGGAGCTCGGCGCGCTGCTGCGCACCCGGCCGCTGACCGACGAGACCTGTCACCGGGTCCTCGCGCTGCTCGAGCGCACCGGGGCGCGGCAGCGGTCGCTCGCCGCCGCCCGCGACCACGTCGGGCTCGCGCTCGGCACGCTCGCCGAGCTCGGCGACGACCTCGTCGCGGAGGTCGCACCACGCCTGCTCGGCGTGGCCCGCGAGCTGATGCCCGAGGCGGAGCGGTTGCTCGCGGCCGTCCTGGAGGAAGCCGCGTGAGTCCACAGGAGACACTCCGGCGGGCCGTGGACTGGTTGCTCGGCGCCCAGGACGAGGCCGGCTGGTGGTGGGGTCACATGTACACCAACGTGACCCTGGACGCCGAGGACCTGATGCTGCGTGAGCTGTACGGGACCAGGACGCCGGAGCTGACCGCGGCGGTGGCCAGCTGGATCCGCTCGGAACAGCGTGCCGACGGCACGTGGGCGACCTTTCCCGGCGGTCCCCCCGAGCTGTCCACGACGGTGGAGGCCTACCTCGCGCTACGGCTCGCCGGGGACGACCCGGACGCACCGCACCTGGCCAAGGCCGCGGCGTACTGCCGGGACAACGGCGGCGTCGAGCAGACCAGGATGGCCACCCGCTTCTGGCTCGCCACCTTCGGGCTGTGGCCGTGGACCGACCTGCCGGTGCTGCCCCCGGAGATCATGCTGGTCCCCAGCCGCGCGCCGCTGGCCGTGCCGGCCTTCTCCGGCTGGTCCCGGATCGCGCTGATCCCGCTGTCGATGGTGCGGGCGGCCCGGCCGGTGCACCCGCTGCCGTTCGACGTGTCCGAGCTCCGCGCCGGCGTGCCGCGGCCCGCGCCGGACTACCCGGCGCTCAGCGTCGAGAACGCCTTCGTGCGGCTCAACGACCTGCTCGCGCACTACGAGAAGCGGCCGGTCCGCCGCCTCCGCGACCTGGCCGTCCGCAGGGCGCAGAACTGGCTCACCGACCACCAGGAGGCCGACGGCACCTGGCTCGGCGTGCACCTGCTCTCGGTGTTCTGCCTGCTCGGCCTGTGGTCGGCCGGCTGCCCGGTGCACCACCCGGTGGTACGCAAGGCTTTCGAGGGCCTGCGGCGGTTCGAGGTGTGGGACGTCGACGACGCCGGGCCGCGGCGGCGGATGGAGTGCGTGACCGGCCCGGTGTGGGACACCAGCCTGTCGGTCATCGCGCTCACCGACGCGGGCGTGGACCCCGGCCACCCCGCCGTGCGCGCCGCCGCCGGCTGGCTGCTGCGCGAGGAGGTGAGCGACCGGGGCGACTGGACCCTGCGCCGGCCGCGGCTGCCCGCGAGCGGGTGGGCGTTCTCCTTCGACAACGACAACTTCCCCGACTGCGACGACACGTCCACCGTGATCACCGCGCTGCGCCGGGCCGACGGGGCGGGCGAGGACGACCGCGCGGCGCTCGCGGGCGCCCGGCGGCGGGGTACCGAGTGGCTCGTCGGCATGCAGTCCTCGGACGGTGGCTGGGCGTCCTACGACGCGGACAACAACTCGGCCATCGCCGGCAAGCTCCCGTTCTGCGACTTCGGCGAGGCGACCGACCCGCCGTCGGTGGACGTCACCGCGCACGTGCTCGAGGCCCTCGCCGAGGAGCTGCCGCCCGGCCACCCCACGCTGCGCCGGGGCGCGCTCTTCCTGTTGCGCGAACAGGAGGACGACGGCGCGTGGTTCGGCCGGTGGGGCGCGAACTACGTGTACGGCACCAGCGCCGCCGTGGTCGCGCTGACCGCCGTCGGCGTCCCGGCGGACGGTCGCGCGGTCGTCCGCGCGCTGGACTGGCTGCGCCGCCACCAGAACGAGGACGGCGGCTGGGGCGAGGACCTGCGCTCCTACACCGACGAGCGCTGGCGCGGCCGCGGCGTGTCCACCCCGTCGCAGACCGCGTGGGCGCTCCTGGCCTGCCACGCGGCGGGTCATCCGGCCGGCGAGGACTGCGTGCGGCGCGGCATCGCCTGGCTCGCGGGCAGCCAGCGGCCGGACGGCACGTGGCCCGAGGACGTGTTCACCGGCACGGGCTTCCCCGGCGACTTCTACATGGGATACCCGCTGTACCGGCAGATCTTCCCGGTCATGGCGCTCGGCCGCTACCTCGCTCAGCCCTCGACCGCATCGTCCACGGTGACGGCGAGGTAGCACATGTCGACGCGAAACATGTCCTGGACGGCGGCGCAGAACGCGCGAACCGGGCCGTGTGCCCGGCGCAGCGCCGCCTCCGCGACGTGCTCCTCGCCGGGGCCGAGCAGCCGGGCGTGGCCCGGAACCGGTGCGGCCAGCGGGATCCCGCGCGTGGAGCACGGCGCGAGCTGCACCGTGCCGTTGTTGCGCAACCGCTTGACCTTGCCCGAGGCGCGCTGCGTGCGCGCGTACAGCACACCGTCCACAGTGGCCGCCCAGACGGGCGTCGCCACCCGGATCCCGTTGCGCCGGAACGTGACCAGCACCGTGTGGCGGCCGCGGGCCGTGCGCGGGTCACGCGCGGTCTCCGGCGGCAGCGCGTCGAGCAGCTCGATGATCGACGGGGACGGCCGGCTGAGCCGGTCGGCCACCCGGCCACCGGGGAGCTTGCGCCCGGCCACGGGCCGGGACCAACGCCGCGCGCCGAGCGCGGACCGAGTTTCGCCATCCATGTTCGCCAATTGTCGGCAGTCGTGGCCGTGGCGCGGTCGAGCTGCCCTCGAGAACACCGACGACCTCGCGGAGGGGCCATGCGCAACGACCCGCGCCAGTACGACGAACTCGCCGACCAGTGGTGGGACCCACGCGGGCATTTCGTCTCGCTGAGCTGGATCGCCAAGGAAAGGGCCGCACTGGTGCCGGACGCCACCCGGGACGGCGCGGTACTGGTCGACGTCGCCTGTGGCGGCGGGCTGCTCCATCCGCACATCGAGGGCAAGGGGTACACCCACGTCGGGGTCGACCTGTCCGAGCAGGGACCGCGGGTGGCCCGCAGCCACGGCGTCGACCACGTGGTGCGCGGCGACATCAACCACATCCCGCTCGCGGACGGCAGCGCCGACGTCGTCGTCGCCGGCCAGTGCCTCGAGCACGTCGCGGACCCCTACCGGGTGGCCGTCGAGTGCTGCCGGATCCTCAAACCCGGCGGCACGTTCGTCCTCGACACGATCGCGGACACGTTCCTGGCCCGGCTGTTCATCATCACGATCGGGGAGAACCTGCCGTTCCTGCCCGGCATGGCGCCGAAGGGGTGCCACGACCACCGCCTGTTCGTCAACCCGGACCGGCTCGCGAACGCGTGCGCGAGCGCGGGCGTGCCGATGAGGCTGCGCGGCCTGTTCCCCACCACGCGCGACTACCTGTCGTGGTTCCTGTCCCTGCGCAAGGACGTCCGCATGCGGCCCGTGCGCGCCACGAACGTGCTGTACCAGGCCGTCGGCACCAAGACACTCGAACCGGCGCTCGAACCGGCCGCGTGAGGAGGACGTCATGACCGAGACCATGCGCGCGGTGCAGCGCCGCGGCGGCACCGTCGGCGCCTGGGTACAGGCGGCGGGGCCACCGCTGATCCTCGTGATCGTGCTGCAGGCCGGCTACGGCCTCACGATCGCCGACCGGATCGCGCCGCTGGCGCCGTCGCGGGTCGCCCTCACGCTCGCGTTGTTCGTGCTGGACGCGATCGGCCGCCGGCTCATCAACGACTACGAGGACCATCGCCGCGGTCTGGACAGCGTGGACACCGTGCGGCCGGACAGCTCGCTTGCGCTCGGCCTGGACATGCGCCGGGTGCGCGCGGCCGGGATGACCTGCTTCGGGCTGGCGTGGGTGCTCGCGGCCTACCTCGCGCTGACGATCCAGCCGTGGATCCTGCTGTTGGCCGTGGCCTGCTACGCGGCGTACTTCGCCTACGCGGGCGGCCCGCGCCCGCTCGGTCACCGCGGGCTGGGTGAGCTGATCGACTTCGTGGTCACCGGGACCGCGGTCACCCTGCTGGTGGTGCTCGCCAACGTGGGCCGGGTCGACCTCACCGGCTTCCTCGGCGCGCTCGGCCCGGGCTTCCTGTTCTGCGCGCTGATGTTGCACAACAACGCCCGCGACGTGCCGAAGGACTCGGCGCACGGCAAGACCACGCTGCCGAAGATCATCGGCCTGACGCCGACCAAGGTCCTCTACGCGGTGGGGGTGACCGGCTTCTACACGGTCGTCGTGGTGGTGGCGGCGAGCTGGTCGGCGCCGTGGCTGCTGCTGCCGCTGCTGACCGCGCCCTGGGCGGCGTACGTGGTGGTCGCGGTGGCCCGCGCCACGGAGTTCGGCGAGTCGATGATCTCGTGGGCGCGGCTCTACTTCGTGATGATCGCCAACTTCGCGCTGTTCACCGTGGGCGGCGTGCTCTCGTAGCGGTCAGGTGAGCAGGGGTCAGGCGAGCAGGGGTCAGGTGAGCAGCGGGAAGATCGACAGGTCCGCCCGCCCGGTCGCGCTCTCGACGAACGCGACCGGGCCGGCGATCCCGACGAGCACGTCGGCCGCCCGGTCCAGGGCCTGGGGGTCCGGGCCGGGACCGGGCACGGCCGCGCGCAGGTCCAGCAGGTGCACGGTCGCCTCGACGAGCCGGGTGAGCAGGTAGTCCGGCACCGAGATCGTCCCGGCGACCGTGCGAACGGTCGCCGCACCCGCGTCGGCCGCCGCGTCGAGCACCCGCGGTCCGTCGTCGGTCAGCGAGGCGACCAGCTTCGCCGGCCCGGCCGTGGCGGCCTGCCGGGCGGCGCGGTCCACGGATCGTGCGGCGTCCTCGCGCACGCCCCGGAACGACGCGAAGTACGCGCTCGCGCTCGACCGCTCGGGCTCGCCCGGCACCGGCTCCCGCAACACGTCGACGAGCACGTCGACCGAGCGGGCCACGTGCGCGTAGAGCGTGCGCACGTCCCACCCGGGGAGCCGGGCGGGACGCCGCCAGTCCTCTTCGGACAGACCGGCGCCGAGCCGCGCCCAGTCCGCCCACGCCCGCCGCAGCAAGGACAGGTCGTGGTCGGTGCCGTGCGCACGGCTCACAGCGGGTACACCACCGCGTTCACGATCAGCGTTCCGTCGTAGACGGCGGTCTTCTCCGCGAAGCGCAGCTCCTCGCCCGTGCGCACCAGCCGGTCGCGGTAGCGGCCCGCGGCGAAGAGCCGGGTCCGGTCGCCCTCCAGCGACTGGGTCACCACGAAGGAGGCGGTGGCGAGATAGCCCGCGCCGTCCGGCGCCAGCCGCAGCCCCGACACCACGTGCCGCATGATGCGCGGGGCGTACACCGACACGTCGGTGATCGCGTGCACGCGGTCGCGCAGGCCCGGCACGCCCTCGCAGCGCATCAGCGCCAGCGGCAGTCCGGCCGCGTCGTTCTCGGCGGAGACCACGCGGTAGACGCAGTCCTGCTCGAACAGCCCGACCCACTCGTCCAGCCGCCGGGTGTCGAGCAGCTCGGTGTAGTCGGTGTAGAGCCGGTAGGCCTGCCACCAGTCGTCCAGCCCGGCCGCCGCCGGGGCGGTGCGCGTCTCGGTCACCAGCCCATCACCTCCCGGTAGAACACGAAGAACGCGCGCACGGCCGCCTCGGTGACCATGTGCTCCTCGTTCCCGACGCCCCGCCCGCCCATCTCGACGACCCCCGCCGCTTCCGGTGCGCTCGCGAGGCCCTGCTGGTGGTAGGCGAGGACCTCCCAGTCGTCCACGCCGATCAGCCCGGCCGGACCCTGCAGGTTGGCCTGCCGCAGCCGGCGCAGCGTCATCTCGTCGTCGTCGTCGGCGTAGCCGAAGTACGTCCACAACAGATCCGTGACGCCGGCCGACCGGGGCACCATGCACCGCATCGCGAGCGTGTTGGTCTGCTGCTGCACCATGAGGTTCGGCCACAGGGTGTGCATCACGACCGTGTTCTCGTCCGGGAACTCCTTCGCCGGCGCCAGCATCGTCGTGTCGTTCAGCACGAGCCGCTCGTCGAACGTCCTGATCTGCTCGGTCACCTCGTTGCTCACCTGCTGCCCGCGCCGCGACACCAGCGCCGCGTGCCGGCCGGTGCCGTCCATCACCACCCGGGAGGGCTGGTCGGCGCGGAAGAGGCCGAGGCTCACCAGGAAGACGTGCAGCAGGCTCGCGTGGTACGGATCCTTGATGTTCTCGAAGACCAGCTTCCAGTTGGCCGGGATCCGCTGCCGCTGGTAGCCGAGGACGCGCAGCTCCCGACCGTCGAAGACGCGGTCGAAGTAGTGGACCATGTCCGGCCCGAAGGACTCGTCGAGCGCCGGTGGCTCCTGCGCCGCGCTCGCGAAGATCACGCCGTTGCGCTCGGTCGTCCGGTAGGTCGTCAGCCCGTGGTCGGCGAGGCGGAAGTCGGCCGGCATGCCGCCGTTCCCGCGCACGCCGCGCTTGAACGACACGCCGGTCAGCCGGCCCTCGAGGTCGAACGACCACTGGTGGTACGGGCACACGAAGGTCTTGGTGTTGCCCCGTTCCTCCATGCAGAAGGACATCCCGCGGTGCGAGCACCGGTTGGCGACCACACTGACGCCGCCGGACCTGGTCCGGGCGACGACGACCGGCTGGGTCCCGACCCAGGAGCGCACGAAGTCGCCCCGCTCGGGGAGCTCCGCGGAGAGGGCGACGTAGTTCCAGAAAGGACCGGCGAAGATCCGCTCCTGCTCGAGGGCGAAGACGCGTTCGTCGGTGTAGACCCAGTGCGGTATCCGAGAGACGTCCTCGCTCGGCCAGCGGTAGCCCAATCGCATTGCCCCACGGTAGGTCCGGTTTCGAGCGGGACGTCAGCGCCGTGAGGCGGCCTCGACGCACGACCGAGCCGCCCACGAGGCCTGAACGGCTGTACTGGGAGGTGGTGGTTGCTACGCGAACGGGGCGCATCGCCCAGCGGGCCCGGACCATCCGTGAGCTGGTCCGCACGCCGCACGAGGCGCTGCTCAACCTCCACCGGACGTACGGGACCGTCGCCACCGTGGGCGCGGGCCGGATGCGGTACGCGTTCCTGATGGGGCCCGAGGCCAACGACTTCGTGCTGTCGAACTCCGGGCTGTTCAGCTGGCACGACTCGTTCGAGTCGCTGATCGTGGTGAACGGCGGCACCGCGCTGCTGGTCAGCGACGGTGAGCAGCACCGGCGGCGCAGGCAGGTCCTGGTGCCGAAGTTCACGCACTCCGAGGTGGCCGGGTACAACGGCCGGATGCGCGGCCGCCGACACGGTCATCGACGAGTGGCATGCGGGACAACGCATCGACCTGTCCGTCGAGATCCGGAAGATGGTGCGCCGGGGGACGATCTCCACCCTCTTCGGGCCCCGGCTCACCGCGGACGAGGCACGGCTCGGCGCCCTGATCGACGAGGCGCTGCTCGTCGTGGACCGGCCGCAGCCCTTGCAGAGCCTGCAACGGCTCGGCCTGCCGTCGTGGCGGCGGGCGGTGTCCTGCCGGCGCCGACCTGCTCAGCCTCCTGCTGCCCCACCAGGACCGCGCGGCACTCACCGACACCGAGGTCGTCGACCAGGTGATCAGCGTGACCGCGGCGAGCTACGTCACCAGCAGCGCGGCGATGAGCTGGACCGCGCAGGCGCTGGTGGCCGAGCCCGGCGCGTGGGATCTCGCCGCTGCCGGCGTCGGGCGGGCCGGGTGGCGCTACCTCGACGGCCTGGTGTCCGAGTCGCTGCGCCTGCACCCGCCGGTCGCCCTGCCGCCGAGGGTGGTGGTGGAGCCATTCGCCTACGGCGACCTGGACGTTCCGGCCGGCAACCGGGTGCTGATCAGCCCGTACGTCACGCATCGCATCGCGGCCCTGTGGCCCGACCCGCACCGGTTCGACCCGTACCGCTGGGACCCGTCGGCCCCCGGCTACCGCCGCCCCGGCCGCCACGAGTACCTCCCGTTCGGCGGCGGCCCGCACCGCTGCATCGGTGCCCGCTTCGCGGTCGCGGAGATGACCGTGCTGGCCGAGCAACTCCTGCGCCGAACCCGCCTGCGCCCGGACTCCGTCGACGCGACCCCGGTGGGCCTCGCCGACATGCGCCCCCGCTCCGGCCCGCACGCGACAGTCGTGTCGATCACCTGACGGCTACGGTCGATCTCAGGTCGGTCTCTGTGCGTTCGACGACCCCGAGGGCACCTTCCCTCCCGCCCCACGAAGAGCCACGGTGCCATGGACGTCAGATCACCGGTTGGAGTTCAACCTTCTTGCGGCGGGAATCCGGAAACTTCCGCCGAAGGTTTGTTGCCCCGGACAACATTGCCTCAATAGCATCCCGTATCGCAGTGATTACGCACTGACTTCGGTGCTGAGGCATGGGGTAACGGGCATGGACATCCGTCGGGGCAAGGGGCCTGTTCTGACAGCGGTGTGCACCCGCGTGCCTCGGCATCGAACACTTCCTGATCCAGCCGGTCCGGGGGGACTCGCCGTGTCCGAGCAGAGAGGGATCTCCTCATGAAGCCCAACCGACGGCCTTCGGCCGACGAAGCCGTCAACCAGAGGTGGCTGGACTGGTTCGGCAGCCAGATGCTGGCGGAACCGGGTCCGGGCGCCTCTTCCGGACGCACCACCGCCCGGTGCGGCCACGCCGCCACGGGCGCGGCCGTGGACGTCCTCGACGACGACGACGAGTACCGGCCGAACCGGCGCCAGCGCCGGTTCCTGTCCAAGCGGGCGGCGGCGGCAGCCGGTGTCGCGCTGGCCGCCGGCATCATGGCCCCCACCCTTGCCGCGGCTGCGGACCCGGGCACCGCCCTGGCGCCGACGCCCGATCGCCGCCTGTTGCCCGAGGGGTACCAGCTGGCGGCCGACGGGAGCGCCGGAGCGCTCGCCCCGGCCCGCCCGGCGGACGTCGCGCCGGCCCGGCAGCAGCCGCCGGCGCCCGTGGCGCGCAAAGCCGCGGCGCAGCAGGCGCCCGCCCAGCAGGAGCCGTCGGCCAAGCAGACTGCCGCGACGAGCATTCCCGGTGTCGATCTCCCGTACTCGCAGCAGCAGATCGACGCGATGCGGGACGTGCTCGACAAGGCCGAGCTGCCGGGTTACGTCAGCCTGTACTCGTCGAAGGCGCTGAACGCCACGACGCTGGCGCCGGACGTGCGCATGTCGCTGGACCGGAACGCGATCGACGCGCAGATGAGCCAGTCGTTCCTGAACGACCAGTACAACAAGGACGTCCGGGACGGCTTCAAGCTCCGGTTCGACCAGAACATCAACGACATCCACACTGCGAAGACGACGCCGGAGCAGAACGCCGCGATCGGGCGGTTCAACCAGACCGCCAAGGAGTTCAACGCCACCGAGCTGGCCGAGCGGGACGCCTTCGGCGGCCACCCGACGGACGCGCAGGGCCAGGTCGTCCGGATGGTGCCGAAGTCCCTGGCGGACGCGAACTCCGTGCTTGCCAACCTCGGCCAGGTGCCCAACGCGCAGCCGGGCCTCGACGGCCAGTTCGTGGCGAACACGCTGCCGGTGATCAATGGCCAGGCGCTGAACGCGGCGCCGAACGGCAACGGCTCGTTCGCGGCGAACACGCTGCCGGCCGTCGACGGTCAGGCCGCGCCGAACGCGGCGCCGAACGGCAACGGCTCGTTCGCGGCGAACACGCTCTCGGCGGTCGACGGTCAGGCCGCGCCGGCCGCGGCGCCGAACGGCAACGGGCAGCAGCCGCAGGTGCTGGCGAGTGAAACCCAGCCGTCCAACGCTCCCACGGTGAACGCCGACGCCCCGCAGGCGCAGCCGGACCAGTCACAGCCGAACGTCGTCGCCGGCCAGTTCGGGCAGTTCGGCCAGTTCGGGGCACTCGGCCCGCAACAGGGCGTGCCGTCGGTTCCGGGTGCCAACACACCCGCGGCCCCGGGCGCCAACACGCCCGCGGTTCCGGGCGTCAACGTCACGCTCGGCACCGCCAAGGTCCAGGGCAGCGAGTTCGAGGGGAGCGCCTCGGGCACGACCCAGCTGGGCGGCGTCACGGCCACCGGCGGGGTCGACGCCAGGGCGCTGGGTGGCGAGGCGTCCGCGAAGGGCAGCTTCAACAGCACCGACGGGATCAACGCACAGGCCACCGCGCAGGCCTTCCTCGGCCAGCTGAGCACGCAGGGTTCGCTGCAGGCCGGCCCCGTCGAGCTGGGCGGCTCGGGCAAGGGCTTCGTCGGCGCCGAGGGTGCCGTGAACGGCTCGATCGGGCCCAACGGGGTCAACGTCGGCGGGAACGCGTTCGCCGGCGCGAAGCTCAGCGGCGAAGGGCACGCGGACGTCGGCGGCGTGCGGGCCGGTGTCTCGGGCGACATCCGGTTCGGCATCGGCGCGGAAGCCCACGGGACGCTCGGCCGGGACGCGGAGGGCAAGATCACCATCGGCGCGGACGCCGGTGTGGCCCTGGGCGTCGGCGGCAAGGCCGGCTTCAGCATCACGGTGGATCCGGCGAAGGTGTACCAGACCGTGCGCGACGCGGCGAACTCGCTGAACCCGTTCGGCACCACCGCGACGCAGCAGCAGCCGCCGCAGGCGCAACCGCCGCAGGCCCAGCCCGAGCAGCCGCAGGCGCAGCAGCCTGACCAGCAGGCGCAGCCGGAACAGCCGCAGGCGCAGACGCCCGACCAGCAGGCCCAGCCTGACCAGCAGGCCCAGCCTGACCAGCAGGCGCAGCCCGAGCAGCCGGCGAACCCGGACCAGCCGCAGGCAGAGCAGCCGCAGGCCCCGCAGGACCAGCCGCAGGCCCAGGCCGACCAGCCGGCGGACCAGGGTGCGGCCGACCAGGGTGCCACCCGGGGTATTGACGGCAGCGTCGCCAACGTAGGCAACGACGGTTCCACCGTCGGTGGGGACAACGCCGACGGCTCCGGCAACATCAGCGGCGACCTGGGCGCGGGCGGTGACCAGGGCGGTAGCGGCAACATCAGCGGCGACCTCGGCGGCGACGTCTCCGGCGGTGCCGGTGCCAGTGGCGACTTCAGTGGTGGCGGTGGCGCTTCTGGTGGTGCCGGTGCGAGTGGTGACTTCAGTGGTGGCGGTGGCGACTTCGGTGGTGGCGGCGCGAGCGGCGACTTCAGTGGTGGCGGTGGCGCTTCTGGTGGTGCCGGTGCGAGTGGTGACTTCAGTGGTGGTGGCGGCGACTTCGGTGGTGGCGGCGCGAGCGGCGACTTCGGCGGCGGCGACCTGGGTGGCGGCGGCGAC
Organism: Actinophytocola sp.; assembly: GCA_035995025.1. Classification (GTDB taxonomy): domain Bacteria; phylum Actinomycetota; class Actinomycetes; order Mycobacteriales; family Pseudonocardiaceae; genus Actinophytocola. The sequence continues at coordinate 34,146 of DASYKY010000127.1, forward strand.
TTCGGTGGCGGTGGCGACTTCGGTGGTGGCGGCGGCGACTTCGGTGGCGGTGGCGACTTCGGTGGTGGCGGCGACTTCGGTGGCGGTGGCGGCGACTTCTGACCATCGCCCCTGACACGGCGACGAAAGGGCTCGGCGGCTGCCGAGCCCTTTCGCGTCAGGGGCCTACTCGGCGGCGCGCCAGTCCCGGAACGCCCTGAGCAGCTGTCCGCGCGCCGGCTCGGAGAGGGTTTCCTCCGGCAGCGAACCGAGCCGGTCGATCGTCACACGGAACTGGTCCAGGTAGCGTTCGCAGCCCTCGCAGAGCGCCAAGTGCTCGGTGAACCGCGACGCCGTCGGCGAACCCTTCCGGCGGCAGGCCCGACACCGGGTTGTAGTCGTAGCCGTGCCACGGGCAGCGCAGCCAGCCCTTCTCGATGGACCCCTCGCCGAGCGGGGCAGCGGTTCTCCAGTGCGCCCAGCCGGGCCTGCACCGGGACAGCGCGACGCTGCGCCCGTCGACGATCGCGCTGCGCACGCGGCCCTCCGCCGGGACGTCCGCGGTTCTACCCGGTGCCAGCCGCTCTCGGACATGTAACGCCTCCTCGACGCGAAACCACTGAAGGGTGTCCAGGCCGTTCAGTGCCCGCCGCAGCGGCAGGCGTCACACGAGGGAGCCAACAATGCCCGCGACGTCACTGACCACGACCCGGCGGTCGCTGCACGGAATCGCCGAGCTGCTGCTGGCCGGCCCGCAGCACCGCGCGACCGGCGAGATCGCACTGCGGGTCACCGCGGACGGCTTCGCCACGTCGTTCGAGCCAGACCTGCGCTTCGACGGCCGGGCGGTCGTGGCGGGGGAGCGGCGGATCGAGGTGGCCGGACTGTCCTACGCGAAGGTCGCCGCCGCGCTCGGCGTCGTCGCCCGCGAGCCGGTGGAGATCTACCCGGACGGCTCCGGCGTCCGGGCGGACGAGACCGTCGTCCTCGACCGCGCCGCCGTCGCCGCCATCACGGGCGCGTTCGCGGCGGGCGACGAGGCGCTCCGCCGGTTCGCGCCGGGGGAGCGGCCGATCCTGTGGCCCGAGCACTTCGACGTCGGCGTCACCGTCGGCGAGGTGAACTACGGCCTCGCGCCCGGCGACGACCACGTGCCCGAGCCCTACGCCTACGTCGGCCCGCACACCCCGCGCGACGGCGAGTTCTGGAACGTGCCGTTCGGCGCCGCCCGCACCGTCCGCGAGCTCGGCGACCCGGCCGCGATCCTCGCCTTCTACGACATGGGCCGCCGCCTCGCCTCCTGACCCGAGCCGGGGCCGGACATGGCGTCTGATCAGGGCGCCGTCGCGGACTTCCAGTAGCCGCAGAACATGATGTTCTGCTTGGGCAGCCCGGTGCGGACCCAGTGGCGGCGCAGGGAGCTGGGCAGGTTCTGCTCACCGACGACCCAGCCGTAGCCGGGCCGGCCGGACAGGGACAGCGCCGTCGCGGCGTCGAGGGCGGCGTGGCCGGGGACGGCGTGGTCGCTGGTGCGGACGAGCCAGGTGATCTCCACGCCGGCCGGTGCGCGGAGCGACTGGCGGTCCTCTTCGGACGGCACCTCGAGCAACGCCCGGCCGGTGGTGTCCGCGGGCAGCGAGGCGAGAATGCCCGCGGTGGCGGGGAGTCCGCTCTCGTCGGCGACCAGGAGCACGTCGCTGACCGACGGGTCCGGGTGGTAGCCGACGCCTTCGTCGAGCAGGCCGACCGGGTCGCCGGCCGCGCAGCTCAGCGCCCACGTCGCGCCCGGGCCGGCGGTGCCGTCCGCCTGCGAGCCGTGGATGACGACGTCCACGTCCAGCTCGGGGCCGTCGGCGCCGTCCCGCCGGTAGGCCCGCACCGAGTAGTTGCGCAGGACGGGCCGGACGGCCTTCGCGATGGTGAGGTACTTCGCGTAGGACAGCAGGTCCAGCTTGCGGGGCAGCCGGGACAGCGAGTCCTCCGCCACCGGGATGAACAGCCGGAACCACTGGTCGAAGCCCATGAACCCGAACTGCGCGATGTCACCGCCGCCGAGCGTGACCCGCACGAAGTGCGGTGAGATCTGCTCGCGCCGGACGACGCGCAGCGTGAGCAGCCCGGCGTTGTCGGGCTTGACCCGCGTCGCCCTGAGGTTGTCCCGTGCCACCCGGTTAGTTTGGCATGCCTAACCTAACTTGAACAGCGGCTCGTGTTCAGCGGATCCGCTGGGTACGGTCCCTGTCCCGATCGGTGACCGGCAACGCGGTGCGGGGCAGGCGGAGCCTGCGCTGCGCGCCCTGCAGTGCCTTGCCGAGCACCTCGGCGCTCGGGGGCCGATTCCGGGGATCCTTCTCCAGCCCCCATTCCAGGACCTCGCACACGTCGGCGGGCACGCCCTCCTTGCGCAGGTCGACCGGCGCGTCCGTGAGCACCCGGGACATCACCGAGACCACGTTCTCGCCGATGTGGCGGGAATGCGGGGCCCGGCCGTTGACGAGCGCCACCAGCGTCGCCGTCAGCGAGTACACGTCGGTCGCGGTGCCCGGCACCGCACCGCGCAGGATCTCGGGGGCCGCGTACGCCGGCGAGGCCACCACCGTGCCGCCGCCGGTGAGCGCCGGGCCGATGCGTCCGGCCTGGCCGAAGTCGGTCAGCTGGGGCGCGCCGCCGGTGTCGGTCAACACGTTGCCCGGCTTGATGTCCCGGTGCAGCACGCCCGCGTCGTGGGCGGTGTGCAGCCCGCCCGCCAGCCGGACCCCGACGTCGAGCATCTTCTTCCAGGACAACGGTCCGCGACGCCATGTCCGCTCGGCCAGCGACCCGCGCTCGTGGAAGGGCATGACCACGTACAACCGGTCGGCGTCGGTCCTGCCGACCCGTTGCACCGCGATGATGTTCGGGTGAGCGGAGAGCCTGCGCAGCGCCCGGCAGTCCCGCACGAAATCGCGTTTCGCGCTCGCGTCCGCCGGAGTGTCGAGAACCTTGACGGCGACGTGCCGGCGCTGGCGGTCGTGCCACGCCCGATATGTCACCCCGTATGCGCCGCGTCCTACCTCGGTGAGACCGGAAAGACCGGTGAGGTTCGGCGGGGACATCGTCCCCCGATTCTGCACCACGCCCTCGGTCGCCGGAACTGGTGGTGGGCCTGCTTTCCTGTTCCTGCCAGCGTCCTGCTCACCGTCCTGCTCACGGTCCTGCTCACGGTTCCTGCTCAAGCCGCCGAGCCCGGTCCCGCCAGCACGTCGACGTCCGCGGCGTGCATCGGTTCGCCGCAGTGGGCGCACCGCAGGTCGACGCTGCTGATCTCGCCGCACGCGTGGTGGCGGTAGAGCACCGGCGGCCCGGCCTCGCCCGCGAGCCACCTGTCGCCCCAGCCGACCATGACCATGAGCAGGTCGACCAGTTCGGTGCCCTTCTCCGTCAGGACGTACTCGTAGCGCGGCCGGTGGTCGTAGGGCCTGCGGTCGAGCACTCCCTGCTCGACGAGGTGGTTCAGCCGCTCGGTCAGCACCTTGCGCGAGATGCCGAGGTCCGCCTGGATCTGCTCGAACCGGCTGAAGCCGACGTACACGTCACGCAGGATCAGCGGCGACCAGGGCTCGCCGACGACGTCCAGCGTCCGCGCGATCGAGCACGCCATCTCACTGAAGTTCGTGCGCTGCATGAACCCATCCTAGCAATTGGGGTTCCCTCAGGGAACTTCGAATGCTACGGTCTTGAAGTCTCTTGAAGGAACTCAGAAGGGAACCGCGAGATGAGCAAGGTCTTCGCAGCCCACGCGGTATCGGTCGACGGGTACATCACCGGTCGCGGCGCCGGCCCCGACGCCGGACTCGGGGACGCGCCGATGCTCTTCGACTGGTACGGCGACGGCGACACGCCCAGCACGGTGTTCGACATTTTCCGGCTGAGCGAGCCCAGCGCCCGGGTGTTCGACGACGCCGCCGCGCGCGTGGGTGCGATCGTGGCGGGCCGCAAGACCTACGAGGACTCCGGCCACTTCGGCGGCGGCAGCCCGCATCCGACGGCTCCCCTGTTCCTGCTCAGCCACCGCCCGGCGCCGGAGCTGACCGAGCGGCAGACGCTCGTCACCACCGGCATCGAGGACGCGATCGCGGCCGCCCGCGAGGCCGCGGGCGGCAAGGACGTCGGCCTCATGGGCGGCGGCGTGCTGACCGAGGCGCTGAAGGCGGGGCTCGTCGACGAGGTGGTCCTCCACCAGGTGCCGATCCTGCTCGGCGGTGGCCGGCCCTTCTTCCAGGAGCTTCCCGGCCACGTTCGCCTGCGCCTCGTCGAAGCCGTCCCGGCGCCCGGCGTCACCCACCTCCACTACGCCGTCCAGCGATGACCCCCAACCCCCCACCGGAAACCGAGGAGATGACCACCATGCTCGACTCCGATGTGCGCCAGGTGCTCGACGGCACCCCGATCGCCCACCTCGCCAGCGTCCTGCCCGACGGCGCGCCGCACTCCGTGCCGGTCTGGATCGGCACGGACGGCGACCACGTCGTGGTCCTCACCGGCCCGGGCTCCCGCAAGGCCCGCAACCTGCGGCGCGACCCGCGGGTCGCGCTCTCCCTGACGCCGCCCGGCAACCCGTTCCAGCCGGTCATCATGCGCGGCACGGTCGTCGAGTGGGTGGCGGGCGCCGCCGCCTGGGAGATCGTCGACCGGATCGCCGAGAAGTACCTCGGCGGCCCGTACCCGCGTGACGAGGAGCGGGTCGTCCTGCGTATCGAGCCGACGCGGGTCATCCGGTGACGATTCCGGCGACCAGGTTGACCGTGGTGGCCAGGATGCTGGTGCCGAACAGGTAGGACAGCAGCGTGTGCCGCAGCACGATCGCGCGGATCGTCTGGCTCGACACGCTGGTGTCGGAGACCTGGTAGGTCATGCCGAGGTTGTAGCTGAAGTAGAGGAAGTCCTTGAACGTGGGCGGCACGTCGGAGTTGAAGTCGATGCCGCCCAGGGGTTCGGAGTAGTAGAGGTGCGCGTAGCGGGTGGCGTACATCAGGTGCAGGGACGCCCAGGCCATGAAGACGCCGGCGAGCGCGACGGCGGCCGCGGCGACCTCGTTGTGGGCCCTGCCGCGCAGGAGCAGCGCCACGATGGTGACCAGCCCGAGGACCGAGGCCGCGACGAGGACGAGCTCCTCGGCGAGGGGCCGGAAGTCCTCGCGGCCGACGTTGCGCTGGGTGGCGGCGGCGTCCATGGGCCACAGCACGGCCCAGCCCTGCGTCACGAACACGATCCCGGCGGCGGAGATGCCGACGAGCACGCCCAGCGGCGGGTCGGTCAGCAGGCCGCCGAGCACGCCGATCACCGCGCCGACGACCATCGAGCCGGCGAGGCGGGCGGCGGCGGACAGCGACGCGTTCACAGGCGGCGGATCCGTTCCAGGTCGTCGCGCAGCTGGGCGACGCGGCGCGGGCCCAGCAGGTCGGCGAGCTGTCCTTCGACGTCGGGGACCAGTGACTGGGCGATGGCGAGGACCGCGCGCCCGCGCTCGGTCGGCACCACCAGCTTCGCGCGCCGGTCGTCGGGGTCGGCGCGCCGTTCGACGTAGCCGTGCTTTTCGAGGTGTGCCACCAGTTCGGCCATCGCCTGCTTGGTCATCTGCGCGCGTTCGGCCAGGCGGCTGACGGTGGTGCCGGTGTCGTCGAGGTGCTGGAAGACGGCACCGTGGGCGGGGCGTACCTGTTCGTGGCCGCGGCCGGCGAGGCGGACGATCACCTGGTCGTTCAGCGCGAGGTAGGCCTCGCGCAGCAGGACGACGGTGTTCGCCGGGCGCTCCCGGCCGCCCTGCAGCGGCAGGGGTCGAGGGACTCTTGACATTAGACAGGTACCCTGTCTATCTTTCGCATATGGACATGTTACCTGTCGAACCTGTCGACCTGTCGGGTGGTGAGCGCCTCGTCATGGGCACCGACGAACTGTGCGTGCTGGCCACCTCCGCCCAGACCGACGGCGCGCTGTTCGCGGCGACCGTGCGGATGCCGCCGGGCGGCGGCCCGCCGGTGCTGCACCGGCACGCGCCGGGGGAGGTGTACCACGTGCTCGCCGGCGAGTTCGCCTTCTACGTCGGCCGCCCGGACGCGACGGTGCGGCGCTTCACGGCCACGGCCGGCCAGGTCGTCCCGCTCGCCGGCAACACGCCGCACACCATCCGCAACGAGTCCGGCGCCGACGCGCTCGCCTTCGTCGTGCACGCGCCGGGGGCGCCCATGGAACAGTTCTCCCGCGCCGCCGCCGCACTGGCCGCGTCGGGCGAACCCGCTATGGAGGCGGTCCTCGCCATCGCCGAACGGCACGGCATCGAACTGCTCGGCCCGGTCCCGGCAACCGTGTGACGTCAGGCGTTCTCGGTCGCCGTCACGAGTCTGATGCGACGATGAGCTGGTGACCCGACGCCAGCGCATCGACGACCTGACCGCGTTCGCCGTGCCGGAGCAGCCCGCCTTGTCCCCCGACGGCACGGAGATCGTCTACGTGCTGCGCACCGCCGACGCGGACGCGGACCGCAACGTCCGGGCCCTGTGGCGGGTTGGCGCCCGCGACGGCGACGCGCGGCCGCTCACCCGTGGCACCGCCGACTTCGCGCCCGCCTGGTCCCCCGACGGCACGCGCGTCGCGTTCCTGCGCGCCCAGGACGGGCCGCCACAGATCTGGATGCTGCCCGCGCGCGGCGGCGAGCCGGAGCGGCTGACGGCGTTGCCGCTCGGTGCTGGCGCGCCGGTGTGGAGCCCCGACGGCGCGTCGATCGCGTTCGGCGCGCCCGTGGATCTGCACGCCGACGCGGCTGACGACGATGCCGCGCGCGGGCGGCGGCGCGGCGCGCCCGTCGTGACGCGGCGCCTCGACTACCAGGCCGACGGCGCCGGGCTGCTGCGCACCAAACGCACGCACCTGCACGTCCTCGACGTCGCGGCCGGGGAGTGCCGGCAGGTCACCGCGGGCGACTGGCACGCGGGCGACCCCGCCTGGTCGCCCGACTCCAGCCGGCTCGCGTTCGCCGCCGCGACCGCGCCGGATCGCGATCTCGTCGCCCGCATGCCCGTGCACGTCCTCGACCTCACCGACCCCGCCGCCGCGCCGGAGGTCGTCGCGCTGGCCGACGGCGTCGGCGGGCCGCTCGCGTGGACCGTGGACGGCGGCGCGCTGCTCGTCGTGGGGTCGCGGCGCGGGCCGGTCGGTCATGCCGGGCTGCTGCGGATTCCCCTGGCAGGCGGGGAGATCACCGACCTCGCGGCACCCCTGGACCGCAACGTGATGCCCGGCAGCCCGGCCTACCCGGGCGCGCTGCCGCAGCTCGGCGGTGACGGCGTGCTGTTCTGCGTCCGCGACCGCGGCTGCACCCACCTGTACACCGTCGCGCCGGACGGCGGCACGCCCCGGCCCGTCGTCGCCGGTGCCGGTCGCGTGGTGGCCGGCATGTCCGTCACAGGCCGCACCGCCGCGCTCGTCCTCGCCACCCCGACGTCGTTCGGCGAGATCGTCACCGTCGACCTGGCCACCGGCGCCGAGCACGTCCGCACCGCGCACGGTGCGAGTGACACCGCGCTGTTCGTCCGCGAGGAGCGCGAGTTCACGATCTCCGACGGCACGGTCGTGCACGGCTGGCTCGTCCGCGATCCCGGCCGCGCGAACGGGCCCGGGCCGCTGCTGCTCGACGTCCACGGCGGCCCGCACAACGCGTGGAACGGCGCCGCCGACGAGGTGCACGTGTACCACCAGGAGCTGGCCGCCCGCGGCTGGACCGTGCTGCTGCTCAACCCCCGCGCGAGCGACGGCTACGGCGAGGCGTTCTTCACCGCGACGACCGGCGCGTGGGGCGAGGCCGACGCGAAGGACTTCCTCGAGCCGGTCGACCGGCTCGTCGCCGAGGGCATCGCCCACCCGGGGCGGCTCGCGGTGGCCGGCTACAGCTACGGCGCCTTCATGACGTGCTACCTCACCAGCCGCGACGACCGGTTCGCCGCGGCGGTGGCCGGCGGCGTCGTCAGCGACCTCACGAGCATGGCCGGCACGTCCGACTTCGCGCACTTCTTCGGCGAGTACGAGCTCGGCGGCGTCGCCTGGGCCGCCCGCGACCGTTACGCCGCCCTGTCCCCGTTCGCCCGCGTCGGCGACGTGACGGCGCCGACGCTGCTGCTGCACGGCACCGCGGACGCCCGCTGCCCGGTCGGCCAGGCGCAGCAGTGGCACACGGCGCTGCGCGAGCGCGGCGTGCCGGCCGAGCTGGTGCTCTACCCGGACGCCGCGCACCTGTTCATCTTCGACGGCCCGCCCTCGCACCGGATCGACTACAACCGCCGCATCGTCGACTGGGTGGAGCGGCACGCGGCCGGCCGGCCGTCCCGTGTGGACGCCGCGCACTGGCGGCGCAGGCTCGCCGCGCTCGCCGGGAAGCACCACGTGCCGGGCGCGGCGCTCGGCATCCTGCGTGTCCACAATGGAGCGGACGACGAGCTCGCCGAGGTGGCCTGCGGCGTGCTGAACGTCGGCACCGGGGTGGCGACGACCACCGACTCGGTGTTCCAGATCGGCTCGATCACCAAGGTGTTCACCGCGACGATCGTCATGCAGCTCGTCGACGAGGGCGTGCTCGACCTCGACACGCCGATCGCGGAGGTGCTGCCCGAGCTGCGGCTGGCCGACGCGCAGGCCACCAAGCAGGTGACCATGCGCCACCTGCTCACCCACACCAGCGGCATCGACGGCGACGTGTTCGCCGACACCGGCCGCGGCGACGACTGCCTCGAGAAGTACGTGGCGCTGCTGGCCGACGTCGCGCCGAACCACCCGCTCGGCGCCACCTGGTCCTACTGCAACTCCGGCTTCGTGCTTGCCGGCCGGGTGATCGAGATGTGCACCGGCCGCACCTGGGACGCCGTGATGCGCGAGCGCCTGTTCGCCCCGCTCGGCCTCACCCGCACCGGCACGCTGCCGGAGGAGGCGTTGCTGCACCGCACCGCGGTCGGGCACACCGGGCACGACGAGCCCGCTGCCGTCTCAACGTGGAGCCTGCCCCGCGCGATGGGGCCCGCCGGCCTGATCAACTCGACGGTCGGCGACGTGCTGGCCTTCGCGCGCCTGCACCTGACCGGCGGCCTGAAGGCGGACGGCACCCGGCTGCTCGGCGAGGCCGCCGCGGCCGCGATGACCGAGTCCCAGGTCGAGCTGCCCGACAAGCACACGCTCGGCGACTCGTGGGGGCTCGGCTGGATCCGCCACGGCTGGGACGGCAGGCGGCTCGTCGGGCACGACGGCAACACCATCGGCCAGTCCGCGTTCCTGCGCCTGCTGCCCGAGGCGGGTCTGGCGGTGGCGGTGCTCGCCAACGGCGGCAACACCCGGGACTTCTACCAGGACCTCTACCGCGAGCTGTTCGCCGAGCTCGCGGACGTCGAGGTGCCCCAGCCGCTCGCGCCGCCGGACGAGCCCGTGGCGGCCGACATCGCGCCGCATGTCGGCACCTACGAGCGGACGGGCGCGCGCCGCGAGGTGATCGCGGGGGAGGACGGCCCGATCCTGCGCGCCACCGCCGGCGGGGTACTCGCCGACCTGACGGCGAACCCGGTCGAGGACTACGCGCTGGTGCCGGTCGGGGAGAACCTGTTCGTCGCGCGCGACCCGGCCACGCGCACCTGGCTCCCCGTGACGTTCTACCGGCTGCCGACCGGCGAGCGCTACCTGCACTTCGGCGGGCGCGCGACCCCGAAGGTGGGCTGAGGGGCCGTCAGTCCTGGTGGTGCGCCTCGACCTCCAGGATGATCTTCACCGTGTCACCCACGACGACCGCCGTGGGACCGCCGACCACACCGAACTCGTGGCGGTTGATCTCGGTGTGCGCCGAGAAGCCGGCCAGCGGCATGCCGCCGGGTGCGGCGGCGAAGCCGTTCAGCTCCATGGTCAGCGTGACCGGCTTCGTGACGTCGCGGATCGTCAGGTCGCCGGCCACGAGGAAGTCGTCGCCGTCGAGGCGGATGCCCGTCGAGGAGAACGTCATCGTCGGGAACCGCTCGACGTGCAGGAAGTCCGCCGACGACAGGTTGTCGTCACGGATCTTGTTCTTCGTGCACACCGACGCGGTCCGGATGACCGCGTGCACCGTGGACTCCAGCGGGTCCGCCGCGGTCGTGATCGTGCCCTCGAAGTCGTCGAAGGTCCCGCGCACCTTGGCGACACCGAGGTGGCGGACCTGGAACGACACGTCCGAGTGGACGGTGTCGATCACCCAGGAGCCTGCGACGTAACCAGGAATGTCGACCTGTGTGGTCATGGCGATGCGCGCTCCTTGCGGCGAGGCGGACGGGAGAACGCGCCCATCATGAGCCGCGCCGCCGCTGCCGGCGGTGATCGTGGACCACGCCTCGAGCGGCCGTTGCCGGGTTCTCGAGGGTGATGATAGATGCTATATTTTCGACCATGCCGATGGTCGACACCAGTGACCAGTGCTCCCTCCACTACCTCGAAAGCTCCTATGTGGACGCGTGGGCCGCGGAGCCGGAGACCGTGCTCCTGGTGCACGGGATGGCCGAGTCCGCGCTCGCGTGGACGGCATGGGTACCCCAGCTGGCCAGGCGGTTCCGTGTCGTGCGGGTGGATCTGCCCGGGTTCGGGCGGTCCCGGCTGCACTCGGCGGACTTCGACGTCTCGGTGGCCGGGTTCGCCACCGAGCTGGCCCGCTTCCTCGACGTCACCGGCATCGGGAAGGCGCACCTGGTCGGCGCCAAGCTCGGCGGCTCGGTCGTGCTGGACCTCGCGTCCCGGTTCCCCGACCGCGCCCGCAGCGTCACCGCGGTGACCGGGCCGATGTGGGCCGAGGGCGAGGGGCGCATCGTGCACCAGCAGGACATCTCCGGCTCGGTGACCGAGCACGGCACCGAACAGTGGGCGCGCGACACGATGGCCCGCCGGCTCGGCTCCGGGGTCTCCGACGCGCAGCGGGAATGGTGGATCGGCTTGATGGCGGCCACCGACGGGGACCTCATCGCGCGGGCCGCCCGCGCCAACGCCACGCTCGACCTGCGGCCACGGCTCCACCAGATCACGGCGCCCGCGCTGATGATCACCAGCAAGGGGAGCCCGCTGTCCGGCGGTGCCGCGCCCGGCGTGTGGCGCGACCGGATCGCGCACTCGCACGGCTTCCTCGTCCTGCCCTGCGACGGCTACCACGTCGCGGCCGCGATGCCGGACGTCTGCGCGGCGATCGTCGCGGCGTTCCTGGGCGGCGCGGCGCCGGACGAGCTGGCCCTGCTGGCGGCCGACGCCGCATAGGCCGCGCGCGAACGTGGCCCGTTGACACCTGATATGCAATATCATATATTCCTTATCCGCGGTGCTTCGGGTACCGCCGATCAGGTGAGCAGGGCGGCGTGGCAGCGACAGTGACGGTCGGCAGAGCGGGTGCGATCGGACGGTTCTGGCGTTCGCGCACGCCCACACTCATGCTGCTGCAGCTCGCCGTCATCGTCGCGCTGCTGGCGGCGTGGGAGCTCCTGGCCGACTACGCCGGCACGGACTTCTGGACCAGCTCGCCGAGCGAGATCCTCGACCAGCTGGTGCGGTGGATCCGCGACGGTGCACTGTGGAACGCGCTGGCCGTCACGCTCACCGAGACGCTCGTCGGGTTCGCGCTCGGCGCCGTGGTCGGTGCCGTGGTCGGGTTCGTGCTCGGCTGGTCCCGCGTGGCCGGCGACATCCTCGAGCCGATCATCCTGCCGTTCTACGCGCTGCCGAAAGTGGCGCTCGCCCCGCTGTTCGTCCTCGTCTTCGGCGTCGGCATCTCCGCGAAGGTGATGCTGGTGGCGCTGATGGTCTTCTTCATCGTCTTCTTCATCACCTTCCGCGGCACGCGCGCGGTCGACCGCGACCTGGTCGTCATCGCGCGCGTGATGGGCGCGAGCCGGGTCGACACGTGGCGGACGATCGCGCTGCCGCACGCGTCGGTGTGGATGCTGTCGGGGTTGCGGCTGGCGCTGCCGTCGGCGTTCCACGGCGCGGTCGTCGGGGAGTTCATCGCGGCGTCGGCGGGTGTGGGTTTCCTCATCCGCAAGGCGACCGCCACGTTCAACACGACCGGCGTCTTCGCCGGGGTCGTCGTGCTGCTGGTCGCGGCCACCATCCTCATCGCGCTCGTCAAGCGCGTCGAGCAGTGGGTGCTCCGCTGGCAGCACACCGCCGACCACAGCGCACCGGGAAAGGCACACTAATGCCGAAAAGCCGTACCCGAACCCTCGCCGTCCTGTCGATCCTCCTGCTCGTCGTGTCCGCGTGCAGCAGGCCCGGGGCCGCCGCGCAGCAGAGCGACGACGGCACGATCCACGTCACGCTCGCGCTCAGCTCGCTGACGATCCTGCTCGGTCTTCCGCTCGTCGCGCAGGACGACGGCCTGTTCACCAAGAACGGCCTCAAGGTCGACGAGGTCGTCGCGAACAGCGCCTCCGACGCGGTCAACATCGCGCTGTCCGGCGACGCGGACTTCGTGATGACCGCGGCACCGGCCGTCTTCTCGCTCAACGGGGACGGCCAGGCCGTGCAGTTCCTGGCCAACGCCTACTCCGGCCTCGCCGCCTCGGTCGTGATGTCGCCCGACGTGGCCAAGCGCACCGGCGTGGCCCCGGACGCCCCGATCGAGGACCGGCTCAAGGCGCTCGACGGGCTGCACATGTCGTTCGCCAGCCCGAGCAGCGGCTACCTCACCGTCATGCAGAGCGCACTGAAGCTCGTCGGCGCCAAGATCCAACCGGTGTTCATCGAGCAGGCGAGCATGCCGGCGGCGCTCAAGCAGCACAAGATCGACGTGCTGATCGCCTCGCCGCCGGTGTCCGACATCGCCGTGCGCGACGGCGGCACGCTGTGGATCAGCGGGCCGAAGGGCGACCTGCCAGAAGGGGTGCAGCCGCCGATGACCACCGCGGCCGCGGCTACCAAGCGGTTCGTCGACGCGAACCCCGAGGCGGCGAAGCGGTTCGTGAAGTCCCTCGAGGACGCGGCGAAGTTCATCGAGTCCGATCCGGACGCCGCGGGCACGCTGCTGGAGAAGCGGTTCCCCGAGCTGGACAAGGACCTGTTCGACGCGAGCTGGACGGCGAACAAGACGGCCTTCTCCCACGTCGGCATCGACGCGGACCTGCTCGACCGGCAGCGCAAGACGCTCGCCAAGGACGAGCTGACCCCCGAGGTGCAGGCGCTCGACATGAAGGACCTGATCTGCCCATGCGCACCCAAGCCCTGACCGAGCCCTGAACGAGCCCTGACCGAGCCCTGAACGACGACAACGTTAGGGGGTCCCATGACCAGCGGATCGCAGGCCGCCGCGGCGGTGCCGGACACGGCGGCGGAGCAGATCCCGCTCGTCGACTTCCGCGAGATCTGCCGCGACTTCGGCGATATGCGTGCCGCCGGCCCGATCTCGCTCTCGGTGTCGCGCGGCGAGTTCCTCGCGATCGTGGGGCCGAGCGGGTGCGGCAAGTCCACCCTGCTCAACATGGTGGCGGGCATGCTGGCACCCTCGGCGGGCGAGGTGTTCTACAACGGGGTGCCGGTGACCGGCCCGAACCGCCGGGTCGGCTACGTGACGCAGAAGAACTTCCTGCTGCCGTGGCGGACCGTGCGCAAGAACATCATGCTGCCGCTGCAGTTCCGCCGCTACGACAAGGCGGCGGCGCGCAGGATCGCCGACGACGTGATCCGGCAGATGGGCCTGGAGGGGTTCGAGGACTCCTTCCCCGCCCAGCTGTCCGGCGGCATGGCCCAGCGCGTCGCGATCGGCCGCACGCTCGCGTACTCGCCCGAGGCGTACCTGATGGACGAGCCGTTCGCGAGCCTGGACGCGCAGCTGCGCAACACCATGCACGCGGACCTGATGCGGCTGTGGGAGTCCACCGGCGCCACGTTCGTCTTCGTCACCCACGACCTGCGCGAAGCGATCACCCTCGCCGACCGCGTGATCGTGATGTCCAACCGGCCCGGGCAGGTCAAGGTCGACCAGCCGATCGACCTGCCGCGGCCACGGGACGTCGAGACCCAGACCTCCCCCGAGTTCAGCCGGTACTTCCGGATCCTGTGGAGCGCGCTCGAGGCGTGAAGGGGAGGGGTGATGGAACGGACCGCGTACCGCCCGCGGCGTGAGGTCGCGGACTTCGCGCCCCGGGTGCGCACGGTGCGGCTGCGCGGCGGCCGGCTCGCCCTCGCCCGGACGGCCGTGGTGGTCGCGCTGCTGGTGCTGTGGCAGGTCTTCGCGGACGTGCTCGGCACCGTCGACTACACCAGCGGCCCGCGGCAGGTCGTGCGCCAGCTCGGGGACTGGCAGGCCGCGGGCGTGCTCTGGGAGGCGACCGGGGTGACGCTGCTGGAGACCGTCATCGGCTTCGCCGTCGGGTCGGTCGCCGGCGCGGTCGTCGGCCTGGTGCTCGGCTGGAGCCGCGGGTTCGGCCGGGTGATCGAGCCGGTCGTCACGTTGCTGTACGCGGTGCCCAAGCTCGCGATCGCGCCGCTTTTCGTGCTGTGGTTCGGGATCGGCCTGTCCTCGAAGTCCCTGTTCGCCGCGCTCGTCGTGTTCTTCCTCGTGTTCTTCACCGCGTTCCAGGGTGCCCGCCAGGTCGACCGGGACCTGCTGTCGGTGGCCCGGGTCATGGGCGCGGGCGGGCGGGACCTGTGGCTTCGCGTGGCGATCCCGCAGGCGCTGCTGTGGATCTTCGCCGGGCTGCGGCTGTCGCTGCCCTACGCGCTGATCGGCGCGGTCGTCGCGGAGTTCCTCGCCGCCCGGACCGGGCTCGGGTACCTGATCCGCAGCTCCAGCTCGGTGTTCAACGCCGACGGCGTGTACGCGGGCATCGTGCTGCTCATGTTCTTCGCGACCGTCCTGCTGGCCGCGATGCAGGCGGTCGAGCGGCGGGTCATGCGCTGGGACACCAGCCCCACGGTCGACGCCGACGGCGTCGTGTAGGTCCGGCAAGGAGGTCGCGTGCTCACCAAGGAAGTCCGGTTCTTCAGCGACGGCGTGGCGATGGGCGGCCTGCTGCGGCTGCCCAGCCAGCACGACACCGACGCTTCCGGGCCGCTCGCGGTCGTCGTGCACCCGCCGGGCTGGCTCGGGGTGGCGGACGGCCCGCACTACGAGCCGTGGCACGAGGCGTTCGTGCGCGCCGGGTTCGCCGTGTTCGTGTTCGACTATCGCGGATTCGGGGCCAGCGAAGGGGAACCGGGCTGGGTCCGGCCCGACCGGCAGGTCGACGACCTGCTCGCCGCGGTCGCGTTCGTCGGCACCCTGCCGGAGATCGACCCGGACCGGATCGGCGTGTTCGGCATGGGCGTCACCGGCGGCGGCCACGCCATCATCGCCGCGGCCGCCGACGAGTCGATCAAGTGCGTGGTGGCGCAGACGCTCATCGCGGACGGCGCCGACTGGCTGCACCGCATGCGGCGCGAGCACGAGTGGGTCGAGCTGACCGACCGGGTGCGCGCCGACCGCGTCCGCTGGGCGGTCGAGGGCACCGGCGAGCTCGTGCACCCGCGCACCGACCTCATGGTCGAGCCGCCGGAGCGCCGCACGCACAACCCGCGCCGCGCCATCGACCAGCGGCTGCCGCAGGAGTACTACCTGCGCAACGCCGACCTGATGATGCGCTACCGGCCCATCGACCACGTGCACCGCATCGCGCCGCGCGCGCTGATGGTCGTCGCCGTCGACGGCGATGTGTTCACCTTCGCCGACCACGCGGTCGCCCTGTACGAGAAGGCGGGCGCGCCGAAGACGCTGCTGCGCCAGACCCGCACCACCCACTGGGAGAGCTACCGGGACAACTTCGACGAGCTGTCCACCCAGATGGCCGGCTGGTTCACCCGGCACCTCGTGGCCACGCCGCCCATCGTCCGGTCAACCGTCCTCGAGAGAACGGAAACGGCATGAGACGCCTCCTCACCTGTCTGGCCGCGCTCACCCTCACCGCCGGGCTCGCCGCGTGCGGCGACGACTCCACCGAGAAGGGCGCGGACGGGCTCACCAAGGTCACCATCGTCATCGGCAACACCATCAACTTCGTCGCGCCGCACGTGGCGCTGGACAAGGGCTTCTGGAAGGACGAGGGCCTCGACGTCGACCTCGTGAACATCACGCACGGCGCGCCGACCGGCATCGCCTCGATGATCAAGGGCGACGCGCTGATGGCTTTCACCGGCGGCCCGTCGGTCGTCAAGCCGCTCACGGAGGGCGCGCCGCTGCAGCTGCTGGTGACCGTCGGCCAGGGCTACTCCGTCGAGCTGACCGGGCGCGAGGATTTCCTGAAGGCCAAGGGAATCACCGACAGCTCGTCCGTCGAGGACAAGGTCAAGGCGCTGCGCGGGGCCAAGCTCGGCTACGACGCGCCGGGCGGCTCGCTGGACCAGTTCTACCGCTACGTGCTGAAGCAGAACGGCCTCGACGCCGACAAGGACACCACGATGATCGCGTTGAACAACCCGGCGGGGCTGGTGGCCGCGCTGACGCGCGGGAGCATCGACGTGATGGCCAGCTCGCCGCCGGCCGGCGTCACCGCGGAGTTCGCGGGCGCAGGCAAGCTGTTCCTGAAGCCTGCGGAGGTGCCGGGGCTCAATGACTACCCGTACCTCATCGGGTCGACGACCAAGAAGGCGCTGACCGACCACGCCGACCAGCTGACCGGCGTGATCCGCGGGCTGTCCAAGGCGTTCGCGTTCATCAAGGCCAACCCGGACGAGGCCAAGACGATCGTGCGCAAGGGCTTCACCGACATGAAGCCGGAGGCGTTCGACGCGGCGTTCGCCGACGTGCTGCCGGTGGTCCCGGAGACGCCGCTGATCTCCGAGCAGTCGTTCAAGGTGCTCACCGACTTCGAGCGGCAGAACGGCTCGGACGTGAAGTTCGACTACGCGGGCACGGTTCCGGTGGACTTCGTGAACAAGGCCCTCCAGAAGGGACAGTGACGATGCCGACGATGCACCTCGCGGACGGCGCCGAGGTCAACTGCCTGGTCGACGACTTCCTGTGGCCGTGGGACGAGTCGACCCCGGTGTTCATGGTGCACGGGTTCGGCCGCAACGCGCGGTTCTGGGACCCGTGGGTGGCCGGGGTGGCGGGCCGCCACCGCGTCTACCGCCCGGAGATCCGCGGCTGCGGCGAGTCGGCCGTCCCACCGCTGTCGTTTCACTTCGACGCCATGGACCTGGCCGCCGACCTGCTGCACATGCTGGACGATCTCGGGCTGGACCGGGTGCACTGGGTCGGCGAGCACTCCGGCTCGCTGCTGGGCATGATGATGGCGCTGACCGCGCCGGACCGGATAGCCAGCCTGGTCCTGTGCGACGCGCCGACCCACATCCCGCGCCGCATCCACAACGACGTCTACCCGATGGGCGAGGCCAGCACGGCGGACGCGCTGGCGAAGTACGGCGTGGCCCAGTGGTGCGCGAAGACCATCGACTACCGGCTGGACACCCGCCACGCGGACCCGCGGCTCGTCGACTGGTACATCGAGCAGATGGGCCGCACGCCGGTGCACGTCGCGGCGGGCCTGACGAACTGCTTCGGCCGGGTCAGCATCGCCGACCGCATCGGCGAGGTCCAGGCTCCGACGCTGCTGCTGATCGGCGGCGCGAGCGGCTGGGTAGCCGAACAGCAGCTCGCGTCGGTGGACCGGCTGCCGGACGCACGCTCCCTGGTCTTCGAGGACTACGGCCACGGCACCAACCTCCTGGCCCCGGACAGGTGCGTGGCCGCCGCGCTGTCCTTCTGGCAGGAGGTCGACACCCGCTGACCCCGCTGACCGCCCCGCGTTCCGCTACGGCTCGGCCGATGGCAGCGGAAGCGCCTCGCGGTCGAGATCCGTGCGCATCATGCGGCGCATGGTGTTGAAGGCGTCGAACCACGCCTGGTTGTCGGCCCGGAGTTCCTCCCAGCTGAGGTAAGTCCGGCCCGCGTTCAGCTTTTCGGTCAGGCTGCGCAGGCCGCGCATCGTCTCATCGGACAGGGCGACGATGTCCGGCGGAGCGGTGATCGACATCTGGTAGCGCAGCTCGTACACGCGGCTGTTCCGGTATGCGAGGCTCGCTAGCCGCGCCCGCTCCGGCCACTCCTCGGCGCTGCAGACAACCGCCGCCCGCACCTCGTTCCACGACTGCGCGACGGCCGCGAGGTAGGCGGAGTACAGGTCTCGCCTGATCGAGGTCTGGCGGCCCAGCTGCTCGCGGCGCCATCGCGAGCGGTCGGCCAGCGACGTGGCGCCCACTCCAATGACCGCGCCGGTCACGGTGCCGAGAATCGTTCCCCAGTCCACTGTGGTCCCGGTCGTTCCTCATCCAGCGATCAGCCGGTGTACATGGTCAGGCCGTAGACGGACAGCGGTTCGGTCACCGGCTGGATGTAGGTCGTGCCGCCCGACGTGCAGTTGCCGGAGCCGCCCGACGACAGGCCGACCGCGTACACCGTGGTTCCCGAGCCGGGGTTGGTGACCACCGGGGAGCCGGACGCCCCGGCCTCCGAGCACAGGTTGCTGCGCGCGAGCCCGGTGACGCAGCCCTCCGCGTAGCACACGGTCTGGTTGATCGCGGTGATGGTTCCGCAGTGCCACCCCGTGATCGGGTTGGACGAGCACACCGACATCCCGGGCGCCGGGTTCTTCACGCCGATGATCGTGGCGTCGGCGCCGGCGGAGTACCGGTCGACCAGCGCGGTGGACAGCGCGGCCGCCGAGCTCACGCTGATCAGCCCGAAGTCGTTGCCCGGGAACGAAGATCCGGCCTCGGGGCCGATGACCCCACCTGCGCCGGACCAGGTTCCGCCGCTGCCGAGGCAGTGGCCGGCGACCAGGATGTACCGCGAGGTCCCGGCATGGACGTTGAACCCGAGCGTGCACCGCGCACTGCCATTGGTGATCAGCTGCCCGCTGACGAGGTTCCAGGACGGCGCGGCCGACGCGGGCGCCGCCATGCCGAACGCGAGCGCGAGCCCGAGCAGAACCGTGCCGAGCCGGCGAAGGAATGACGTACGGGCCATGGTGCCCACCCCCGGATGCGTGAGGACCACGACGGTAGACACGGTGCGGCTGAGCGGATATCGACCGTTCGTGGACAACAATTGCCAGTTACGGGATAAAGCGCCCCATTCCACAAAACGGCTGCCCGGTCCGGCGGGAGCCGGACCGGGCAGCCGCTGATGGTGCTTACAGGCCCGCGGTCTGGGCCAGCAGGTTGGGCGTGCCGGCGGGCACACCGCTGATGACGTTCGGCGAGGACGCCGCCTGGATCCACCCGTTCAGCGTCGCGCTCGCGACGTCGCCCTGGGAGCTCTTGTACAGCGCGCCGATGCCGACCACGTGCGGCGTGGCCATCGAGGTGCCGCTGATCGTGTTCGTGCCGCCGCCCATCCACGACGACGTCACGTCGACGCCCGGCGCGTACACCTCGACGCAGGAGCCGAAGTTGGAGAAGAACGCGTGTGCGTCGCTGGAGTCGCTCGCGGCGACCGTCGTCACGTTCGCGGCGCTGGCCGGCGAGAACGAGCAGGCGTCGGCCGACGAGTTGCCCGCGGCGATGCCGGTGAACACGCCCGAGTCGGCCATCCGGGTCGCGGCGTCGTTGACGGACTGGTTGAGGCCGCCGCCGAGCGACATGTTCGCCACGGCCGACGGGGCGTGGTTGGCGGTCACCCAGTCCATGCCGGCGATGACGGCCTCCCACGTGCCGCTGCCGCCGCAGTCGAGCACGCGCACGCCGCGCAGCGCCACGTTCTTGGCCACACCCCAGGTCGCGCCGCCGATCGTGCCGGCGACGTGGGTGCCGTGACCGTTGCAGTCCACACCGTTGCCGCCGGTGGCGTCGAAGGCGATCTGGGCGCGGCCGGTGAAGTCCGGGTGGCTGGCGTCGATGCCGGTGTCGATGATGTACGCCGTCGCGCCGGTGCCGTCGGCGTTCCAGCTGTACGTCCCGGACAGCGGCAGCGTGGGCTGGTCGATGCGGTCGATGCCCCACGTGGCGCCCGACTGGGTGCCGTCGGTGTGCACCTTCGCGTTCTGCTCGATCCGCGCCACCGCCGGGCTGTGCTGCAGCGCCGTCAGCTGCGCCGCGGACAGGGACGCGGAGAAGCCGTTGAGCGCGGCGGTGTAGACGTGGCGCGGCGTGACGTTCAGGTCGGCGGCCAGCGAGCGGGCGGACTGGACGCCCGCCTGCTCCTTCAGGGTGACGATGTACTGGCCGGGCACGCCCTCGCTCGCCGCGCGGAGCACCGGCACGGCGGCCGCCGTCCCGGCGGCGGCCGGAGCCGCCATCCCGACCGTTGCGCAGGCCGCGGCGGCCAGCAGCACGGACAATTTCATGCGGTTCATCTGTTACCTCGCAGGGTTGAGCAAGCCGTCTCGGACCCTCGCCTGGAAACTCGGCTTGCGAACAGGATTTTCCAACCAGGTGACAAGTCGGACAATCCGCCACGAGGCGTAAACGCGGTGCTACCGCGAGCGAGATTCGGCTCGTCACGTCACCCGATCGGCGCAGACAGGCCGTCGGCGTGGCCCGGCTGCCACTGGACCAGCACGATCCGGTAGCCGTCCGGGTCGGTGGGCCACGCCGTGTCAGCGCGGTTGGGCGCGTTCGACGCGGACGCCGGTGATGGCGTGGTGTTCGACGGCGGTGACCTCGATCGTCCACTCGGTCAGCTGCACGCGGTCGCCGGGTTCGGTCGGGATCCGGCCCAGTGCCACCAGGATCAGGCCGGCGACCGTGGCGTAGTCGCCCCGCGGGCGGTCGGGCAGCTCGACCCCGACGTCGGGCAGGTCGTGGACCGGGAACGTGCCCGGCAGGCGAAGGGCGCCGCCGGGGTCGGTGCGCGCGCCCATGACGTCGCGGTCGGTCTCGTCGTAGATCTCGCCGACGATCTCTTCCAGGAGGTCCTCGAGGGTGACGATGCCGTCGATCGCGCCGTGTTCGTTGGCCACCAGGGCGAACTGCTCGTGCTCGTCCTTGAAGCGGCGCAGCGCGTCGGTCACGCGGACCGAGTCGGGGAACACCAGGGGCGGGCGGGCCAGCTCGGCGAGCGTGTGGTCGCCGTCGAGCAGGTCGCGCAGCGACACCACGCCGATCACGTCGTCGAGGTGGCCGTCGCGGGCCACCGGGGCGCGGGTGTGGCCCGACGCCGCCAGCTCGGCGCGTGCCTCGGCGATCGGCTGGTCGGCGCGCAGCGTGATCACCGCGCGGCGGGGGACCAGCACCTCGCGCAGCAGGCGTTCGTGGATCTCCAGCGCACCGGTGATGATCGTGCGCTGCTCGGCGTTGAGCCCGCGGTGGCCGACGACCAGGTCGCGCAGCTCCTCGGGACTGAGCTGCTCGGAGCCGGCGTCCGGGTTGCCGCCGAAGATCCGCACGACCACGTTCGTCGTCCGGCCGAGCAGCCACACCACCGGCCGCGACACCCGCGACAGCAGGTCCAGCGGGCGCGCCACGACCAGCGCCCACGGCAGCGCGTACTGCATCGCCAGGCGCTTCGGGGCCAGCTCGCCGAACACGAGCGTGACGAACGTCAGCAGCAACGTGATCACGGCGATGGCCGCGGGCTCGGCGCCCGCGCCGAGGAAGGAGAACAACGGCGCGACCGGTTTCGCGAGCGACACCGCGGCCGTCGCGGAGGCGAGGAAGCCGGCCAGCGTGATGCCGATCTGGATGGTGGCGAGAAACCGGTTCGGGTCGCGAGCCAGTCGAACCAGGGTCGCGGCGGCGGTGCTCTCGCGGCGTTCGAGTTGCCGGAGCTGCCCCTCGCGAAGTGAAATCAAGGCGATCTCACTGCCCGCGAACAGGGCGTTGACGACGACCAGGATGCCGACCAGTACGAGCGTTCCCCAATAGCCATCCATGTCGACCCTCGCCGATCTCGTCCGCGGCAGGGTCGCCACGCTAGCAACGAACCAGCCATGCCGCTGGTCACGCTCGGTCGCTGTGCAATACCGTTGGGGTAGCTAGGACATCCGCAGGACCAGGGCTGGGGAAGGACCGACAGGGCGATGACCACCGACGACAAGACCGTGCCACACGAGGGCACGACGCACCGGCCGTTCTGGCTCACGGACATGCCGACGTGGCTGATGCTGCTGCTGGTCGTCGTCGGGCTGCCGCGCACCATTCTCGCCGACCTGAACGTGGTCCCGCCGGAGAGCGGCATCCTCTACTACTTCCTCGCGCTGGCGCCGTACGTCGCGTGGGTCGCGGTGGCGATCGTCCGCGAGACCCGCAAGCCGATCGCGGACTTCATCGTCCTCGGCGTGCTGTACGGGCTGTCGCTGGTGCTCGTCCACCAGGTGCTCTGGAACGCCGGGGCGGGCGAGGGGCAGGAGACGCCCGCCGCCGCCCGGAGCTTCGCCGAGGGCTTCAGCCCGGGCATGCAGGACCTCGCGACGCGCGGCTACACGGTCATGATCGCCATGGCGATCGGTATCGGCTCGGGCATCGTCGTGGCCCTGATCGCCTTCGTCGCCAAGCTGGTCCGCTCGCGGCGGCTGAAGGCCTGACCGCACGAGTCCGCCGGACGCCACCCCGCCGCGATCACGCAGTGGGGTGGCTTCGCGACGCCCCGAAGTAGTCCGGTCCCACCGGGCTGATCGCCTCGACAGCCTCTGGCCCGCGTCGTATAGTCCGCGTGGAATAAACGGGACGGATCATCGGGAGGGACTAGTCGCCATGGGCAGGTCCACGGTGGCGCTGACGCCACTGGCGATGGCCGTACTCGAGCTGCTCCACGAGCGGAGCATGCATCCCTACGAGATGACCCAGATCATGCGTGAGCGGCGGGTCGACTACCGGGTCAAGCTGCGGCCCGGGTCGCTCTACCACACCGTGGAACGCTTGCAGGAGCAGGGAATCATCGAGGTCGTCGACACGCAGCGGCAGGGACGGCGGCCCGAGCGGACGGTCTACGGGCTCACCGAGCTCGGCCGGGACCGGTTCGTCGAGCAGGCGCGCGCCATGCTCGCCACCCCGGCTCAGGAGTACCCGCAGTACCCGGTCGCCCTGTCGGCGGCCAACGAGCTCGACCAGGCCGATGCCGTCGAGCAGCTCAAGATGCGCGTGGTCACGCTGCGCGCGCAGATCGCCGCCGACCAGGTGGTCATCGACCACGTGCTGGTCCGGCAGCTGCCGAAGATGTACTGGATCGACTACGCGTACGTACACGACCAGCGCCAGTCCGAACTGGACTGGACGGAGAAGCTGATCGACGACCTCGAGTCGGGACGGATCGAGTGGCCCACCGGTGAGCCGGTCACGCCGCCCAATCTGTCTGTTGTGGACACAAGGGGGAGCACCGGTGACAAGGCAAGTTAACCCGTGGGCGGCGCTCGGTGCGCTGTGCATCGGGTTCTTCATGATTCTGGTCGACACGACCATCGTGACCATCGCGATCCCGACCATGGTGAAGGATCTGCACACCGACCTGAACTCCGTGGTCTGGGTGATCAGCATCTACCTGCTGGTCTACGCGGTGCTGATGCTGTTCACGAGCCGCCTCGGCGACCGGTTCGGCCCGAAACGGGTCTTCCTCGCCGGCATGATCGTGTTCACCGCGGCCTCGCTGTGGTGCGGGCTGTCGGGCTCCGCGGAGATGCTCATCGCCGCGCGCGCCCTGCAGGGCCTGGGCGCGGCGCTGATGACGCCGCAGACGCTATCGTTCATCACCCACCTGTTCCCGCCGGCCAAACGCGGCGCGGCGATGGGCATGTGGGGCGGCGTCGCCGGCCTCGCGACGATCACCGGCCCGCTGCTCGGCGGCGTGCTGGTCGACGGCTTCGGCTGGGAGTGGATCTTCTTCGTCAACGTGCCCATCGGCGTGGTCGGGATCGTGCTGACCGTGCTTCTCGTGCCGGACTGGCAACCCAAACGCCTGCACTCGTTCGACATCCCCGGCGTTCTGCTGTCGGTCGCCGCGCTGAGCCTGCTGGTGTTCGGCATCCAGAACGGCCAGCACTTCGACTGGGGCACGGTCTTCGGCTCGGTCACCATCACCGAGATCATCGCCGCGGGCGCGGTGCTGCTCGTCGCGTTCGTCGTGTGGCAGCGCTACAACCGCAACGAGCCGCTGGTGCCGCTGCGGGTGTTCGGCAACAGGAACTTCTCCACCGCGACGGTCACCGCGACGGCCATCGGCTTCGCCATGACGGGCATGTTCATCCCGCTGGTCGTGTACACGCAGAACGTGCTGGGCCTGACGCCGACCCAGGCGGGCCTGCTCACCGCGCCGATGTCGCTGCTGTCCGGGATCATCGCCCCGTTCATCGGCCGCCTGTCCGACCGGGCCAATGCCAAGTACCTCGTGGTGATCGGGTTCGTGGCGCTGGCCGCGGGGCTCGGGCTGGTCGCGCTCGAGGCGGGACCGGACACCGACCCGTGGTCACTGGTCCCGGCGCTGCTGGTGGCCGGCATCGGCACCGGCTTCGTGTTCGCGCCGATGAGCAACATCGCGATGCGATCGGTCGAGCCGGCGCTGGCCGGCACGGCCTCCGGCATCTTCAACACCTCGCGACAGGTGGGCGGCGTGCTCGGCAGCGCGGCGATCGGCGTGCTGCTGCAGGCCAGGATCAGCGCGTCGATGGGCTCCGAGGCGGTGGACGCGTCGAAGGCGCTGCCACAGCAGTACCAGGCCGGCTTCGTCGACAGCCTCTCGCACGCGGCGAACTCGGCCAACGAGCTGAACGACCGCGTGGGCGCGGCCGTGCCGTCGAACCTGCCGCCGTCGGTGGCCGACCGCATTCAGCAGCTCGCGGGCCAGGTTGTCCACAACGGACTCACCGACGCGGCCCGGGAGGCCATGCTGCTACCGATCGGCGTCCTGCTGATCGGCGCGATCGCCGCCCTGCTGATGCGCCGTGTCCCGGCGCCGGACTGGTCCGCCGAGCCCAAGGCGGACACCGCGGCCGAGCGGGTCTGACGGCACGGTGGTGGCCCGCCCAGGGGGCGGGCCACCACCGTCAGGCGCCGACGTAGGCGGCCAGGTGTTCGCCGGTCAGGGTGGACCGGCCGGCGACCAGGTCGGCGGGCGTGCCCTCGAAGACGATCCGGCCGCCGTCGTGGCCCGCGCCCGGGCCGAGGTCGATGATCCAGTCGGCGTGGGCCATGACGGCCTGGTGGTGCTCGATGACGATGACCGACTTGCCCGCGTCGACGAGCCGGTCCAGCAGGCCGAGCAGCTGCTCGACGTCGGCCAGGTGCAGGCCCGTGGTCGGCTCGTCGAGGACGTAGACGCCACCCTTCTCGCCCATGCGGGTGGCCAGCTTGAGCCGCTGCCGCTCGCCGCCGGACAGCGTGGTGAGCGGCTGGCCGATGGTGAGGTAGCCGAGCCCGACGTCGGAGAGCCGCTCGAGGATCTTGTGCGCGGCCGGCGTGTGCGCCTCGCCGTCGGCGAAGAACTCCTCGGCCTCGGTCACCGGCATCGTCAGCACCTCGCTAATGTTCCGGCCGCCCAGCGTGTACTCCAGCACGGCCGCCTGGAACCGCTTGCCCTCGCACTCCTCGCAGGTGGACTCGACGGTGGCCATGACGCCAAGGTCGGTGTAGATGACGCCCGCGCCGTTGCAGGTGGGGCAGGCGCCCTCGGAGTTGGAGCTGAACAGTGCCGGCTTCACGCCGTTGGCCTTGGCGAAGGCCTTGCGGATCGGGTCGAGCAGACCGGTGTAGGTGGCCGGGTTGCTCCGTCGTGAACCGCGGATTCCGACCTGGTCGATCAGCACCACGCCCTCGCGGCCGGCGACCGAGCCGTTGATCAGCGAGCTCTTGCCCGAGCCGGCGACCCCGGTCAGCACCACCAGCGCGCCGAGCGGGATGTCGACGTCCACGTCCCGCAGGTTGTGGGTGTCGGCGCCACGCACCTCCAGCATCCCCGACGGAGTGCGCACTGCCGGCTTCACGGTGGCGCGGTCGTCCAGGTGCTTGCCGGTGATCGTGCCGCTGGTCCGCAGCCCGTCGACGGTGCCCTCGTACATCAGCTCGCCGCCGCCCGCCCCGGCACCGGGGCCGAGGTCGATGACGTGGTCGGCGATCGCGATCATCTCGGGCTTGTGTTCCACCACGAGCACGGTGTTGCCCTTGTCCCGCAACTGAAGCAGGAGGTCGTTCATCCGCTCGATGTCGTGGGGGTGCAGGCCGATGGATGGCTCGTCGAAGACGTAGGTGACATCGGTGAGCGACGAGCCGAGGTGGCGGATCATCTTGGTGCGCTGTGCCTCCCCGCCGGAAAGCGTGCCCGCCGGCCGGTCGAGCGACAGGTAGCCGAGCCCGATCTCGGAGAACGCGCCGAGGAGGTCCGCGAGCCCGGTGAGCAGGGGCGCCACCGACGGCTCGTCGAGGGCGCCGATCCAGTCGGCCAGGTCGCTGATCTGCATGGCGCACAGGTCGGCGATGCTCTTTCCCTTGATCTTCGATGAGCGGGTCGACTCGGACAGGCGGGTGCCGTCGCAGTCGGGGCAGGTCTGGAACGTGATGGCCCGCTCGACGAACGCGCGGATATGCGGCTGCATCGCGTCGACGTCCTTGGCCAGCATCGACTTCTGGATCTTGGGGATCACGCCTTCGTAGGTGAGGTTGATGCCCTCGACCTTGATCTTGGTCGGCTCCTGGTACAGCAGGGCGTGCAGTTCCTTCTTGGTGAACTTGCCGATCGGCTTGTCCATGTCGAAGAAGCCGCTGCCGCTGAAGATGCGGCCGTACCACCCGTCCATGCTGTAGCCCGGGATCGTGAGCGCACCCTCGCTGAGCGACTTGGTGTCGTCGTACAGCGCCGTGAGGTCGAAGTCGCTGACCGAGCCCATGCCCTCGCAGCGCGCACACATGCCGCCGAGGTAGACGCGCTTGCGCACGATGGACTTCTCGCCCTTGCCCTTGTCGGAGGTCATGATGCCGCTGGCCGTGCGGGTCGGGATGTTGAAGGAGAATGCCTGCGGCGACCCGATGTGCGGCTTGCCGATGCGGCTGTAGAGGATGCGCAGCATCGCGTTGGCGTCGGTGGCGGTGCCGACCGTGGAGCGGGGGTTGGTGCCCATCCGCTCCTGGTCGACGATGATCGCGATCGTCAGGCCTTCGAGCACGTCGACCTCGGGCCGCGACAGCGTCGGCATGAAGTTTTGCAGGAAGGCGCTGTAGGTCTCGTTGATCAGCCGCTGCGACTCCGCGGCGATCGTGTCGAACACCAGCGAGCTCTTGCCCGACCCGGAGACACCGGTGAATGTGGTCAGCCTGCGCTTCGGGATGCCGACGCTGACGTCCTTGAGGTTGTTCACGCGCGCGCCGTGCACACGGATCAGGTCGTGGTTGTCGGCGTTGGCCGCACTCATCGGTGTCTCCAGGGGTTGGGTGGGGCGCGCTTCAGGGGAGTTGCTGGATGCGGATCAGGTTGCCGGACGGGTCGCGGAAGGCGCAGTCGCGCACCCCGTAGGGCTGGTCGGTCGGTTCCTGGACGACCTCGACGTCGTCCGCCTGGATCCGGGAGAAAGTCTCGTCGACGTCCTTGGTGGCCAGGTTGATGTTCCCGTAGGTGCCCTTGGCCATCATCTCGGTGATCATCTTGCGCTCGTCCTCGGTGATGCCCGGGTCCACGGCCGGCGGGGTCAGGACGATCGAGGTGTCCGGTTGTCCGGGTGGGCCCACCGTGATCCAGTGCAGGCCCTGGTAGCCCACGTCGTTGCGGATCTCGAAGCCGAGGACGTCGCGGTAGAAGGCGATGGTCGCCTCCGGGTCGGTCTGGGGGAGGTATGACGCGTGAATGGTGATGTCCATGGCGGTCACACTAAGTGCGCTCCGAAACCGGCGCTTCTCGATTCCTGACCGGTCTGGTGACCTTCTTGGCGATGCACGGCGGCATGCCCGCCGTCGCGGCCGCCTGGTCGCGCCGGTAGCTGCTCGGCGGCACGCCGACCAGCTCGGTGAAGCGGGTGCTGAAGGTGCCCAGCGAGGAGCAGCCGACCGCGAAGCAGACCTCGGTGACGCTCAGGTCGCCGCGGCGCAGCAGCGCCATCGCCCGCTCGATGCGCCTGGTCATCAGGTAGCCGTAGGGCGACTCGCCGTACGCGAGCCGGAACTGGCGGGACAGGTGCCCGGCCGACATGTTCACCCCGCGGGCGAGCGCCTCGACGTCCAGCGGCTGCGCGAACTCCCGGTCGATCCGGTCGCGAACCCGGCGCAGCAGCGCGAGGTCACCGAGGCGATGGTCGTCGGCGGATTTGCTGGTCACGTACGCGATGGTGCCACATCTACGGCACCGTTCCGCCCGGACACTCTCCGTCACTGCCGCCGGTGTCAGTGCGTCGCTTCCTCGGCGGTGAGCGGCTTTGCGATGTCCTCGAGCGGGGTCTGTTCCGCGCGGACGCCGAACAGCAGCTCGGCGACGCCGCCGAGGGTCATCACGGCGGCGGCGATGCCGAAGCCGACCGCGACGAGGTTCCGCTGGCCGGTGTCGATGAGGTGGCCGAACAACACCGGGCCGACGATGCCGCCCGCCGCGGTGCCGATGGCGTAGAAGAACGCGATGGCGAGCGCCCTGGTCTCCATCGGGAAGATCTCGCTGACCGTCAGGTAGGCGGCGCTGGCGCCCGCGGACGCGAGGAAGAACGTCACGACGAGAACGCCGAGGAAGCCCCACTCGCCGCCGGTCTGCGTGACGAACACCCAGATCAGCGGCACGGTCAGCACGGCGGAGCCCAGGTAGGAGATCGTGATCATCGGGCGGCGGCCGACGGTGTCGAACAGCCGGCTGAGCAGCAGCGGTCCGAGCAGGTTGCCGACCGCGTAGCAGACGATGAACACCGGCACCCGGCCGGACGCGACGCCGTAGTAGTTGCCGAACAGGGTGCCCAGGTTGAACGTGATCCCGTTGTAGATGAACGCCTGCCCGACGAACAGGGCCAGCCCCAGCACCGTCCTCTTCGGATAGACGCGGAACGCGGTGGCGGCGATCGTGCGGAACGGGATCGTGCGCCGCTGCCGGACCGTGATCGACCTGTCCGGTTCGGACAGTTCGGTGCCCGTCCGCTCGGTGATGTCGTGCTCGATGCCGTCGACGATCCGTTCGGCCTCCTTCTCGCGGCCGTGGATGAACAGCCACCGCGGGCTCTCGGGCACGTGGCGCCGCACGACGAGGATCACCAGGCCCAGCATGGCGCCGATCGCGAACGCGAGCCGCCAGCCGATGTCGGCCGGCAGGAGCGACGTGTCCAGCAGCGGGATGGCGAGCGCCGCCCCGACGGCCGCGCCCGCCCAGTACGTGCCGTTGATCACCAGGTCGACGCGGCCGCGGAGCCGGGCGGGGATGAGCTCGTCGATCGCGGAGTTGATGGCCGAGTACTCGCCGCCGATGCCGGCGCCGGTGACGGACCGGGCGAGGAAGAAGTACCAGGGCGAGAACGCGAACGCGGTCGCGACGGTCGCGGCGATGTACACCGCGATGGTGACCATGAAGAGTTTCTTGCGGCCGAACCGGTCGGTGAGCTGGCCGAAGAACAACGCGCCGACGCAGGCCCCGGCCACGTAGAACGCCGCGGCGGTGCCGATGTCGGCGGAGCTGAGCGCGATCCCGCTGCCGGACTCGGTGAGCCGGTCGGCGACCGACCCGACGATCGTCACCTCGAGCCCGTCCAGGATCCACACGGTGCCGAGCCCGATCAGGATGCGCCAGTGGAACCACGACCACGGCAACCGGTCCAGGCGCGCCGGAATCCTGGTCTCGATCCTCCTGGCCTCGACCGCTGTCGTCATGGACCAGCGCTACCCCGTGGCCACCCGGTCAAACCGGCGGCCGCGCCTGCTGGCAAGCCTTCTGCGGGATCACCACGTACCGCGGGTCGCGGGCCGAGGCGACGCCCGCGCCGTACACGCCGAAGCGGGTGCACAGGCCGGCCGCGAGGTAGGCCGTGCCCGCCGCCGCGGACACCAGCCGGTTGCGCCGGCCGGCCAGCGAGAGGCCCGCACCCGCGGCGGTGAGCACCCGCGCCGCCCGCAGCAGGCGCCCGGGCCGGCCCGTCCGGTAGGTCTCGGACACCACGCCGAGCCGCTGCTCGAGCCGCCGCTCGGCCACCAGCTCGGCGGCGGCGCCGGCCAGCCCGATGCGACGGGCCGGCCCGGCCTGCGCGGGCGGGGTCGCGAGCAGGGCCGCGCCAGCGCCGCTCGCGAGCGCGCTGCCGGCGAACAGCACGGGCAGGTCGTGCCGGGCCTCGTGCCAGGCCGGGGTGGCGGTATCGGACAGCAGAACCGCCGTGTACGTGCACATCGCCGGGCCGAGCACGCCCGCGGCCGCGCCGGTCAGCTTCCTGATCCGGGGCAGCCGTCCGGTCACCTCCAGCGCGGCGGTCACCGCGGTCAGCCCGGAGAACGGCGCCAGGATCCACGACCCGACCGACAGCGGCGAGGTCGGCTTGAAAACCCGCAGCATGTTCAGGAACCGCGACGGCCTGCCCAGGTCGTGCACGAGCGCCAGGACGCTCGCGCCGGCCGCGCCCGCCGCGACCAGCCGGGTGCTGCGGGCGAGCGCGGGGCGGCCGGTCGGCTCGGCCAGCGCGCCGAGCGTGGCGCAGGCGCCCGCGGTGCCGCCGAGGAACAGGTACAGCGGCACGTCCGGCTGCCGCCACGCCGGTTCCTTGAGGATCGGCCGCCCGTAGTACGACTGGAACTCCGCCCGCTCGACCATGGGCCGCTCGCGTGTCCTGCTCACCGGCGGCCGCCCACGAACGCGAGCGCCACCGCGGCCACCACGCCCACCGCCGCCTTGGCGGCCGTGCGCCACATGCCGGGCAGGTCCCTGGTCGTCACCACGGGGTCGGGCGGCAGCCCGTACACCTCCGGCTCGTCCAGCAGCAGGAAGAACGCGCCGTCCCCGCCCACGCCGTCGGCCGGGTCGTGGCCGTACAGCCGCGCCTGCGCGACGCCCTCGTCGTGCAGCGTCGCCACGCGCGCGGCGGCCCGCTCGCGCAGCTCGTCCAGCTCGCCGTACTGGATGGAGTCGGTCGGGCACGCCGTCGCGCACGCCGGCTGGAGCCCGGAGCCCAGCCGGTCGTAGCACAGCGTGCACTTGAAGGCCCGGCCGTCGTCCTCCCGCTTCTCGATCACGCCGTACGGGCAGGCCGGCACGCAGTAGCCGCAGCCGTTGCACACGTCCTGCTGCACCACGACCGTGTCGAACTCGGTGCGGAACAGCGCGCCGGTCGGGCACACGTCCAGGCACGCCGCGTGCGTGCAGTGCTTGCACACGTCCGAGGACATCAGCCACTGCACGCCCGGCTCGTCCGTGCCGCCCCCGGTATCTCCCATCGCGGGCATGCCGAGCTCCACCGGCGCGGGCTTCTCGATGAAGGCCACGTGCCGCCAGGTGCTCGCGCCCAGCGCGCCGGTGTTGTCGTAGGACATGCCGAGCAGGTCCGGCGGCGGGTCGTCGGGCAGCAGGTTCCACTCCTTGCAGGCCACCTCGCACGCCTTGCAGCCGATGCACACCGACGTGTCGGTGAAGAACCCCATCCGGGTCACTGCTCGCTCCCTTCGGCCCGTCTCCGGTACCGGTCGACCAGCTCGGTCAGCGCCCGGCCGCGCGGCCGCCGGCCGGCCAGCACGTCGCACGTCGTCGCCTTCGACTCCTGGATGTGCACGTTCGGGTCGAGCACGGCGGCGAGCAGGTCGTTGGCCGGGTCGCCGACCGCGATCCCGTTGCCGCCCCAGTGGTAGGGCAGTCCGATCTGGTGCAGCACCCGCCCGCGCACGCGCAGCGGCCTGACCCGTGCGGTCACCATGACCCGCGCCTCGATGGCCGAACGCTCGGAGACGATCGTCGCCCAGCCGCCGTGCTCCAGCCCGCGTTCGGCCGCGAGCTCGGGGGAGACCTCGCAGAACATCTGCGGCTGCAGCTCCGAGAGGTACGGCAGGAACCGGCTCATCCCGCCCGCGGTGTGGTGCTCGGTGAGCCGGTAGGTCGTTGCCACGTAGGGGTAGACGGGGCTGCCCTGCGGGTTGTGCGGGTTGTACTCGCTGTCGTAGGTCTGCAGCAGCGGGTTGAACTGCTGGCCGTACAGCGGGTTGTCCACAGGGGACTCGAGCGGTTCGTAGTGCGCGGGCAGCGGGCCGTCGGCGAGGCCCGCCGGCGCGAACAGCCAGGCCTTGCCGTCGGTCTGCATGATGAACGGGTCCACGCCGGCCAGCGCGTCCTGCGCGGTCGCGTTCTCCTCGGGCTCGAAGCCGGGCGGCTTCGCGGGCTCGAAGTCGGGCACGTCCGCGCCGGTCCACTTTCCCTCGCCGGCGTCCCACCAGACGTAGCGCTTGCGCTCGCTCCAGGGCTTGCCGTCCGGGTCGGCGGACGCGCGGTTGTAGAGGATGCGCCGGTTCGCCGGCCATGCCCAGCCCCACTTCGGCGCGACCCACGACTGCTCGGACCCGGGCGTGCGGTTCGCCGCGTGGTTGTGGCCGTCGGCGTAGACGCCGCAGTAGATCCAGCAGCCGCACGACGTCGAGCCGTCGTCCTTGAGCTCGGTGTAGGCCGAGAGCGGTCCGTCCGGCCCGGCGCCGTTGATCTCCGCCAGCACGGCCTCGGCGGACGGTTCGGCCGTCGGCCCGGACACCGGGTAGTCCCACGTCAGCTCCTGGACGGGCAGGTCCCGCGGGTCGGTGCTGGCGGCGAGCTTCTCCCTGATGATCCGGCCGAGGTGGTAGTAGAACCACAGTTCGCTGCGCGCGTCGCCGGGCGGGTCGACGGCCTTGTGGCGCCACTGCAGCAGCCGCTGGGTGTTGGTGAAGGTGCCCTCCTTCTCCGTGTGCGCCGCGGCCGGCAGGAAGAACACCTCCGTGCCGATGTCCTCTGTGGACATCTCGCCGGTCTCGAGCTCGGGTCCGTTGCGCCAGAACGTGGCGGTCTCGACCAGCTGCAGGTCCCGCACCACCAGCCAGTCCAGGTTCGCCAGGCCGAACCGCTGCATCCGGCCGTTGGCCGACCCGACCGCCGGGTTCTCGCCGACCACGAAGTAGCCCCGGCAGTCGCCGGCGATCTGGTTGAGCACGGTCTTGTAGGTGCCGTGGTCGCCGGTCAGCCGCGGCAGGTGGGCGAACCGGTAGTCGTTGTCCTCGGTGGCGTGCTCGCCCCAGTAGGCCTTGAGCAGGCTGACGGTGTAGGAGCGCATGTTGCCCCAGAACCCGGTCTTGCCGGCGTCGGCGGCCACGTAGTCGTCGAGACTCTCGTGCTCGTGCGCGCCGGGCATCGGCAGGTAGCCGGGCAGGAGGTTGAACAGCGTCGGGATGTCCGTGGAGCCCTGGATGCTGGCGTGCCCGCGCAGCGCGAGAATCCCGCCGCCCGGCCGGCCGATGTTCCCCAGCAGGGCCTGCAGGATCGAGGCCGTGCGGATGTACTGCACGCCGACCGTGTGCTGCGTCCAGCCGACCGAGTACACCCACGCCGTGGTGCGCTCCCGCCCGGAGTTCTCCGTGATCGCCCGCGCCACCTCGAGGAAGGACCCGGGTGGCACGCCGCACGCGTCGGCCACCAGCTCGGGCGTGTAGCGGGCGAAGTGCCGCTTGAGGACCTGGTAGACGCAGCGCGGGTGGCGCAGCGACGGATCGAGCTTCGGCTTGGCCGCCACGGCCGCGCCGCCGCTGCCGTACGCCTCCGCCCGCGCGGACCGGCGATGGTCCTCCCCGCCGTGGTGGGCCTGCTCCGGCTCGCCCGCGCCGGTCGCGGGCGCGATCTCCTCGGCGCCCTCGTAGGCCCACGTGCTGACGTCGTAGTGGCGGCGGTCGGGGTCGTAGCCGGAGAACAGGCCGTCGAGGTCCTCGGTGTCGGCGAAGTCCTCGCGCAGGATCGCCGCCGCGTTCGTGTAGGCCACGACGTACTCGCGGAACTCGAGCTCGTTGCTCAGCACGTAGTTGATCAGCCCGCCGAGGAACGCGATGTCGCTGCCGGCCCGCAGCGGCACGTGCGTGTGCGCGACCGCGCTCGTCCGGGTGAACCGCGGGTCGATGTGGATGACCCGTGCGCCACGCAGTTTCGCCTCCATCACCCACTGGAAGCCGACCGGGTGGCACTCGGCCATGTTCGAGCCCTGGATGACGATGCAGTCCGCGTTCGCGAGGTCCTGCTGGAACGTCGTGGCGCCGCCGCGACCGAAGGAGGTACCCAGACCGGGCACCGTGGAGGAGTGTCAAATGCGGGCCTGGTTCTCCACCTGGATCGCGCCGAGCGCGGTGTAGAGCTTCTTCATCAGGTAGTTCTCTTCGTTGTCGAGCGTGGCGCCGCCGAGGCTGGCGAAGCCCTCGGTCCGGTTCAGCCGCCGACCCTCGGCGTCGGCGTCCTGCCAGGTGTCCCGCCGGGTCGCGATGACCCGGTCGGCGATCATGTCCATCGCCTCGTCGAGTGCCAGCCGCTCCCACTCGGTGCCGTGCGGGCGCCGGTAGAGCACCTCGCGGACCCGGCTCGGGCTGGTGACGAGCTGCTTGCTCGCGGATCCCTTGGGGCACAGGCGTCCGCGCGAGATCGGCGAGTCGGGGTCGCCCTCGATCTGGGTGACCTCGCCGTCCTTGACGTAGACCCGCTGCCCGCAGCCGACCGCACAATATGGACAGACGGAGCGAACCACCGCGTCGGCATCTTCCGTGCGAGCGTGCAGGTTCTCCGTGACGCGGGACTTCGCCGCCGCGCCCCGTCCCGACCGGTCCTCGCCGGTGAGCTGGCGGTACACCGGCCAGCTCGTGAGCAGTCGCCGGACATTCCCCACCCGCGACCTCCTTCGTCCGCTGCCTCCACGCTAATCCCGCGGCGGCAGTACCACGCGACGGACGCCCGAAACCTGTGCGTCAGCCGGTGGCGGGTGGCGGCTCGTAGCGGGGGGCCTGGCCGATGTCGATGCGGTCGTCGAACAGCACCGTGGGGTGTATGTCCAGGGCGCGGCTGAGCCGGAACACCGTCTCGAGGGTGACGTTGATGTGGCCGCGCTCGATGCGGGACAGCCGCGAGCGGCTGGTGCGCACCTGCTTGGCCAGCTGGTCCTGGGTGATGTCGCGGTAGCGGCGCACGGCGCGGACCCGCTTGCCGAACGCCGTCAGCTCCACCTGGAACGGCCCGTTCTCGCTCTCTGTCATCGGGGAGTGAGCCTACGGGAACCCAGAGGGACACGAATTGTGTCTTTTGATTGCATGTTTCGTATCTCATAGTGGTACATTCAGTGATCGTGTCGTCACGCCGTTCGTTCGTGCTGGTGTCGCCGCGATCCGAGATCGCCGGCGGTGGCGTGGCGGTGCTTGCGTTGCTCGGCCTGACCTTGCGGCCCGCGCTGACCAGCGTCGGCGCGCTGCTCGGCCGGATTCAGACGGCGACCGGCCTGTCGCCGGTGCTGGCCGCGGTCGTGGTGGCCACGCCGCTGGTGTGCTTCGCGGTCGGCGGCTGGCTCGCGTGGGTGGTCCGCCGCCGGTTCGGCGCGGTCCGCGCGGTGACCGGCGCGCTGGGCGTGGCCGCCGCGTCGCTGGCGTATCGGGTCGCCGGCGGGCCGCTCGTGCTGTGGCTGGGCACGGTCACGGTCAGCCTCGGGATCGCGGTGCTGGCGACGTTGCTGCCGGCGATCGTGAAGTCCGCCCCGGCCCGGCGTCGTCGGCTGACGACCGCGTGGACGACCGCGCTGGGCGCCGGTTCGGCGGCGGGCGCGTTGTGCACCCCGCCGCTGGCCGCGGCGACGTCGTGGTCGGTCGCCCTTGCGGCGTGGGCACTTCCGGCGGGGGCGGCGCTCGTCGCGTGGCTGGTCGCCGCGCCGCGACCGGGCGATCACACCCCGGTGCCGCGCCCCGCCGTGCCGCGCCTGCGACCGCGCCTGCCGGCCGTGGCGCTGACAGTCCACTTCGGACTGCTCAGCGGGGCGAGCTTCACCATCATGGGCTGGCTGTCCCCGATCCTGGCCGACCGGGCCGGCGCCTCGAGCGTGGATGTCGCCTGGATGTACGGCACGTCGATGACGGTCGGCGTGCTGGTCGCCCCGTTCGTGCCGTCGTGGGCCGCCCGGCTGCCCGACCAGTCGGCGATGGTGGCGGCGTTCGCGGGGTGGAGCCTTCTCGGCACGGCCGGCCTGCTGGTGTGGCCGGCGGCGGCGCCGTGGCTGTGGTCGGGGCTGATCGGCATGGGCATGCCGGCGGTCGTGCTGGCGCTGACCCTGATCTCGCTGCGCACCACCGGTCCGTCCGCCGCGGCCGCACTGTCCTCAGTGGTCAATGCGACCGGGTACGGCCTGGCGTGCGTGGTCGCCCTGGCCGTCGGCCTGCTGCACGCGGCGACCGGCGCGTGGACCTCGCCACTGGCCGCCCTGCTGGTGGTGCTGGCGGGCCAGGCGGCCACGGGCTTCGTGGCGGGACGGCCCGCTCTCGTTGGTGAAGGAGGACCGGCATGATCGCCGACCCGCTGGAGGTACTGCACCGCAGGCTGCTGGCCCTGACGGTCACCCCGTCCGCGCACGACCCGGTGGCGACCCTCGTCGACGTGACGTCGGTGCTGCGCGACGAGGCGACCGACGCGCTGACACGGTCCACCTCCGCCGAGCGCTGGACCGCCGTCGCCGACGTGCTGTCCACGGCGGGCGCGGTCTACCGCGACCTCGCCCGCCGCCGGCCCGCGGTCCAGCTGTCCTGCCCGGTGTGCGCCCTCGCGATCGGCCCGTTCCCCACCGTCCAGCAGGCACAGTGCGCGCTGCAGGCACACGCCGCGAACGGCCACACCACGCCGCCGCGGCTGCCGTTGCGCACCAGCCCGTTCGCCGATCCGGCGTGGTGCGCGCTGGCGTTGCTCGACCACCTCCTGAAGGCGGCGGTCCACGACCTGCTCAGCGGCCGCGACGCGCTGCTGGACCCGATCCGTCACCACGTCATCCGGCTGGAGCCGGTGCTCGCCGACCTCGCCCCGCGGGCCGTCGCCCTCACCCACCCGCCGCACGATCCCGACCGGCTGGTCGACGCCCTCCTCGCCGCCGACCGCCAGCTTCGCTCGGCGGTCAGCGGCCTCGACCGGGCCGGACGATGAGCGGCCCGCCGCCCACCGTCCACTGGGTACCGCTGCTGCCGCCGGACCGGGACGACCCGCCCTACGACGCCCTGCTCGCGAACGGCGTCAGCTTCTGCCCCGAGATCGGCGGCGGCGCGGTGCTCGTCGCGCGGTGGCGGCTGGTGCGCAAGGTGCTCGGCAGCGAACGGGCCTACGAGCGGCACTACGAGCGGCACGAGGTGTCGCCCGGTGGCCGGCGGCAGGCCGTGGCAGGGAAGGCGTTCAGCCCGCAACGGGTCGGTGCGCGCGTCGAGCGGATGCGTCGCTGGGCCGACGTCCTGGTCGACCGGCTGCTGCCCGCGGGGCACGCCGACCTCGAGGCGCGGTTCGCCACGCCGTTCGTCGCGCGCGTGCTCAACGACATGATCGGGTTCCCGGCCGCCGACGACGACCTCGTCGAGAGGTTCCGCCGGACGACCGACGCGCCGGACGTCCACCACCAGGCACACCGCTACGTCACGAGGCTCGCGGCGCGACACCGGTTCGCCGGGCAGGACCTGATCGGCGACCTCGTCCACGCCGGCCTGCACGCGGACGAGATCGTCGCGCTCTCGCTGGCCGGCTGGGATCCGGCGGAGCAGGCCACGCGCAACCTCCTGCTCTTCGCCGTTCGGGACATGCTCACGGCCGGGTCCTGGTGTGCCGCGCGACGTGACCGCTGCGTCGAGGAGAGCCTGCGGCGCTGGAGTCCACATGGCACGGTGCTGCGCCGGACCACCACGGCCGTCACGCTCGCGCGGCACCGCCTGCCCGCCGGGACGCCGGTCGGGCTCGTGCTCGGCGCGGCCAACCTCGATCCCGCCGTGTTCGCCCGCCCGCGCGAGCTCGACCCTTGCCGGGCGCGGCTCGACCGGCACGTGGCGTTCGGCCACGGCGTGCACCGCTGCCGCGGGGCCACGCTCGCGCGCACGGCGACCCGCGTAGCGATCGACGCGCTGTCGCGGCTGCCGAACCTGCGCCTCGCCGACCCCGGGCAGCGGCAGCGCAAGGCGCACCCGTTCCTGAACGGCCCGGACCGGGTCGACCTCGACTGGGGGTGAACGCCGATGTACTTCACACCCGCCACCGTGGCGGTCGGGCTGGCGCTGTACCGGGAACCCGACGCCGAGCACTGGGGCTACGCGCTCGCCAAGACCCTCGACCTCGCGTGCCCGACCGTCAACACGGTCCTGCGCCGCATGCACGACGCCGGCTGGCTCGCCGTGCGGGCCGAGTCGCGGCACAACGCCCCGGCCCGGCGCCTCTACCGCCTCACCGACGCGGGACGCGACGGCCTCGAACGCCTTCGTCAGGCAGCGGGCAAGCCGCCGCCCACGGCGGGGCCCCGGCGTCGGGCGAGACCCCGCGGGCCGGCACCGGCCCGGCCGACCGGGACGTGCCCGGAATGCCGGACTGACCACGTCCTGCGCGACGACGGCTGGCTGCCCGGGCACCGGCGGGCCGGCCGGCCCTGCGCCGGCTCGTGGGAGGAACCGTTGGCACAGCACGGAATCCTGGCGGACCGGTAGGTCAGAGCCAGCCCTTCCGGGTGAAGATGCGGTGCAGCACGAAGCAGGCGACGAGCGTCAGGGCCATCACGACCGCGTAGCCGTACCGCCAGCGCAGCTCGGGCATGAAGGCGAAGTTCATGCCGTACACGCCGACCACGAGGGTGGGCACGGCGATGATGGCCGCCCACGCGGTGATCTTGCGCATGTCGCTGTTCTGCTGCAGCGACAGCTTGGCGATCGTGGCGTCGAGGAGCGTGTCGAGCAGGTCGTCGAAGCTCGCGACGCGCTCGGCGACGGTGGTGAGATGGTCCTCGACGTCGCCGAAGTACGAGCGGATCCGCTGGGGGATCAGCGGCGAGTAGCCCTCGGCGAGCCGCCGCAGCGGCACCGCCAGCGGCACGGCCGCGCGGCGCAGCTCGAGGATCGCGCGCTTCATCAGGTACATCTGCTCGGCGCCGATCTGGCTGCGCGGGGCGAACACCGCCGCCTCGAGCTGGTCGACGTCGTTCTGGAGCGCCTCGCTGACCGCGAGGTAGCTGTCCACCGCCATGTCGGCGATCGCGTGGAGCACCGCCGCCGGCCCGGCCCGCAACCGCTCGGGCGCCGCCTCCAGCGTCGCGCGCAGCTGCCGCAGCCCGGAGTGCTCGCCGTGGCGGACGGTGACGACGAAGTCGCCGCCGAGAAACACCATGATCTCGCCGGTCTCGACGATCTCGTTGGCCGTGGTGGGCGAGGGGTGCTCGACGTAGTGGATGGTCTTCAGGACGGTGAACAGCACGCCGTCGTAGCGTTCGAGCTTCGGTCGCTGGTGCGCGCACACCGCGTCCTCCACCGCCAGCTCGTGCAGGCCGAGAAGGTCGGCGATCGTCTGGACCTGCTCGCCGTCCGGCTCGTGCAAGCCGATCCACACGAACCCCGCGCCGCGCCGCCGAACCTCGGCGACGGCCGAGCCGTGCGTCCAGCGCCCGGCCAGCCGCTGCCCGTCGACGTACACCGCGCAGTCGACGATGTACGCGGACAGCGGCACCGGGATCCGCCCGGTCGGCGCGGGCCCGGGATGTGTCACGCCACCTACGGTAGCCCGCCCGGGTCGCCACCGGGCGGATCTTCCCGTGCGCTGGTTGGTCCTTTTAGGACAGCAGGGTGGCGGACGAGCACTTGGGCTCCGCCTTCGTGGCAGTTCAGGCGCGTCCGGGCGCGATGCCGGTGACGGTGTCCCGGTGGTGGCACGGCCTGATCGCGGCCGGCGTCATCGCGTCGCCGGTCATCCAGCTCGTGCTGCTGTTCACCGGCGGCGCCGACGCCAACTCCGGGCAGGCGGGCGGCTCGACCGGCATGCGCCTGTGGCGGCTGTTCAGCTACTTCACCATCCAGAGCAACCTGATCGTGCTGGCGACCGCGCTCGTCCTGGGCCGCGCCCTGGCCACCGACGGCCCGATCTGGCCGCGTGGCACGGCTGGGGGCACTGGTCGGCATCGTCATCAGCGGCCGTTCCTCGACGTCACCACGTCCGGGCGGGCGGGAGGTGGTCTCTCACTCGGGTTACGCGCTGAGCGCGCCGGTGCGCCGGGCGAAGGCCTGCAGTCCGGGCAGGCGCTTGGCCGTCGGGTGCCCGAGCAGGCTCATGGTGATGCGCTGGATCGGCTTGCGGTAACGAACCTCGTCCGGCGACGCGTGTTCGGCGGCGAGCAGGGCGCGATAGCACTGCTCGGGTTTGCCCCACGCGTGGAACGAGCGGGCGATGTCCGACCAGTAGCGGGCGCGGCGTTCGACGACCGGGATGGTGCGCGGGTCGATGTGGCGGGCGGTCTCGATGGCGGCGGCAGGGTCGCCGAGGACCCGGGCGATGCTGATCTGATAGAGCCCGACGCCGGTCGGGCCGAACGCGGTGAACCGGTGGTTGGCGTCCGCACCGAGGCGCTGGGCGGCCTCGACCGCTTCGGTGACGAGTGTGCGGGCGGTGTCGCGGTCGCCGTCGACGGCGGATGTGTAGGCCGCGGTCGATAGGAGCGTGCCGTAGACCGAGAGGTGGTCCGGGCCGCGGTGGAGGTCCGGCTGCAGTGCGGCGGCGTTGTCGACGACCAGCCGCTGGGCGGTGTCGGCGTGGTCGGCGCGACGCAGCACGATCGCCCAGACCCGGCTGGCGCCGGCTCGGGTGAGCATGTCCTCGGTGGCCTGTGCGGCCTGCATGGCCCGGTCGGCCGTGGTCAGGGCGAGCGGGTCGTTCCCGAGCTTGACCATCAGCTCGGCGGTCAGTGTGTACAGCTCCGCGAGCTGCCCTTCGGCCGCGGCCATCGCGTCGCCATGGGCCGCCTCGTGCCGGGTCGCGAGAGCGGCGGGGAGGAGCCGGTGCAGCTGGGCGGCGGCCTCGGCGTAGCGGGCCTGCTGGAACAGTGTCCGGGCGGCGGCGAGCCGCGTCCGTAGGCCTGGCAGCTCGACCGGGATGCCGTGGCAGGGCGGCGTGAGCAGGTCGTGCTCGAGCGCACGAAACGGATCGGCAGTGGCCGGCGCCGGCCACGAGGCGCTGCCGATGAGCGCGGCGCCGGACAGTCCGCTCACGCCGAGCAGTAGCGTGCGACGACGCATGGGATCGGTCTCCTCGGCCGCTGTCAGATTGACGCCGACGATAGCGATGGGTCGACGCGCGTGCACGGACTGTGGTGGAGTGTCGGCAAGGCCGAGCAAAGCCGGAGGGATCCGAAGGGCCCCGGCGAGGCTGCGGAGGACGGAGATGTCGGCCAGGGGCTGCTTGCCGCGCTCCATTCTGGACAGGGTCGAAGTCGAATACCCACAACGTTGAGCGAGGTCGGCGAGCGTGAGGCCATTGGCTTGGCGTACGGCGCGAACGATCGCGCCGAGGTCGCCGGACTGCACGGCTACGTGGACCTGCGGAGTGCGCCAGCGCGCCTGAGAATGGTCCATTGCCCGCGCTCCTCGGTCAGGCGGGAATACCCAGCGTACCTATCAGGTGACTGACAGTGCTAGCCAGTTTGCACAGTGTGCAAGCGGGCTGTCGTGTTTGGCAAGGACGCTGGTCAGTTGCGCGACATCGTCGTGTCTTTAAGGCGCCTCGCCCCACATTCCGCGGATACAGGGAGTGGCCCAATGACCACTGCGACGTCCAATGGTTGCGAGCGGCTTCGTGCCCTCGAATGGCGCTCCGGACAACGACACCGCCTGATCGGCCCAAGTGGACCCGATGCAGGACCCCGATCGAGTCGCGGTTGGCGCGTGTGCAAGCATTCGATCATGAACCGAGTCATGCAGTCGCTGCGCCAGGCGTGGTCGACGGTGAGCGCTCATCCCAGGGTGACCATGGCCGTCGTCGCGTACGCGAGCGGGGGCATGTGTTTCTGGTGCTGGTACGACATGATGAATATCCAGTCCTGACCTTGGTCAGCGGTCCTCGCGGGCCGAAGTGCGGCTGTCCGGTGCCGCCGTGATCTTGGGCGGTGCCGGCAGCGTGGCGTCGGACCGCGGCACTGGGACTTCGCACTCGACAACCTGAGCAGCACGCGCACGAAGATCGTTCGCGCGTGTGTCCTCTTGTGCCCCCAGAACCTCGGCGGCGGCTGTCCACGCCTCGGCGGCGTGGTGGTGCTCGCCGGCAGCGGCCTGGGCGTTGCCGAGGATCTCCAACGCGTGGGCCTGGCGCGTGGTGTTCCGCATCTCCGCGTAGATCTGGGCGGCCTCGCCGGCAGCCGCGACGGCCTCACCGTGCGCGTTCAGCTCGCCGTGCGCCAAGGCCATCAGGCACAGAATGTCCGCAACACCGCCCCGGTCGCCGATTCGGTCGTGGGCGTCGACTCCCTCTCGGCCGGTGCTGATCGCGAGGTCCGGCCGTCCGGTGTCGAGGTTCAGTTGGGCGAGTCTGCTGAGAGTCGCCCCCTGACCACGGTGGTCTGCGAGTTTCCGGCTCAACTCCAAAGAGTCGCGGTAGTACTCGTTCGCCTCGTCGAGTCGGTACAGCTCGCGGCAGTCGTCGCCCCGCCAGCGGCGGACGTTGGCGATCGCCCACTCGTCGCCGGTCGCGGCGAAGGCGTCGAGGGCTTGCCGGTGCCACATGATCGCTTCGAGCGGGTGGCCCAGGCGGAGCCGGACGGCACCCAGGTTGTGCTGGCTGACTGCCTGCCCATAGGTGTCACCGGCCGCCTTGAACGATTCGTATGCCTGCTCGAAGCACTCGCCGGCGTGCACGTTGTCGTCGAGCCGGCCATAGGTGGTGCCCTTGTTCGAAAGGCATCCGCCGACGGCTCGCTGCTCGCCGAGCAGCGCCGCGGACGCCCTGCCGAGTTCGTGTATCTCCAGCAGCTCGGGCAGGTCGTAGTCGTGCGGGACGTGAAGGCAGGCGGCCAGGCGCCACACCGCCTCGTGGTGGCCGAAGGTAGCAGCCCGCCTGGCTAGAGCCACCACCGTGGACCGCTCCAGATCGAACCAGCGCTTCGCCTGCTCCACCGAGCCGAACGTCAGCGGCTCGACGGGTTCGGCCGCCGGCAGCTCAGGTATCTCGTGCGGGTCGACGGTCAGCAGGTGGCGGGCGTTGCGGGCCGTCCCCACGTACCAGTCGAGGAGCCGGCGCGTCGCGCCGTCGCGGGCAGCGAGTGGCTCGTCGTGCTGGGCCCGGTCGGTCGCGTAGCGGTGCAACAAGTCGTGCATGCGAAACCGGCCCGCGCGCTCCTGTTCGACGAGATGTGCGCCCACCAGGGCGTCGAGCGGCTGGTCGACATCGCCGCGATGAAGACCGCTCACGGCGGCGGCCGCTTCCACACTGAACCGAACGCCCGGGAGGAACCCGAGTCGCTGGAACACCTCTCGCTCGCGAGGGCGCAGCGCGCCATAGCTCCACGAGAAGGCCGAGCGCAGGGTCGGGCTGTCGTCGTCGCCATGTGAGCCGGCATCGAGCAGCCGACGCGTGTGCTGCAGTTCCCCGGCGAGATCGTGGACTGATACCTCGGGCCGAGCGGCCACGTGCTCGCCGACGATCCAGATCGCCAGCGGGAGCCTGTCGCACAGTGCCACGAGCTCGTCGACCGCCTCGGGCTCGTCGACCGCGCGCCGGCCGATCCGCATCTGCAGGAGGGTGGCTGCCTCGTCGTCGGTCAGCGCCGGGACGGTGACGTGCTCGGCCCCGTCGTGCACCGCGACGCTGGTGAGCCGTTGGCGGCTGGTGATCACGACGGGACAGTTGCCCGTGGCGGCGAGCAAGGGCCGGACGTGCTGGCTGTCACGGACGTTGTCGAGGACGATCAGCGAACGGCGTCCCGTCAATGTATGGCGGAGCAACGCCATCCGGTCGTCCACTCCCATCTTGGCGACGCGGGCGGGTAGGACGCCGAGGTCGTCCAGGAAGGTGCTGACGACCGTGGCCGGCTCGATCTGGCTCATGTGCGAGTACCCGTTGAGATCAAGGTGCAGCATGCCGTCCGGAAAATGACTTTGGCGGCTGTGGGCCCAACGCCGGATCAGTGCCGTCTTTCCGACGCCGGGACGTCCGTCGAGCGCCACCACGGAGGCCGCCCGTTCCGGGCCGAGCAACAGCGTGTCGAGCCGCGTCAGCAATTCGGCGCGACCTGTGAAGGATGGCGTGTCGCGCGGAGGCGGCGGAACCCGGAGGGGACGGGTGGGACGATCGGTTGTCGAGTTGCTTTTGGACGAATTCTGATAGGCCTGAATCAGTTTGGGGCTCGGCACACCGTCGAGATTCGCTTTGAGACGCTGACAATGGTCGCGGAAGAATGCCTCCACCTCATGTGATCGGTGTGCAATTGTCAACACGCGCATCCATAGTTCGGCCAGCCCGTCGTCGTGCGGATGGCCCGACAGCAAAGCCGGCATCCGGTCCATGACGAACTCGACGTCGCCGAGCGCGAGCTTGGCATCGAACAGTGCGCAGTGCGCGGGGAGCAAGTCCCGCATGATCAGCGAGTCTTGCAGGCCTTGCGCCCAGGAGGTCTTCACGTCGGCGAGGGGTGGTCCGCGCCA
The DNA here is from genome assembly GCA_035995025.1 of Actinophytocola sp. Classification (GTDB taxonomy): domain Bacteria; phylum Actinomycetota; class Actinomycetes; order Mycobacteriales; family Pseudonocardiaceae; genus Actinophytocola. Next base: position 78,621 of record DASYKY010000127.1, read on the forward strand.
GAGGCCGACCGCGGTGGTGAACAGCTCGGCCGCCCGCTTGTGGGCACTGCGGCCGAGCGCCTGGTGGCCGTCCCGTATCAGGATCCTGAACCGCTTGTAATCCACATTGGACGACTCGACCGCGATCCGGTACGCGCCGTTGTCGTTGGTGACCGCGGCCGGAAAGCCGGACTCGTTGAGTGCGCGGCGCAGCCGGGACGCGTAGGTCTGCAGCGTCTTCGGGGGATTCGGCGGGCGATCATCGTCCCAAAGCGCATCGGCGAGATAGCTGCTGGACACCGGCTCGTTGCTCCGGTAGGCCAGCACGCCGAGCAGCCCGCGAACCTTCGTCGAGGCGATCACCACCTCTTCGTCGTGCACGTTCATCTGCACGGGCCCCAGAATTCGCAGTTGCACGGTCACTCCCGGGCGATTGCGGCATTTTCCCGAGTGTCGGCATGAAGGAACATCAAACTCAGCGAAACCCCGGTTTCCGGTATTTAACCGTTATAGATCCCGTCCTGCACTGTGCAAGTGAACTGCAAGTGCACTGGCCATCTCGTCGTTCACTATCGGTCGGTCCGCATCCGCTATGGGGAGAGGGGAACGACGTGGCCGAGCAGCAATGGCAGTCGGTACCGATAGGCTTGGATGCTCCGCGATATGTCACCAGGACGGGGTGCAAGACCGTTCTCGTGGCCGTTCACACGATGGTCTCGGCGCAACGGCTGATGGATGTCGTCGGCCTGATCGAGACCGACCCGAGACTTCAGCTGATCTACAGCCAGGGTCCCGCCGTGTTCGGTGGCGGGGTCGACAACTACCTGAAGTCGATCGGCGCCCTGGAGATTCCGTGGTCGCAGGCCACGCACGAGCGGTTCGACCTCGCGCTCGCCGCGGCGCACGCCGATATTGATCGAATTCACGCGCCGCTGATGATATTCCCCCACGGCGCGGCGTTCGGAAAGCGCGCCGGCGGTGCCGGCCCGGTATACGGACTGGACGCCGGGCGGCTGATGCGGGACGGCCGGGTCGTACCCAGTTCGTTGGTCCTGTCACACGCGTCCCAGCTTGAGACCCTCGGCATGCAGTGCCGGCCCGCGTTCGATGTCGCTCTAGTCGCTGGCGATCCTTGTTTCGATCTTCTCCTGGCGAGCCGGTCGCGGCGCGCGGACTACCGGTGTGCGTTGCGTGTACGACCGGATCAGGAGCTGGTCCTTCTCGCCTCCACGTGGGGGCCCCACTCGCTGTTTCACCGGTTCGAGCACTACCTGCCGGTGCTGCTCAAGCAGCTTGATCCGGCGCGCTACCGGGTGGCGATGCTCATCCATCCCGCGGTGTGGTTCGCACACGGCACACGACAGGTGCGTGCGTGGCTCAGCGCGGCCCGCTCGGCGGGGCTGCTGCTCGTCGGCCCGGAGGTGGACTGGCGCGCGGCGATGATCGCCGCCGACTACGTGATCGGCGACCACGGCTCGACGACGGTCTATGCGGCGGCACTGGGCAGGCCGGTGCTGTGCACCGATCTGCCGATCGACCGGCTGAACCCGGACTCGCCGCAGGCGCGGCTCGGCCTGCACGCGCCGCGGCTGGTTCGATCGCGCCCGATCGAGCCGCAGCTGCGCACGGCGACCGAGTGGCAGGCCAGGATCGGCGGCGACGTATTCGCCGATCAGCTCACCTCGCGCCCGGGCGAGGCACACCGTCTGCTGCGTCAGGAGATGTACCGCCTGCTCGACCTGCCTGTGCAGGGCGCGCACCGTGCCGTCGAACCCGTTCCCGCGCCGGTCGTCGAGGAGAGGTGAGCACCATGCGGTATCGACACCTCGTTGGTGAACCGGTCGTGGCCGTCGACGGACTCAGCCCGCGGGAGTGGCTGCAGGCCGCGGACGTCGTGGTCGCACAGCATCGCTCACGACGGTCGGCGCGACGCTGGGCGAACGCGATCCGGCACAGGTACCCCGGGTGCACGCTCGCGATCAGCCGGCACCGGTCGGGCCGCTGGTGGCTCCTCGTGTGTCCGGATGGGCGGATCGTGCTCACGGTCGTCCACAATGGTCGGCTACCGTCCGCGGAGGCATCGGGACGCGCCGGGTTTCATCTGTGGGCTGCGTGCCGGGGGTGGTCATGACGCGCGTGTTCGTGGCCGGCGTGGTCACTGTCCGGCTTGCCCATGCGGTCGGCTCGTTTCCCGTACCGTACGTCTCCGGGCAGCATTGCCCCGACGGCCTCAGCGTGCGCCTCGCGGGCACTGGCTGGACAGGTGCGACAACCTTGCAGGCGCTCGGATCCGAGGTCACGTTCGCGACGTATGTCGGCGCCGACGCTCTGGGAACGCTTGCGGTGCAAGGACTCCGGGGTCGAGGTTGGTACGGGCGGGCGACCTTGGTCTGCGACGAGCAGCCGCGGTCACTCGTCCTCTACGACCGGGACGGCAGCCGGGCGGGGAACACCGACCTCCGCTCGCTCCACGGACTCCGGTATCCGCCGGAGTGGTTCGGCTCGCTGCTCGACGACGAGAGATGCGACATCGCGCTGCTGAACAGCACCGCGTTCACCCGGTCCCTCATCGACGTCGTGGTGCGCCGGGGCGTGCCCATCGCAACGGATCTCCACCGCATCGCCGACGTCTGCTACCCGCCGAAGCAGGACTGGATGCGTGCGGCCACGGTGCTGTCGTGCTCGCACGAGAGCCTGCCACACGGTCCCCGCGCGTGGATCGAGGCGGTGTGGCGGCGGTTCGCCACGCCGATCACGCTGGTCGGTTGCGGACCCGACGGTGCCCTCGTCGGGATGCGCGACGGACGTGCCATCTGGCACATCGCCGCGTCGACGCCCCGCGGGGTGCGCTACACGAGCGGCGCGGGCGACACGCTGCTCGCCGCGTTCGTACACCACTATCAGGCGCTCGGCGATCCGGTCCTGGCCGCGCAGTACGCCGTGCTCGCCGCCGGCTGGAACGTCGGGGGCGGCCCCGAGGAAGAGTTCCGTCTGTCCGCGGCGGACGTGGCCGCTCTCGGCGAGGAGTACGGGAAGCCGGTCGTCCGCCGACTGCGGTGAGGTCACAACGTCACTTCGAGGCATCGGGTGCGGGGCCGGCGAGTGATCGGACGATCTCGTCGGCCCGGCGCCGGTGCTCGAGTGCGAGTTCTTCGTCGCCCGCCGCGGTGTGCAGCTCCGCGAGCGTTTCGTGTGCGCGGCCGAGCTCCCGGTCTGCGCCCAGCCGTTCGAGGGCCTCCTGGGCTTCCCCGAGCAGCCGGCGTGCGGTGTCGAGTTCGGTCAGCGCGAGGTGAGCGCGCGCGAGGCTGACCGTGGCACGTGCGGCGTTGTACGGATCGGGCGGATCGAGGCCGGACAGCATGCGGCGAGCCTCGTCCAGCTCGGTGGCCGCGCGCTCGGGGCTGCCGAGCTCGGTCAGCGCGGTGCCGAGCTCGGTCAGCGCGAGGCCCAGCCTCCGGGGTTCGCCGAGGTTGCGCAGGATCCGCACGGCCTCGGCGAACGCATCGACGGCCAGATCGTGTCTGCCCAGTCGCGCGTGCAGCCTGGCCAGGGTCTTCAGGCCGCTCGCTCGTCCATGCCGGTCGCCCTGCTGATCACTGCGCGCGAGCAGCGCGTCGATGTGTTGCTGGGCGGGCGAGAACTCGTCGAGCTGGATGAGTACCCGGGCGAGGCGCTTGCGCATCTTCACCTCGGCGCGGTGGTCGCCCATGGACAGGGCCGCGTCCAGGGCGAGTTGGTCGACCTCGGCGGCGTCGCGGAGATGCTTGTGCACGATGAACAACGGTTGCATGGCGTAGCCCAGCGCATATGTGTGCTCGTGGCGCTCGGTGTCGGCCGCGAGCCGCACCAGAGCCACGAGATCCTGCCGGTGCCGCTCGAGCCAGGCCAGCGCGCCGGTGTACTCGTTCACCGCCGCGGGAGGGTCCCCGGTCTCGCCGGGGAGAACCTCGACGTGGGGTCGCGGCCGGGACGGCATCACGGTCGCCCCCGCCACCAGTGCGATCCGAAGGTGCCATTCCAGTGCGCGGCGCTCCAGCGACGCCCGGGCCTCGTGATCCAAGGTGGCGTCCGCCTCGCCCGCGGCGTGCACCCGCACGAGGTCATGGCACCGGAACAGCTCGTCGTCGACCTCCTCCAGCATCGAGGCGTCCACGAGGACGTCGAGGGCTCGCCGGGCATGGCGATGCCCGCGCCGGAGCATGGTGGCGACGAGCTCCGTCGACACCATCGTCCCGGGATGCACCCCGATCGCCACGTACGCCGCTGCGGCCTCCTCCGGCAGTGCCCGGTAGGACAGGTCGAATGTCGCGCGGACCGACATGTCCTCCATCGACAACGCGTCCAATCGCCGGGGCTGGCTGCGCAGCTCGTCCACCAGCTTCGCCATCGACCGGCGTGGCCGGAGCGCGAGCTGGGCGGCGACGATGCACAGCGCGATGGGCAGACCTGCACAGAAGCCGATGAGAGCCGCCACCTGGTCGGCTTCGGACTCCACCCGCTGCGTGCCGATGTGTTGCCGCAGCAGGTCGAACGCACTGCGCGCGTCCAAGGGATCGACCGGCACCGTCACCGCGCCCTCGGTCAGCAAGCCGGCGAGTGGTTGGCGGCTCGTCACGACGACGACGCTCGATGTGGAGGCGGGCAGGAGGACCTTTACCTGTGCGGCGGAGACAGCGTCCTCGAGCAGTACCGCCATCGAGCGGCCGGCGGTGATCGAGCGGAACAGCGCGACGCGCTCGCTCAGCCTCGCCGGCACCCGATCCGGAGCGACACCGAGCGAGCGGAGGAACTCACCGAGGACGTCCTCGACCGCGATCGGCGAGCCGTTCGCCTGGGAAAGCGTTGCGTAGAGCTCGCCGTCGCCGAACCGGTCCGACGCCAGGTCGAGCCATCGAAGAGCCAGTGCCGACTTGCCCACCCCGCCCGATCCTTTGAGGACGACGAGCCCGGGCAGCCGACCCGGGCCGGCACGGATGGCGTCCAGGATCGATAACTCGCGATGCCGGTTGGTGAAGTGAACGGGTGGACTCGGGAGCTGCCGCGGGATCAACTTCGGCAAGTCCAGCGGTCTCGACCCCGGCTCGTCCACGCACCCCACCCCACGCGCCATCCACGCACCGTGACTCTCCATCGTACGTTACGTAATAACAGCTGGATGGCGCCGCGCGCGAGTTGCGCAAGGGCAAGACTAGTGCTCGAGCCGGACGGTCATCTCCACCGTGACGTCGTCGTCTCTTCCGAGGCCCTGTGGCTTGCGGACGGCGTTCTTGAGCGGCAGCAGGTAGCCGCCGTCCTTGGGGAACAGCGACGTCTCGAAGGCGACCGCGCCGATGCGGGCTCGGACCGGGATCACGCCCCACCCGTACGTGGCCATCGCGGCGACCTCCTGGATGGCGGCGGACTCCTCGTCCGGCACGGGGACGAAGTAGTACGGCGCCGGGCCGCGCCACTCGATCACGCGGCCGGTGAAGACGAGGTCCATGGGGGTCGCATTCTCGAGGTCGGCCGGCTCGCGCCGAGCGTACCGGCGTAACGGTCACCGGCTGGAGCCGTGCGCTGCCCAGATGTTGAACACGATGCCCGCGGCGAGCGCGGCGGACAGCAGCAGCAGGTACGGCGGCGTCCACCCCTTCGCCACGGAGACGATGGTGAGCACGAGGAGGACGCCCAGGCCCCCGGCGGTCAGCGCGGACACCGCGCTCGGCGGCCGGTCGGCCATCGCGCTCACCTCCTACCTCACTGTCTACGCCACCGGTGCCTGTGCCGGTGCGCGGTGGCGCAGGTGCCAGCCCGCGAGGAGCATCGCCGCCGTCCCGGTGACGGCGGCGAACGTGGTCACGCCGATGAACAGCGTCGTGTACACGGCGACGACCCCGATGCCGATGATCGGCAGCGCCACGCCCAGGTAGACGCAGACGTAGAACGCGGCGGAGACCTCGGCGCGCTGGTCGGCGGGCGCGATGTGGGTCAGGTCGTCCTGGGCGGCGAGGAACGCCAGGCCGTGCCCGACCCCGGCCAGCACCGCGCCGGCGACGAGCAGGACGGGCGCCTGCAGCGGCGCGGAGAGCACCAGGCAGAGCAGCCCGGCGGCGAGCAGCGTCAGCCCACCGGCCTGTGCGGTGGCCGGCGGAGCGCCGCGCCGGACGGCCAGCTGCGCGAGGCAGGAGCAGCCGAGCACCAGCGCGGAGACCGCACCCAGCAGCGCCAGGTTGTGCGAGTGCAGCACGAGCTTTCCCGCGTAGGACGGGATGATCGACAGGAACAGCCCGGCCGCGACCGCCCAGACCGCGGCGGCGGTGAGCCCGACCCGGAAGAACGCGCCGCGGATCTCGGCCGGCACCCGCGGGCGGCGCACCCGCAGGCGGCTTCTGGTCGCGCGCCGGGCCGTCTCGGGAACGGTGCGCAAGGCCACGATCGCCAGCAGGCAGCACGTCATGCCGGCCACGTACGGGAGCACCTGTGGAGCCGCCGCCCACTGGGCCAGGATGCCGCTGACCAGCACGCCGGAAGCCGAGCCGCCGGACTGGGCCAGCGTCGCCATCAGCGCCGCGCGGCGCGCGTCCTGCCCGGGGACGAGCTCGGCTAGTGCCGCGGTCGCGGCGCCGCTCATCATGCCCTGCGCGAGGCCCTGGACCGCGCGTGCGGCGAACAGCCACCAGGCACTCGCCGCGAACGCGAACAGCAGCAGCGCGACGATCGCCGTCACCAGGCCGGCCGCGATCACCGGGCGACGGCCGAAGCTGTCGGACACCTGCCCGAACACGAGCAGCGACGGGATCAGGACCAAGGCGTAGACGGCGAAGATCAGCGCCAGCACGGCGGTGGAGAAGCCGAACCGCTCCGCGTAGCCGGCGTAGAGCGGCGCGGCCAGGTTCGCGCTGAACAACATCGATCCGAACGCGAGCGTCACCAACAGCGCCGGTAGCCGCGTGCCCGGCGCCGTGCTCCTGACCGGTGCGGACGTCATGCCAACGCCCTACCCGATTCGCGGCGCCCCGAAACGACGTGGCCCATTTTCCGGCCGCCGGACGCCGCAGGTCGGTTCCGGCGGCTCAGGTCACGACCGGATGCGGTCGAGCTCGCGGCGGGCGTGCGCGGCCGACGCGGCGTGCTCGCCCATGGTCGCCCACGGATCGTCCGTGCGCGCCAGGCGGCGGCGGATCTTCGCCGCGTCGTAGCCGTTCGGCGTGGCGCGGCCCAGCTCGGACCAGCCGAGGGGAGTGGCGACCGGCGCGCCGTCGCGCGCCCGCAGCGAGTACGGCGACACGAACGTCTGCCCGTAGGCGTTGCGGTTGACGTCGAGGAAGATCCGCCCGCGGCGCCGCTGCTCGCGCTGCGCGGCCGTCAGCAGATCGGGCTGTCCGGCCGCGAGGTGGTCGGCGAGGTCCGTGGCGAGGGGCCGGACGACGTCGAAGTCCACGGTGGCGTCCAGCGGGGCGACCACGTGGAAGCCGCGGCCGCCGGTGGCCTGGACGTACGGCGTCAACCCGACGGAGTCGAACAGGTCGGGACGCTCCAGCGATGTCACCGTGGACGGCCAGACGTGGTGCTCCGCCCCTCGTCGCCGCCGTCCGGGAACCGCCGCAGCGTCAGCGGCCGGCCGGCGAGGTGCGGCAGCATCACCTCCCCCCACGTACCCGCCAGTTCCGCGGGAAAACGTTCTCGGCGTGGTCGGCGAAACGACCTGATTGGCCGCCCGCATCCGTGGTATCCGGTGCCCATGGCCACCCAACGGAAGATCACCCAGACGCTGCTCGACGTGGCCGGACGCACCTACGCCGCCGAGGCCGGCATCCGGCTGGCCGACACGCCGTCGCCGCTGTACCGGCTGCTGGTGCTCAGCGTGCTGCTGTCGACGCGGATCAAGGCCGACATCGCCGTGGCGGCCTCGCGGGAGCTGTCCGAGGCCGGGTTCACCACGCCGCGGGCCATGCTCGACGCCACCTGGCAACAGCGGGTCGACGCGCTGGGCCGCGCGCACTACGTCCGCTACGACGAGAGCACCGCGACCGCGCTCGGCGAGGGCGCGCAGCTGCTCACGGACTCCTACCGCGGGGACCTGCGGCGGCTGCGCGACGAGGCCGGCGGTGACGTGGGCACGCTGCGCCGGCTGCTGCGCCGCTTCCCCCGGCTCGGGCCCGTGGGCGCCGACATCTTCTGCCGCGAGGCGCAGCAGGTCTGGCCCGGGCTGCGCCCGTACCTCGACCGCAAGGCGCTCGCCGGGGCCGGCAAGATCGGTCTGCCCGAGGACCCCCGCCGGCTGAGCCGCCTGATCGGCGCCGACCGGCTCGCGGCGCTCTCGGCAGGGCTGATCCGGGTCGGCCTCGACCGTCGGCTCGCCGACCGGGTCCGGAACGCTGGTTAAGGTTTCTCCGTGGTCGAAGGGACTGACGAGGATCCTCGTGAGGCGACGCGCCGGCGCGTGCTGGACGCGGTGACGGATACCGCGCTGGCTCAGCTCGACCTGGACAAACAGCTGGACATCCTGCTCGCGCGGGTACGTGAGCTGCTCGGGGTGGATACGGCGACGGTGCTGCTGATGGACCCCGGGGGCGACCAGTTGTTCGCGACCGCGGCCGCCGGCCTGGAGGAGGAGGTCTTCCAGGGCGTGCGGGTGCCGGTGGGATCGGGTTTCGCCGGCCGCGTGGCGGCCACCCGTGAGCCGCTGGTGCTCGATCACGTCGACGCCTCCACCGTGCTGAACCCGCTGCTGTGGGAGCGCGGGCTGCAGACGTTGCTCGGCGTGCCGATGGTGGCCGGCGGTCACGTCGCGGGCGTGCTGCACGTCGGCAGCCTGCGGGCGCGCCGGTTCACCGACGCGGAGGTCGACGCCCTGCAGCTGGTGGCCGACCGGCTGGCGCTGGCCGCGATCGCGTACCGGTCGCGCTCGGAGCGGACCGCCGCGTCCATGCTGGCGGCGAGCCTGCTGCCCGCGCACCTGCCGGCCGTGCCCGGCTGGGAGTTCGCCGCACGGTACGTGCCGGGTGCGGAGAGCGGTGTCGGCGGCGACTGGTACGACGTCTTCGCACTCCCCGGCGGGCGGCTGGGGCTCGTCATCGGTGACGTGGTCGGGCACGGGCTGGGGGCCGCGGTCGTGATGGGCCGGCTGCGCAGCGCGCTGCGTGCCTACGCGCTCGAGTCCCCCGACCCCGCCGACGTGCTCGGCAAGCTGGACCGCAAGGCCAGCCACTTCGAGCACAACACGATGGCCACCGTGGCCTACGCCGTCATCGACACCGCCAGCAACATCGTGCGAGTCGCGCTGGCCGGTCATCTTCCACCGGTGCTCGCCGTGCCCGGCCGTCCCGCGGTCTACACCGACGTCCCGGTCGGTCCGCCGGTCGGACAGTGGCTCGCGATCGACGGCAGGCGCGCGGCCACGATCGAGCTGCCGTCCGGCGCCCTCCTCGCCCTGTTCACCGACGGGCTGGTCGAACGCCGCGATGCCCTCCTCGACGAACGCCTCGAACAGCTCCGCGCGATCGTCGTGCCGGCGCCGCCCGAGGCCGTCTGCGCGCGGGTGATGGCGACGATGGTCGGCACGCGCGCCGCGAGCGACGACATCGCCCTGCTCGTCGCCCAGCACACCACCTGAGCGGGACCGAGAGCGTCCCGCGCTGCCGGCGGGCCGTGGTCCGTCAGCGCGGGTCGGGCGGTACGGGTTCCGGGCCCGGCCGGTCCGGCGGCCCGGGCTGCGGCGGCGGTGGGATCGGGCTGGGTTCGGCCGGCCCCGGCCCCGGTTCGGGAGGGATCGGGTCCGGCGTCGGCGGTAGCGGCTCGTGCATGGCAGGCATGGTTCCCTTCTCCCATCCGCCGTGGCCACCGCGACGTCCGATGTGGACGCCACGGCGGCCGCTGCGCTTCGTGGACCTGGCGTCAGCTCGGGTCGGCGCTGCCGGGCGGGACGCTGCGGCCTGATGTGCCGCCGCGGGCGCCGGTCGCGGGGTCGCCGGCCTGGCCTGGGCGCGAGACGTCGCCGCGCCAGGCACCGGTCTCGCCGCCGTTCTCCTCGATGAACTCCTTGAACCTGTTGAGGTCGCCCTGGATGCGGTGGCTGACGACACCGAGCGCGGTGCCCGCCTTCTCGGCCAGCGACTCGGGCTCGTAGTCCATCTGCAGGTGCACGCGCGTGGTGCGGTCGTCGAGCCGGTGAAAGGTCACCACGCCGGCGTGCGGCGGGCCGTCCACGGACCGCCAGGCGATCCGCTCGTCCGGGTGCTGCTCGGTGATCTCCGTGTCGAACTCGCGGCTGACGCCGCCGATCGAGGTCTCCCAGTGGGTACGGGTCGGCGTCTCCTGGATGATCCGGTCGACGCCTTCCATGAACGCCGGAAACGACTCGAACTGCGTCCACTGGTTGTAGGCGGTCCGCACCGGGGCGACCACGTCCACGGACTTCTCAATGGTGGTCACGAAAATCCTCCCTCTCGCTCGTCGGGGTCTGCGATCGGCTACCCGGCGATCCCGGTCTGACACCTCCTGCGGGTGCGGGCGCGGGACCTCGGTGTTCGCGGGTGGTTCCTGGGTACCCGTCCCGGATGTGCATCTCGGCAGGAGGAGGACGGCATGAGCCGGACGGTCGGTGACTACCTGCTCGAACGGCTGCGCGAGTGGGGAGTCGAGCAGGTCTTCGCCTATCCGGGCGACGGCATCAACGGGATCGTGGTGGGTTTCGGGAAGTCCGACAACCGGCCACGGTTCGTGCAGACTCGGCACGAGGAGATGGCCGCCTTCGCCGCGGTGGGCTACGCGAAGTTCAGCGGCAAGGTCGGCGTGTGCCTGGCCACGTCCGGGCCGGGCGCGATCCACCTGCTGAACGGGCTCTACGACGCGAAGCTCGACCACGTGCCGGTGGTCGCGATCGTCGGCCAGACGGCGCGCAGCGCGATGGGCGGCTCCTACCAGCAGGAGGTCGACCTGCGGGCGCTGTACAAGGATGTGGCCGGCGAGTACCTGGTCGAGGTGAACGTCGCCGAACAGCTGCCGAACGCGCTGGACCGGGCCATGCGCACCGCGCTCGCCTCCCGGGCGCCGACCGCGCTGATCATTCCCGCGGACCTGCAGGAGCAGCCCTATTCGCCGCCCGAGCACGCCTTCAAGCACGTGCCGTCCTCGCCGCCGAGCCTGCCGCGGACGGAGTCGGTGGCCGCCGCGACCGACGTCGCGCGGGCCGCGGAGGTGCTGAACGCCGGCTCGAAGGTGGCGATCCTCATCGGACAGGGCGCCCGCGACGCGGCCGGCGAGGTGCGGCAGGTCGCCGACCTCACCGGCGCCGGCGTGGCGAAGGCGTTGCTGGGCAAGGACGTTCTCCCCGACGACCTGTCCTATGTGACCGGTTCGATCGGGCTGCTCGGCACCCGGCCCAGCTACGAGCTGATGGCCGGCTGCGACACGCTGCTGATCGTCGGCTCGAACTTCCCCTACTCGCAGTTCCTGCCCGAGTTCGGCAAGGCGCGCGGCGTCCAGATCGACGTGGACGGCCGGCTCATCGGCATGCGGTACCCGACCGAGGTGAACCTGGTCGGCGACGCCCGGGCCACGCTGGCCCGGCTGATCCCGCTACTGGAGCGCAAGGAGGACCGGTCCTGGCGGGAGGCGGTGGAGCAGAACGTGGCGCGGTGGTGGGACGTCATGGAGCGGCAGGCCATGGTCGACGCCGACCCGGTCAACCCGATGCGCATCGTGTGGGAGCTCTCCTCGCGCCTCCCGGAGGACGCCATCGTCACCGTCGACTCGGGCTCGGCGGCCAACTGGTATGCCCGGCACCTGCGCATGCGCGGCCGGATGCGCGGCTCGCTGTCCGGCACGCTCGCGACGATGGGGCCCGCGGTGCCGTACGCGATCGGCGCGAAGTTCGCCGACCCCACCCGGCCGGTCGTGGCGCTCGCCGGCGATGGCGCGATGCAGATGAACGGCCTCGCGGAGCTGATCACGATCCGCCGGTACGCCCACCTGTGGCCCGACCGCAGGCTCGTGGTGTGCGTGCTGCACAACAACGACCTGAACCAGGTCACCTGGGAGCTGCGCGCGATGGGCGGCGCGCCGAAGTTCGAGGAGTCGCAGGTGCTGCCGGACGTGTCCTACGCGGACCTGGCCCGCTCGATCGGCCTGACCGGCATCGCCGTGAACAAGGCGGACGAGCTCGGCCCGGCCTGGGACCAGGCGCTCGCCGCGGACGGGCCGGTGGTCCTCGACGTCCGCTGCGACCCAGAGGTTCCGCCGATCCCGCCGCACGTGAGCTGGGACCAGATCAAGGCGACCACCGAGGCGCTGCTCAAGGGCGACCCGCAGGCCTGGGACATGGTCACCAAGGGCATGCGGACCAAGGCAGCCGAGCTGGTCCCCGAGCGGTTCCGCCCTTGAGTCATCGGTAACCCCCGGCGCGAGGCGCCGGGGGTACCGATGACTCAGATGGCTCAACCGTCAGCGCGCGAGCTGGGTGACCAGTGCCTTGCAGAACGCGGGCAGGTCGCCGGGGTTGCGGCTGGAGACGAGGTTGCCGTCGATGACGACCTCCTCGTCGACCACGTTGCCACCCGCGTTGCGAATGTCCGTGCGGACGCTGGGGTAGGAGGTCAGCGTCCGGTCGCGGACCACGTCGGCCTCGACCAAGGTCCACGGGCCGTGGCAGATGACCCCGACGGGGCGGCCGCCGGTCACGAAGTCGCGGACGAACTGGACCGCGTGCGGGTCCATCCGCAGGTGGTCGGGGTTGCCGACGCCACCCGGCAGGATCAGCCCGTCGTAGTCGGACACCTCGGCCTTCGCGACCGCCTTGTCCGGGCTGAACGTGTCGCCGGGCTCGGTGTCGTGGTGGTAGGCCTGGATGTCGTCGGTGTCCAGCGACAGCAGCTCGGTGGTGGCGCCTGCCTGCTCGACCGCCTTGCGCGGGTCGACCAGCTCGGCCTGCTCGACCCCGTTCGTGGCGAGGATCGCGATGCGCCTGCCGGACAGTTCGTTCGTTGCCATGTCCGCTCCTTTCCTCATGCGACGTTCCCAGGGGCGGGCACCCGAAACCTCACGCGCCGTCGTGCCACCGGCGCAGCAGGGGCAGGACGAACCACAGCATGGCGAACAGGATCGCGGCCAGGACCGTGATCACTACCGCGACCCAGCCGCCGACCACCTCGTTGGTCAGCAGAAGGACGGTGGCCACGATCGCGACCGCCAGGCACGCGATGCCGGCGATCGACAGACGGTTGGCCACCTCGATGATCATCCGTCGTTCGCCGCGCCGGAACAGCACCCGGTGCCACGCCGCCGGAGCGCTGAGCAGGGCGACCGCGGCGGTCGCGAAGATCACCGCGATCAGGTGCACGACGTGCTGGGCGGTCGAGGCCCGCGCGTACGGCTCGGTGAACGCCACGGCGAGCAGGAAGCCGAACAGGAACTGCACGCCCGCCTGCGCGACCCGCAGCTCCTGGAGCAGCTCGTTGACGTTGCGGGTCAACCGCTCGTTCTCGGATTCGTCGCGCTGTGCTGCGCCGTCCTCGGTTGGCATTGGATGACAGTACCTCCGGACAAGGCGCTCAAACCCGGCATTTCGGACGCGGCGCCCCGGCGTGGGCGGCGACCGTCGTGCTGACGATCCACGCGTGCTTGCCGACCTGGCGGACCCGGGAGAACCCGCAGTCCTCGAACAGCTCGACGGTCGCGCTGTACAGGAACCGGCCGTGGGCCACGCGGCCCGCCGTCACCTCGGGGATGGCCTCGACGAGGCCGCCGCCCGCGTGGGCGATCTGGTCGAGCGCGCCTTCCAGCGCGGCGCGGGCGATGCCTTCCCCGCGATGCTTCGGGTCGACGTAGAAGCAGGTGATCCGCCAGTCGGGCGGCGGCGGCGCGTCCTTGTCGTAGACGCGCCGGTGCTTGATGTTCGGCAGTTCCTCGGGGTCGCCGTACTGGCACCACCCCTGCGCGACGCCGTCCTCGTCGAGGACGAGCGCGGCGTGTGCGCGGTCGGTCCGGACGCGGTCCTCCTTGGTCGCGCGGTAGTCGATGCCCCGGCCGCGGTCCGGGTGGAAGCCCATGCACCAGCAGCCGCCGAAGATCCCGTTGTTGCGCTCGACGAGCTCGGCGAAGGCGTCCCATGTGGACGCGTCGAGCGGGCGGGCGGTGAACGACGTCGTCATGGCGCCACCGCCGCGAGGAGCCGGGCGAGCTCGGCAGGCCTGCTGAACATCGGCCAGTGGCCCGAGTCGATGTCGGCGAACTCCACGTGCTCGGCCCTGGCCAGCTCGGGCACGTCGCCCGCGCCGATCCACTGCCGGGCCTGGTCCGGGGTGAACTCGGGGCACCCGACCACGACCGGGACGTCGTAGCGGCGGTCGTCGGTCAACCGCACCACGCCCCGGGCCACGCCTTCGGGGACGGGGATCGCCGCGGCCGCGATCGCGCGCCTGGCCGCCTCGTCGAGGTCGGCGGAGTCCGGCCCCTCGAACCTGGCCCAGCCGGGGAAGGGCATGGCGCCGTCGGTCATCGCGAAGAAGTCGGCGTAGCGCTCGCCGTCGGCGACCGGGAAGCCGCCGACGAGCGTGGCCGCGGCCACCTTCTCCGGTCGCCGGTCCGCGGCCAGCCACGCCAGGGTGCACGCGGCGGAGTGCCCGGCCACCACGACCTGCCCGGGTGCGGCGTCGACGGCGGCGAGCACGGCGTCCAGCTGGTCGTCGAGCGTGGCGGCCGCCGACCCGTCGCCCTGTCCCGGCAGGGTGAGCGGCACCGGGCGATGGCCGAGGTCCCGCAGCGTCGGCACGACGTCGTCCCACGCGGAGCCGTCGAGCCACAGGCCGGCGATGAGCAGGATGTCCATGGGCGGACACGCTAGAGGCAGTACCGGACGTTCTGCTGCCGGTTACGCTTCGGCCGTGCCGACCGACCTCAGCCCGACAGCCCGCGCCCTGCGCGCCATGGAGATCCTCCGGATCCGGCCCGGCGTGACGGCCGCCGAGCTCGGCGCCGGGCTGGGCGTCACGGAGCGCGCCGCGCGCCGCTACGTGGCGATCCTCCGCGAGGCCGGCATCCCGGTCGAGACCATCCGGGGTCCCTACGGCGGCTACCGGCTCGGCCGCGGGACCCGGCTGCCGCCGGTCGTCTTCACCGAGCCCGAGGCGCTCGGCCTGGTCATGGCGGTGCTCGACGGGCCGCCGGCCACCGCCGACGACCTCGTCGGCGTGGCCCTCGACAAGGTCATCCGGGCGCTGCCCGAGAGCGTCGGCAGGCAGGCCGCCGCACTGCGCGAGCACGCGGCGACCGCGCCGGACCGCTACTCCGCCCGCCCGGATCCCGCCACCACCAGCGCGCTCGTCGCCGCCATCGCCGGCAGGCGCCGCGTGCTCGTGACCTACCGCAGCGAGTCCGGCAGAGAGTGGGAGTCCGAAATGGACCCATGGGCGGTCGTCGTCCGCCATGGACGGTGGTACCTGCTGTGCCACTCCCACCACGCGGACGCGATCCGCACCTACCGGGTCGACCGGATCCGCGCGATCCGGCAGACTTCGCACGACTTCGACCCGCCCCGCGGCCTCGACCCGGTCGCGGCGGTGGAGGAGAACCTCGGCACCGGCTGGGAGTTCCCCACCCGCGTGGTGTTCGACGCCCCGCTCGCCCAGGTGGCGCCGTGGGTCCGCCCGCCGATGGGACGGCTCGAACCGTGCGGGGGCGGGTGTGTGCTCGTCGGCAGCACGAGCAACCCGGCCATGTACGCCCAGGAGTGGCTGCCGACCGTGCCGTTCGCCTTCCGCGTCGAGGGCGGCCCGGAGCTGCGCGCCGCGGTGGCGACGGTCGCGGCGCGCTTCGCCGGCGCGCTGGCCGAGGAAAAGCGCAGCAACCCGTCCAGCTGACGGATCAGCGCACCGGACCCGGACCCGAGTCGCCGTCAACCGCACCCTAGGGGAACGGGACGCGACCCAGCCACAAGTACGTGCCGCACCGGACGATGTCGTCCCACGGTGACCAGAACGGGTAAATTCCCGAGAGGCGGACCCAGCAGCGGCTGCGGCACGTGGCGCAGGTGGCGGTCGAAGAACGCCCGGACGTAGGTCCGCGTGACGTCCGCGCCGCGGGCCGCCGGGGTGGTCGCGCCGAAGTCGAGGCCGAGCTGCTCGCCCACCAGCCCGATGTCGGTGAACGACGGGTGTTCCATGCCGGCCACCACGAGCCAGCGCTTCCAGCCGTGCAGCTGCGCCCAGTCGCGCTCCCACGTGCCGGACTCGACGCCGGTGCCCGGGGTGTACATGTTCTGCCGGCCCAGGAACAGGAACGGCCGGTCGAGCCCGGGCGCGAGGAGCGGGTCGTCGGTGGTGCCGTCGATGTCGATGCCCGCGCGGATCCGGGGGTCGGTGACCATGGCGTCGATCGCGCTGGCGCCGCCGACGGAGTGGCCGGCCATGCCGATCCGCGACGGGTCGACGAGCGCGCCGCCCCGCCACTTCGGGTGCGGGCCGGTCAGCTCGTCGAGCACGAACGACACGTCGGCGGCCCGGCCCCGCTGCAGCTTCTGCCAGAACTCCGGGTGGTAGCTGCCGCACGCCGCGCACCCCGTGACGGCACGTCGGTGACGCCGGCCTCGTCGAGCACCGCCCGCGCCTCGGTCTCGGTCATGAACTGCTTCGCCCGCCCGTGGGACGAGGCCGCCGGGTAGAAGACGGAGACCATCAGCTCGCGGTAGGGCACCGACGGCACCCAGGGGTCGGCTCTGGACGTGTCCTTCAGGTACCGCGACGTGGTGCCGACCGGATGGCGTCCGGACGGGCGGAGCAGGGACGGTGCCGCGGCCGCGGCGACGGGCGACGTGGACAGGGCGAGCGCGGTCGGTGCGGTGACGATCGCGAAGTTGCGCATGATTTTCCCCCAGTGGAACGGAATCAGGACAGGTGGCGCAGGCGCCGGAAGGAGAACCAGGTGAGCAGAGTGGACAGTGCGAGGAAGATCGCCAGCTCGATCCACTGCAGCGGCCAGAAGCGGTAGCCCGGTTGGTAGGCGACGTGCTGCCGGTAGCCGTGCTCGCCCAGCTGCGCCATGCACCCGCCGACGGACCCGCTCGGCGGTGGCGGAACGTTGCGTCCCGGTTGGGGCACGCAACCCTCGACGAAGTCGGGCAGCGGCGAGACCGCGTTGCCGGACGGGTCGATGGTCTCGTTGGTCAGTACCCACGCGCCCGCGGGCTCCCGCACCCGCACCGACTCGATGACGCCCTTGTCGTTCCCCCGGATGCCGACGATGTTCGAGTCCGTGAACGCGATGTTGTCGTCCAGCGCGGGCAGGACGTACGGGCGCGCCAGGAGCGGCATCGCCAGCAGCACCGCCGCGAGCACGACGAGGGTCACCGCCATGGCGGCCACCGTGCGGCGCAGCACGATGCCGACCGCGACACCGAGGACGAACGCGAACGCCGCGTTCCCGATGGGCACGATGCCGCGCGCGGCGAACACCACCGGCGACATCCGGTTGAGCATGCCGCGGTCCGTGGCCTGGTTCGCCATGGCGTCGATGGGGCTGGCCCACCAGGTGACCGCCAGGCTCAGCAGGCCCGCGGCGAGCATGGCGGCCAGCACACCGACCCCGAGCTTGGTCCCGAGCCACCGCCTGCGCGTGACGGTCTGGTTCCACACGAGACTGTGCGTGCCGCTCTCCAGCTCCCGCGCGACCAGCGGCACGCCCCAGAACACGCCGACGACCGCCGGCAGCAGGTACATCACCAGGATGGTGCCGCCGTACACGACGTCCTGGTCGGAGAAGTCCGTGCGGCCGACCAGCTCCGGCCCCGTGATCCCGAGGACCACGCCGATCACGACCAGGCCGGCGAACACCGACAGCGCGGGCACGCGGAACTGGCGCCAGGTCAACCAGGTCATCGAAGGACCTCCAAGGCGGGACGGGCGGTGGCGGGGTTGCTCATGTACTCGAGGACCACGTCCTCGAGCGTCAGCCCGGCGACTGTCCACACGGGATCGAGGATCGGCGCCTCGGTGCGGACGACGACGGTCGTCTGCCGGTCGGTGTGGTGCGCGGAGATGACGTGCTGGTCGCCCGGCAGCGAGTCCACGTCGCGCCGCGGCCCGGTCAGCCGGTGGTGCGTGGCGAGCAGGTCCTCGACGTCGCCCGCGATCCGCACCTGGGAGTCCACCAGCACGATCAGCTGGTCGCAGACCCGTTCCAGGTCGGCGACGAGGTGGGAGGACAGCACGACGGACACCCCGTGCTCGGCGACCGCCGCCATCAGGTCCTGCAGGAACTCGCGGCGTGCGAGCGGGTCGAGCGCGGCGACCGGCTCGTCGAGCAGCAGCAGCTCCGGGCGCTTGGCGATGCCGAGCGTGAGCGCGAGCTGGGCGCGCTGGCCGCCGGAGAGCTTGCCGGCGTGCTGCTTCGGGTTCAGCCCGATCCGCTCGATGCGCCGGTGCGCCAGCTCGTCGTCCCAGCCCGGGTTGAGCCGGGCGCCGAGGCGCAGATGGTCCTCGACGGACAGTCCACTGTAGACCGGCGCGCTCTGCGCGACGTAGCCGACCTTGGCCAGCTGTGCCGGTCCGCTGCCCGGCACGCCGCCGCACACCTCGATCGTGCCGGTGGTCGGCTCGAGCATGCCGGACGCGATGTTCAGCAACGTCGACTTGCCGGCGCCGTTCGGCCCGACGAGCCCGGTCACGTGGCCCGGCTCGATCTCGAGCGTGCAGCCGGTCAGCGCCCACATACGCTTGTATCTCTTGCCCAGTCCCTGGGCGTCCAGCACGGTCACGCTATGTCCTCTCGTGCGGAGTTGCGAAACGTGGACATCAGCAGGGCCTCGATGCTCTCCTCGTCGAGGCCTGCCTTGCGGGCCTTGGCGAGCCAGCGGGAAAGGTCCTGCCGCAGCGGCCCGAGCACCGCCACCGGGGCGCCGCCCAGCGTCGCCTTCACGAACGTCCCGACCCCGGGCCGGGCCGCGACGAGCCCGTCGTGCTCGAGCTCCCGGTACGCCTTGAGCACGGTGTTCGGGTTGATCGCCAGCCCGGCGACCACGTCCTTGACCTTCGGGAGCTGGTCGCCCTCGTCGAGCAGGCCCAGCCGCAACGCGTGCCGCACCTGCTGGACGAGCTGCTGGTACGGCGAGAGGCCGGACCTGCCGTCCAGGTGGAACTCAATCACGAGTACCTCCATTTATCTACTTAACTAGCACTATAGCTAAGAGGTGCAAGATCGGCCAGTGCCGGATGACACGATCGCGCCCGATCCCGCGATCCACCCGGTGTCGGCAGTCGGGCGAGGAGCGGGAGACGTCATGGCCCTCGAAGTGCACATCGCCCGGCCGGTGCTGGCGACGATCGTCCAGCGGGCCGTGCAGCAGAACCTGCGTACCGCCTGCTTCCCCGCGCTCGGCACGCACCGGGTGGACCACCTGGACGTCGCGCCCGCCGCCGTCGAGTTCGCCTCGATCGGCGGCGGCGTCGAGCTGCGTGTGCCGGTGGACGCGTTCATCGCGTCCCGTGCGGACGTGCTGGCCGCACCGAACGCGGCGCCGCCGACCACCCGCGGCCGCGGGGCGCTGGTGCTGAACATGACGGCCGCGGGCACGGTCACGTCGCTGCGCGTGGTGGACGCCGACACCGGACCGGTCCCGCTGCCCGGCGGCGATCAGCTCGAGGCCGCGATCGTCGCCGGCGCGGGCAGCCCGCTCGTGCTCGATCTCAAGGACGCGCTGAAGCTGCTGGGCACGGCGACACCGGCCCGCTCGGTCGTCGAGCTCACCGCCCAGACGGTCGCCATCCGCTTCGACCCCGCCGGCCCGGTCCAGTCGCGACTGCAGCCCGGGCAGGAGTGGGGCGCGTTCCTCGACGCGGCCGCGATGCGGGCGTTCGCCCGCGCCGGCGTGCCGGACCTGCGCGAGATGGACCTCCGGATCACGTCGTTCGCGACGTCGGAGTTCTGGCGGCCCGAGGGCACGCGGCCCCGCGTCGACATCGAGTTCCGGGGCAAGGCGGATGTGCCCGACCCCTTCTCCGGTGACTTCGACGGCGCCTTCCGGTCGCGGCTGAGCCTGGCCCCGACCATCGCGCCGCTGCTGCGCGTCGACGTGGACTGGGAGCTGCACGTCAACCTGGGCCCCGGCGTTCCCGGCTTCGTGGACAACCTCGTCGAGACGTTCGCCATCGCCATGATCGATCCGGCGAAGTTCGAGGCGGTGCGCACCGGCGTGCGGTCGTTCCAGCGTGACCTGCAACTGCCGGTGATCGAGTTCGGCCCGCGGGTCGCGGGCCTCGCGACCCGCTTCGAGTGGCGCTCCGCGCTCGCCACCCCCGACGGCACGACGCTCGGCGGTCCGGTCCGCCCGCTGTCCGACCCCGGCACCGCGACGGTCCAGCTGGTGGTCAACCCGTTCGGGCCGGCGCACGGCATCGTCATGGCGTCGCAGCACGGGTGCATCCCCGGCTGGCAGGGCGAGCCGCCCGACGACCTGGTGGTCACGGCGAGCGCCGGCCTCGCCGGCGGCGGCTCGGTGTGCGGGCGGGAGCTGCTGAGCCCGAACACCGGCCTGGACCAGTACGTGGAGCTGTCCGGTGACGCGCCGGACGGGCAGAGCGTGAACCTGCGCCTGCCCGTCGGCGCGGTGAGCGCGGTCACCGAGCCGGTCCGGATGATCGTCTTCACCAGCCGGGGCGTCCGGCTGGTCGACTTCGGCGCGCCGGACGCCGGCGGCGAGGCCCAGGTCGCCTACATCGACGACTGCCTGTACACCGACACCTACGTGACCGCGCTGCTCGCGTACGAGGAGTGGTGGACGCTGTGGGGGAGCCTGCCGCAGGAGATGTGGCACCTGTTCGGTGGTCCGCCGCCGCTGCCCGAGCCGCCGAACCCGCTGTACGACCCCGACCGGGCCGGCAAGATCCCGGGCCTCTACGTCAAGGTCGTCACCGTCGACGGCTGGGAGGCCGGTGAGCTGGTCCAGGTCCGCACCGGCGCCGGAACCGTCGACGTGACCACCGACCAGCTCGGCAGGGCCACCATCCCGATCATCGTGACCGAGACCGACCGGGCGCCCACGATCTCGATGACCCGCGTGACCCGGGGCGACACGTCCACCGCCGTGGCCCGAACCGCGATCTTCACGCGGTACGCGGCACTGCCCGGCGGCACCCGCGGCAACACGATCACGGCGGACACGACCGGCCGCGCGACGATGGTCGCCGAGTTCGACGACGGCAGCGACGTCTACGAGCTGGTGCGGGGCAGCGCCCCACGCCAGGTGGCCACCCGGTCGGCGGAGCACTACGTGCCGACCAGGACCCGGTCGCCGCTGACCATCGACCTGCCCGGCCTGGTGGAGATCGTCCCCGTGCCCGGCTTCGCGAAGGCCCCGGTGGCGATCGCCGTGCTGGACGACGGCACGCAGCTGGTGCTCAACCGCGCCTCGGACCGGTCGGTGCGGGTGCCGGGACCTTCACCGGCTTCCTGCCGCGCGTCGAGGTGGCCGCGGACTGGGCGATGATCGCCGGCGGCGGGCGGGTGAGTCTCTTTCAGCGGGGCAATGCCTGAGCCCGTCGGCGACGGGTCAGCCCATCGGCTGCTTGGCCAGGGCTTCGGCGACCGCGCAGAGGTTCGCCGCCATGGTCGCGGCGGCGTTCTCCGACCACTCGTGGCCGTGCGTGGTGGCGGAGAACTCCGGGCCGGGTCCGGGGCCCATGTTCCAGTACGTCCACGCCTGGCCGGGGATCGTGTAGCCGATGTCGTTCAGGCCGCCGGAGACCTCGCTGATCACGTGGTGGGCGCCGTCCTCGTTGCCGGTGACGACCACGCCGGCGACCCGGTTGTACGCCACCGGCCGGTCCTCGTCGTCCGTCTCGGACATCATCGCGTCCATGCGCTCCAGCACCCGCTGCGCGACCGAGGACGGCCTGCCGAGCCACGTCGGCGTGGCGATCACCAGGATCTCGGCCGCGAGCACCTTCTCGTGCAGCGCGGGCCAGTCGTCCGACGCGTCGCCCAGGTCGGTCTCCACGCCCGGCCGCACCGCGTGATCGACCACCCGCACCGATTCCACCGCGACACCGCGCTCGGACATCGCGGCGGCGACGTGGTCGGCGAGCGCCTGCGTGTTCGACGGCTCCGGCGTCGCCTTCAGGCTGCAGTTGAGAATCAACGCACGCATCGAAACCCTCCAGATCGTCGCGACTCCATCGCCGGACGACTACCCGGCGAAAGCGATCTGAAGCTCGACCGGAAACGTCGGTTTGAGACTTCCACGTGACGTTCGACCCGTCGATCACGCCGGTCGAGGGCGGGGTGGTCCACTATGGACTTCGGCGTGGCCGTTGGCGCACTACTCGGCGGGGGCGAGCCGCAGGCTGATCGAGTTGATGCAGTAGCGCTGGTCGGTGGGCGTGGGGTAGCCCTCGCCCTCGAAGACGTGGCCCAGGTGGCTGTGGCAGTTCGCGCAGAGGACCTCGGTGCGGGCCATGCCCATGGCGCGGTCCTGACGAAGGATCACCGCCGCGTCCTCGGGGGCGTAGAACGACGGCCAGCCGCAGTGGGATTCGAACTTGGTGTCGCTGCGGAAGAGCTCCGCGCCGCATGCCCGGCACTCGTACACGCCAATGGTCTTCGTGTCGGTGTACTCGCCGGTCCACGGGCGCTCGGTGCCGGCCTGGCGCAGGACGGCGTACTCCTCCGGCGTCAGCTCCTGGCGCCACTCCTCGTCGGTCTTCGCCACGTTCGCGGCGTCCAGCTCCTGGCTCATGCCACCACGTTACTTGGCGAACGTGGCGACCGCGTACATCAGCGCGTCCCACAAGGCCACGGTCACGCCCAGCAGGATCAGCAGCACGAGGATGCTTGCCATCAGCTTGCGATGGCCGCCCAGCCGGTTCGCGGACGCGGCGAAGTCGGTCATGTCCGACAGGTAGCCCTCGACCGTGAAGCTCGGGTGCACCTGGCGCGTTCGCCGCAGATGTTCGGCGAACGCCCTGGTCTCCGGGTCGTCGGGATCAAGGCCCAGCAGCTCGTCGTCGAGCTCGTCGGCCACGGGGTCGCGCGGCCGGCGCGGATCATCGTCCGGGTCGCGGATCCCGTTGACGGCCATGGCTCCACGGTAGCCTGACGCCGTGGCGGAGGCGATCGAACTCACCGTGGGCGAGCGGACGGTGCGGGTGTCCAACCCCGGCAAGCCGTACTTCGCGGACAAGGGAGTCACCAAGGGCGACGTCGTCCAGTACTTCCTCGCCGTCGGCGACGGCATCCTCGGTGCGCTGCGTGACCGGCCCACGACGCTCGAGCGCTGGCCGGGCGGCGTGTTCGAGGGCGCCAAGCTCTCCACCCGCGCCGACAACCGCGGCGACGCCTTCTTCCAGAAGCGGGTGCCCAAGGGCGCGCCCGACTTCGTGGAGACGGCCCGGATCACGTTCCCGAGCGGCCGGCCCGCCGACGAGGTGTGCCCGACGGAGCTGGCCGTGGTCGTCTGGGCGGTCAACCTCGGCACGCTGACCTTCCACCCCTGGCCGGTCCGCCGGCCGGAGGTCGACCACCCCGACCAGCTGCGCGTCGACCTCGACCCGCAGCCCGGGACGTCCTTCGCCGACGCCGCGGTCGTCGCCCACGAGCTGCGTGGGCTGCTCGACGAGCTCGGCATGGCCGGCTTCCCGAAAACGTCCGGCGGCCGCGGCATGCACGTCTACGTGCCGATCGAGCCGCACTGGACGTTCGTCGAGGCCCGCCGGGCGCTCATCGCGCTCGGCCGGGAGCTGTCGCGGCGGATGCCGGACCAGGTGACCGTCGACTGGTGGAAGGAGGAGCGCGGCGAGCGGATCTTCATCGACTTCAACCAGATGGCCCGCGACCGCACCATCGCCTGCGCCTACTCGATCCGCCCGACCGCCCGCGCGCTGGTGTCCGCCCCGCTGACCTGGGACGAGCTCGACGACGCCGTGCCAGAGGACTTCGACGTGCACACGATGCCGGCCCGGTTCGCGAAGGTCGGCGACCCGCACGCGGGCGTCACCGAGCGGGCGTACTCGCTGGAGCCGCTGCTGGAGATGGTGGCCCGCGACGAACGCGACGGCCTGGGCGACATGCCCTACCCGCCCGAATACCCGAAAATGGCGGGCGAGCCCAAACGCGTCCAACCGTCGCGTGCTGTTCCGCCTCCCCGGGACTAAGAGTGTCCGTTGCGTTCCAGCGGATGGTGCGGATGTCCGGTTGTCGGTGGCCGGGTGTCGTCACGGTCCCCTGAGGTTGCGTTCGTCGGTCCAAGACGGAGTGCAGGGATCTACGTCCCCTGGTTCTAGCTGCTCTCCCGCCGCCAGGGTAGGCAGCCTGCCGAGTCGATGCGCTCGCCCTCGCGGACGGTGATCGTGCCCGGCTTGTTGACCACGCCGTTCTGGATGACGGCGCCGGTCGACGCGGTGCGGCTCCAGTAGCAGCCGCCCGCGTTCTTGCCGTTGGGGCCGTCGGTCTTGTACGTGCCCGGCTGCACGTCCGGGCCGACCCGGAACAGACCGTCGGAGAACTCGGAGAGCGGGCCGGACGGCGGGGTCGCCGTGACCGTCTGGGTGACCGTCTTCGTCTCGAACTGGGTCGCGGTGACGGTCACGCGCGGGGTGGCCGCCGGCGTGTCCTCGGACGAGTCGGAACCGGCGACCGTGCCCACGATCGCCGCCACCCCGGTCACCACGACCCCCGCGACCGTCAGCACCAGCCACGGCCAGAGTGGCCACCGGTGCCCCGGCCCGTTGGTCTCCTTCGCCATTCCCGCTCCTTGCGCCGCTGCCTAGCTGTCGTAACACCGTTCGTTCCCGTTACGGGTTCACCGGACACGTCCCGATCCGGTTCGTCATTCCAACGTCATGACCACCGGCTTCGACCCGACCACGACTTGATGGCCCGGACTCCGGTTGATTTCGGCCACCCCAGCAGGAAGCATCGGTAGGGACCGAGGACCACCGAGCAGGAGAGGGTCACCGTGCCGAAGCCGTACGTCGTTCGCTATGTCGGCGGCCCGCTCGACGGCCGGGTGGACACGCTGGACCGGCTGCCCGACGAGCCGCGCAGCACGGTTACCCACGTGCACCTGCACGAGGGTCCGAAGATCGTCCATCACTACGACCTCTGCTACGCCGTCGAGTACGGCTGTGAATACCGCGTCCGCGCCGAGGAAGACTAGTCCCGTCGGCACCTCGTGCAATACGCCCATTCGGGCTTGAAATTCAGCCTAACGGCGCACTGAGAGGTCCGCGACGACCGGTCGGTGGTCCGAGGCGAGCGTTTCGAGGACCCGCGCGCCGCGGGCGTGCACGCCCGGTGACGTCGTCACGTAGTCGATGCGCTCGGCCGGCACGTCCGCCGGATAGGTGGGGCCGGGCTCGGCCGACGTCCACGCGTCCGCCAGTTTGGTCCAGAGTGGAGCGAG
This sequence comes from Actinophytocola sp., assembly GCA_035995025.1. Classification (GTDB taxonomy): domain Bacteria; phylum Actinomycetota; class Actinomycetes; order Mycobacteriales; family Pseudonocardiaceae; genus Actinophytocola. The sequence continues at coordinate 103,966 of DASYKY010000127.1, forward strand.
CTCGGGCGCGGCGGGCGCGGCGTTGAAGTCACCCAGCAGCACCTGGCGGGCGCCGCGCGGGTCGTCGGCCAGGATCCGCAGCGTGTCGGCGACCTGCAGCTCGCGCACGGCCGGCTCGGGGCGGTAGTCGAGGTGCGTGGCGTAGACGTGCACCGGCACGCCGCGCGCCAGCACGACGGCCTCCGCGAAGCCGGGCGCCGGCTCGGGCACCGGGTTGGGGTCCTGAGTGGACAGACGGGTCAGCAGGTGGTTCTCCGTGTGCAGGAAGGGGAACCGGCTGAGCACGGCGACCCCGTACTGCCGCCGCGGCGCGCCATCGGTGAGCGGGGGCAGGTCGTAGATCGGCGCGAAGAACACCCGCATGTTCAGCAGCCGCGCGAGGTCGCGCGCCTGGTCGCGGAAGTCGCTGCGCGCGTCCCAGTGCACGTCGACCTCCTCGAGGCCGACCACGTCCGCACCGCTGTCGCGGATCACCGACGCGGTGCGCGCGAGGTCGAGGGCGCCGTCGGAGCCGATGCCGGTGTGGATGTTGTAGTTCATCACCCGAAGTGGCACGTCCGGCCGGAACGCGGCAGGCCCGGAAGCCGTGGAAGGCGTGGAAGCCGACGCCGCGGGCGTGCACAGGGACAGGGCGAGCAGTGCGGCCAGAAGCAGGGAAATCCGGCGCATTCGGTGAACCTCCGTCAGGGTGGGCAGACCGTCCCGTTGCGCGGCACCTTAGCGTCGGAGAGGAAACCAAGGGCGGCCTTCGTGGTACAGGTGGAGAAACCCAGCGCGCCGTGCCCGCCGCCCTGCCACGACATGAACACCCCGGACCGCAGCTGCTGGGCGGCGTGCTCGCTGCCCTCCTCCGGGGTGACCGCGTCGGCGGCGGTGCCGAGCACCAGGATCGGCGGTGCGCCGTCCGCGGCCGGCGTCGGCAGCGGCTGGTTCGGCACGGTCCACGGGCTGCACAGCGCGAGCCGCTGCACGACGACCGGGCCGAACAGCGGGAACCGCTTCTGCCAGTCCTCGCCGTACTGCTGGATCCGCTCCGGCGACAGCCTCGTCTTGCTGTCGTTGCACCTGGTCACGATCACCGAGTCCATCGACGCGACCTGCAGGTTCGTGCCGATCACCACGGGCAGGAGCAGGTCCACGAGACCCGTCGGGTCGCCCTGGCCGGCCTTGGCGAGCGCCGCGGACAGCGCCGGCCAGCGGTCCCGGTCGGCGAGGCCGATCATGATCGCCTGCATGGCCGACCCCGCGGTGATGTCCAGCTCGTCGGGCTCGGTGAGCGGGCCGGCCCGCAGCCGGCCGAGCAGGTTCAGCAGGTCGCGCTTGGGCTGGCTGCTCAGCTCGCAGTGCCGGCTGACGCAGTCCGACGAGAACGCGTTGAACGCCGCCTCCGCGCCCTTGGCCACGCCCTCGAGCTCGGTCGGGGCGTCCTGCGTGGGGTCCGGCGCGCCGTCGAGCACCATCCGGCCGACCCGCTCGGGGAAGCGGTCGGCGAACACGGACAGCACGCGCGAGCCCTCGCCGTGCCCGATGGCATTGAGGTGCGCCACGCCGAGCGCCTCGCGCAGCGTCTCCAGGTCGGCGGCGGTGCGCCACGTGTCGATCGCGGGCAGCTGGGTCTCCAGCTGGATCGAGCACTGCTGGCCCGCGGTCTGCGCGGCCTGCAGCCACACGTCGATCGGCAGGTCGGCGGGGTCGGGGTCGACGATCGCGCGCCGGACCTCCTCGGGCACGCAGTTCGCGGCGACCGAGTTGCCGGTGCCGCGCCGGTCCACGCCGATCAGCGTGAACCGGTCGAGGAAGGCCTGCGGCAGCGACTTGGCCAGGTGCGCGGCGTAGAGCGTGCCCGGCATCCCGTCGACGTCGTTCACGACGACCAGCGGCACCTTGCCCTTGCCGGCCTTCAGCAGCTGCACCTTGATGTTGCCGCGGCCGGGCGCGTACGGCGAGTCGAGGACGGCGTTGAGCTTGACGCACTGCACCGGCAGCCAGCTGGGCAGCTGTTCGCCGGCGAGCCGGCCACGGATCTCCTCCGAGCACTCCCGCCAGGCGACGCTGTCGGTCATCTCCTCCAGGCGGGGCACCCCGACGGGCCCGCCCGCGGGCGTGCTGCTCGGCGCGGGAGCCTCGCGCACCACGATGTCCGGCCGCACCGACGGGCCGGCGGTGCACGCGGTGGCCAGACCGGCGGTGACGATCAGGAGGGCGAGCCGCCTCGCCCAGCGCCGGCCGGTCAACCAGTCCTCCCCACACACATTCCTCGCCTGGACCCGCAGCGTCGCACGCCGCCGGTGAGGGTCCCGTGAGTAAGAATGGCCGCGTGCAGCTGCCTGTGATGCCACCCGTGTCGCCCATGTTGGCCAAAGCCGTGCCGGCCATCCCCGACGGCCTGTTCTACGAGCCGAAGTGGGACGGCTTCCGCTCGATCGTCTTCCGGGACGGCGACGAGGTCGAGATCGGCAGCCGCAACGAGCGGCCGATGACCCGCTACTTCCCGGAGGTCGTCGAGGCGGTGAAGGCCAACTTCCCGCCGCGGTGCGTGCTCGACGGCGAGATCGTCGTCGCCAGCACCGAGAAACACGGCCTCGACTGGGAGGCCCTCCAGCAGCGCATCCACCCCGCGGCGAGCCGGGTCAAGCTGCTGAGCGAGCAGACGCCGGCCAGCTTCGTGGCGTTCGACCTTCTCGCGCTCGGCGACGAGTCCTTTCTCGAGCGCCCGTTCGGCGACCGGCGGGCCGCGCTGGAGAAGGCGCTGGCCGCGGCGAAGGCGCCGGTGCACATCACGCTGGGCACGACCGACAAGGACACCGCCGCCGAGTGGTTCGACCTGTTCGAGGGCGCCGGGCTCGACGGGCTGATCGCCAAGCAGCTCGACGAGCCGTACCAGCCGGACAAGCGGGTGATGAAGAAGATCAAGCACGAGCGCACCGCGGACTGCGTGCTCGCGGGCTACCGGGTGCACAAGTCCGGCCCGGACGCGATCGGCTCGCTGCTGCTCGGCCTGTACGGCGACGACGGCAAGCTCGCGTCGGTCGGCGTGGTCGGCGCGTTCCCGATGGCCCGGCGAAAGGAGCTGATGGTCGAGCTGGCGCCGCTGGTCACCACGTTCGACGACCACCCGTGGGCGTGGGCCGCGCACGAGGCGGGGGAGCGCACGCCACGCAAGAACGAGGTCAGCCGGTGGAACGCGGGCAAGGACCTCTCGTTCATCCCGCTGCGCCCCGAGCGCGTGGTCGAGGTGCGCTACGACTACATGGAGGGACCGCGGTTCCGGCACACGACCCAGTTCGTGCGGTGGCGCCCGGACCGCGAGCCGCGGTCGTGCTCCTACTCCCAGCTCGAGCAGCCGGTCCGCTTCGACATCGCGGACATCCTCAAGCCGTCGTGACCTTGCGCAGGAAACCGGCGAGGTTGGCGGCGGTCCGCTCGATCTTGCCGGCGAGCCCGAGCGACTCGGGCAGCCGGGCACCGGGCCCGGCGTCCAGCTTGCCGCGCAGGTAGAGCGAGCACGCGAGGTCGGCGCACATGTACGCGCCGACCGAGTTGTCCCGCCGCCCCGCCTTGCGCGCGGTCATCAGCGAGACGCCGCCGCCGGGATGCGTGGTCAGGCACAGCGAGCACATCGTGCGCCGCGCCTGCCCGGCCGACGGCGTGGCCCGGCGCAGTGCGACGCCGACCAGGCCACCGCCGGACCCGGCGACCAGGTACGCCCGCTCCGCCGCGCCCGGGTCGCGCCAGCCGAGGAAGTCGAGGTCCGCCCACGGCCGCGTGGCCAGGTCCTTCGGCACGGCCAGCCGTTTCGCCTCGCCCTTGGTGGTGTTGACGAACGACGCGCGGATCTCGCCTTCGGTCAGGGGTCGCATGAGACCGACGCTAGGATGACTAGAGGTATTAGGCAATTCAATAACACCTCTAGGTTCGAGTGGTCGGGGGAGCGATGGCACGGGCAGGGCTGAGCGCCGAGCGGGTGACCCGCGCGGCGGCGGAGCTGGCCGACGAGGTCGGCGTCGAGAACGTGACCGTCTCTGCGCTCGCACGCCGGTTCGGCGTGAAGGACGCGAGCCTGTACTCGCACCTCCGCAACGTCCACGAGCTGCGGGTCCGCCTGGCCGGGCTGGCGCTGACCGAGCTCGCCGACCGGGTCGCCGACGCGCTCGCCGGCCGGTCGGGAAAGCAGGCGCTCGCGGCGTTCACCGGCGCCTACCGGGACTACGCGACCGAGCACCCGGGCCGCTACGCCGCGGGGCAGCTCCGCCTCGACGCGGACGCACCCGCCGACTCGCCCGCCGTGGCCGCGGCGATCCGGCACTCGACGCTGACCCGGGCGGTCCTGCGCGGCTACGACGTGCCGGAGTCCGAGCACGTGCACGCGGTTCGCTTCGTGCACAGCGCCGTGCACGGGTTCGTGAGCCTGGAGCGGTCGGGTGGGTTCGACCACTCGGGCGAGGTGGCGGGGTCGTGGGCCCGGCTGCTGGACGTCCTCGACGCCGCGCTCAGGAGCTGGCCCGCCGGTACCTGAGCATCAGGAACCCGTCCTCGGTGAGCACGGACGCCAGCGCCATGCCGAGCGGCTCCGGCCGGGAGGCGCCCTCGGCGATCCGCACCGCGCCGGCTCCGGCCAGCAGCGGGGCGACCGTCAGGCACAGCTGGTCGACCAGGTCCGCCGCGACCAGCTCGCTGAACAGGCGCGGTCCGCCCTCGCAGCAGACGCGCAGCAGGCCGCGGTCGGCGAGCGCGGCGAGCGCGCGCGGCAGGTCGACGGTCTCCTCGCCCGCGATCACGACGTCGGCGCCCGCGGCCACCAGGTCGTCGCGGCGGTTCTTCGGGGCGGCCTCGGTGGTCAGCACGATCGGCGGCACCTCGGTGCGGGCGATCATCGGCGTCTGCGGGCCGATCGAGCAGCGGCCGGTCACGACGGCGACCGGCGGGATGCCGGTGCGGCCGAGCCGGGCGCGGCGCTCGGTGCGCAGCTCGGTGTGCTTGACGCCCTGGTAGCCCTCGACGATCGCGGTGCCAGCGCCGACGAGCACGACGTCGGCGAGGTCGCGGCCGAGCGCGAAGACCTTCTTGTCCGCGGGGCTGGACAGGCCCTGCGAGCGGCCGGCGGCGGTGGCGGCGCCGTCCGCGCTGCTGACGAAGTTGACCTGTACCCACGGGCGGTCGAGTCCGTCCGGGTAGTCGTAGATCTTCTCGAGCGCGCGGTCGCTCAGGTCCGCGGTGTCCGCGTGCAGCGGCAGGACGTACATCGCGTCATCCCAGCACGCCGCGGCGGCGGGCGCTCAGCGGTGTTTGCCGTTGCCGTGCTGGTTGACCAGCGCCCACACGGAGACGGCCTGGCCGGACTCGTCGGAGCGGGATCGTCGCGCGAGCGGTTCGGCCCGGCCGGTGCCCGCCTCGAGCTCCTGGCGGATCTGGTCGTAGATCGGAGTGTCGGTCAACGCCAATCCCTTCCCGTCGCAGCAGCCCTCGCAGGCTACGCAGGGTACCGCTTCGGATCCACAGCGGTGGCACCGGCTCCCCCGGAAAACGGTTCGCGTGGAACGGGTTCGTGCCGGACGATTTGCGGAATGGGCGCGGGTTTTCTCGAGGCGAACGGGCTGGGTCACCGGCTCGACGACGGTCGCGAACTGTTCGACGACGTGTCGTTCCGGGTGAGCAGCGGCCAGGTCGTCGCGCTGGTCGGCGCGAACGGCGCCGGCAAGACGACGCTGCTGCGGATCCTCGCCGGCGAGCTGGTGCCGCGGGCCGGGGGCGTGACCGTGCAGGGCGGGCTCGGCGTGATGCCGCAGTTCATCGGCTCGGTGCGGGACGACCGGACGGTCCGCGACCTGCTGCTGGCCGTCGCGCCGCCCGCGCTGCGCGCCGCCGCGGCGGGGCTCGACGCGGCCGAGCTGGCGATGATGGACGCCGACGACGAGCCGACCCAGCTGCGCTACGCGAACGCGCTGCACGGGTGGGGCGAGGCCGGCGGCTACGACGCGGAGGTCCTCTGGGACACGGTCACGGTCGCCGCGCTCGGCGTGCCGTTCGACCGGGCCCGGTTCCGCGAGGTGCGGACGCTGTCCGGCGGCGAGCAGAAGCGGCTGGTGCTGGAGGCACTGCTGACCGGGACCGAGCAGGTGCTGCTGCTCGACGAGCCGGACAACTACCTCGACGTGCCCGGCAAGAGGTGGCTCGAGAGCAGGCTCGCGGACTCGGGCAAGGCCGTGCTGCTGGTCAGCCACGACCGGGAGCTGCTCGCCGCGGCCGCCACCCACGTGGTGACGCTGGAGGGCGGCACGACCTGGACACACGGCGGCGGCTTCGTGACCTGGCACGCGGCGCGGCAGGCGCGCTGGGAGCGGATGGCCGAGGTGCGCCGGCGGTGGGACGAGGAGCACCACAAGCTCAAGGAGCTGGTCCGCTGGCTGCAGCAGGCCGCGAAGAACAGCGAGGCGATGGCCGGCCGGTACCGGGCGATGCTGACGAGGCTGCGCAAGTTCGAGGAGGCCGGTACGCCGCCGCTGCCGCCGCGAGATCACGCGGTACGCCCGCGCCTGCGCGGCGGGCGGACGGGTCTGCGGGCGATCACGTGCGCGTCGCTGGAGCTGACGGGTCTGATGAAGCCGTTCGACCTGGAGGCGTTCTTCGCCGACCGGGTGTGCGTGCTGGGCTCGAACGGGTCGGGCAAGAGCCACTTCCTGCGCCTGCTCTCGGGCGCCCCGGTCACTCACGGCGGGTCGTGCAGGCTGGGTGCGCGCGTGGTGCCGGGCCTGTTCGCGCAGACCCACCAGCACCCGGAGTGGATCGGCCGCACCCTGACCGACATCCTGTGGCACGGCGACGACTCCCGGTCGGGCATGGACGAGGGCCGCGCGTCGGCGGTGCTGTCCCGGTACGGACTGGCGGCGGCCCGCGAGCAGCGTTTCGAGACGCTGTCGGGTGGCCAGCAGGCGCGGTTCCAGATTCTGTTGCTGGAGCTGTCCGGGGCGACCCTGCTGCTGCTGGACGAGCCGACGGACAACCTGGACCTGACGTCGGCGGAGGCATTGCAGGACGCGCTGGAGGAGTTCACGGGCACGGTGGTCGCGGTGACGCACGACCGCTGGTTCGCGCGGTCCTTCGACCGGTTCCTCGTCTTCCGCTCGGACGGCGTGGTGTCCGAAGTAGACACCCCGGTCTGGGACGAGGGCCGGGTGCAGCGCGCGCGTTAGCCGATTCCCGGCCCGGGGAATGTATGACAGGCTGGTGGTCTGTCGTTTCTCTCCGGGCCTGGTGGAGGAAGCATCGATGGCGTGGCTCGAGCGGGGTGCGACGGTTGCTACGTCGGTGCTCAGCGGTCTCATTGTCGCGGCGGTCGTGAAAGCGGTGAACAGCGGTGTCGCCGACGGCGTCGTGATCTTGTGGTTCGCGCTGGCGGCGATCGGGGCCGGGGCAGCGGTGTGGTTGGCGGGCATTCTTCTCCGGCGCCGCAAACGGCCGGCGCGTGCCTTCTTCATAACGTCCGCGTTTCGCGAGAAATACTATGTCGCCGCGTTTGTGCAGCGTTTGCACGAGTTGCTCGACCTCGAGCACATTGATCTGGTGCTCAAGGTCCCCGACCGCGACTACCACGCGAGCGCACAGTCTCGCCATCTGGTCAGGCTCGCGGACAGACGTCGCGAGTACCTCGGTGGCGTCATCTTCGCCGCGGAGGCGAGCCGCCTCCGCGGTGATCTGATCACCTTCTGCCGGAAGTCACGGTTGCCGGTCGTGTTCACCGATATCGAGCCGTTCGACCGGGCCGATGACTATCCCGAGAACACCGCGTATGTCGGATACGACACCGGCGAACTCGGTGCGTTGGCCGGCCAGTGGCTGGTGCGGCAATTGCGGCGCACGGATCACCCGCACGTCCTCATCATTGCCAGTTGTGAGCACAATGCGCGACAGCAGCGTTGCGAGAAGGTTTTGCGCGCCGCGCGGCCGGACGTGAGCATAACGACGAACGACCAATGTGCGTTCATCCGTTCCCGCGCCCATGACGCGGTCCGCTCGCACATTCGTCACCTCGATCCGGGGCAGCGCCTGGACGCCGTCTTCTGCACGAACGACGAGATGGCGTTGGGCGCCGTGGACGCATTGTCGGCGACGCCGGCCACCCAGGCCACCGTGGTGATAGGTGTCGACGGAATCCTGGAGGCCAGGACACTCATCGACAGCAGCCAGAGCCCGCTTCGGGCGACCGTGGTGCAAGACACCGACAGGTTGACCGGCGAGGTCGTCAACCTGCTCCTCAAGATGCGCCGAGGCGACAAGGCAAAGAAGCGCACGATACTGCCCGGCGAGATCTACGAGGCCTGAGGGCTACTCCGCCAGGAGGTCGGCGATCGTGTCGATGCCGTGGTCCAGGTCTTCCTGGGAGATGACCAGGGGCGGGGCCACGCGCAGCGTCGTGTCGTGGGTTTCCTTGCACAGGATGCCGCGGTCCATGAGGGTCTCGCTGATCGTGCGGGCGTGGCGGCCCGGGGCGATCTCCACGCCCGCCCACAGGCCGCGGCCGCGGACCTCCGCCACGCCGCGGCCCACCAGCTCGCCAAGGCGGCGGTGCAGGTGGTCGCCCAGCGTGCGCGACCGCTCCTGGAACTCGCCCGTCTCCAGAAGCTTGATCACGGCCCGGCCGATCGCGCAGGCCAGGGGGTTGCCGCCGAAGGTGGAGCCGTGCTCGCCGGGGCGCAGGACGCCCAGCACCTCGCGGCGGCCGACCACCGCCGACACCGGGACGATGCCGCCGCCCAGGGCCTTGCCCAGCGTGTACATGTCCGCCCGCACGCCGTCGAACTCCGACGCGAACAGGGTGCCCGTCCGCGCGAGGCCGGACTGGATCTCGTCCAGGATCAGCAGGACGTTGTGCTCGTCGCAGAGCCTGCGGACCTCGCGCAGGTAGCCCGCGGGCGGCACCAGCACGCCCGCCTCGCCCTGCACCGGCTCCACGAGCACCGCCGCGGTGCGCGGGGAGATCGCCGCCTCCAGCGCCTGGGCGTCCCCGTACTTCGCCACGTGGAAGCCCGGCGTGTACGGGCCGAAGTCGTTGCGGGCCACCGGATCCGTCGAGAACGAGATGATCGTCGTGGTGCGGCCGTGGAAGTTCGAGCCGGCCACGATGATCTCCGCGGTCCCGTCCGGCACCCCCTTGACCTGGTACGCCCACTTGCGCGCCACCTTGATCGCCGACTCGACCGCCTCGGCGCCCGAGTTCATCGGCAGGACCATCTCGGTGCCGGTCAGCTCGGCCAGCTCCTGGCAGAACAACCCGAGCTGGTCGTGGTGGAACGCGCGGCTGGTCAGCGTCACCCGTCCGAGCTGCTCGACCGCGGCCGCGACGAGCGCGGGGTGGCGGTGGCCGAAGTTCAACGCCGAGTACCCGGCCAGGAAGTCCAGGTACCGCTTGCCGGCCACGTCGGTCACCCACGCGCCCTCGGCCTCGGCGATCACCACGGGCAGCGGGTGGTAGTTGTGCGTGCTCCACGCCTGGTCGAGCGCGATCAGGTCGGCGGCATTCTTCGACATATGAACAGGCTAAGGCCCCACAGCGATGGTTTCATCCGCAGACCATTGCGCGGAGCGTGCCATCGTTGCGTCGTTCGAGCCCGCGGCGACCGAATCGTTCAGGCGGTGAGCTTCGGGATGATTTCGTTCCCGTACGCGGCCAGGGTCTGCTCCTTCGCGTCGTGCATGAGGTAGAC
>DASYKY010000128.1:0-5296 GCA_035995025.1 Actinophytocola sp.
CTACACCGAGCAGATCCCCGACGGCCCGACCACGCAGCTGATGTGCGAGCTGGCCGACCAGCACAACATGGTGCTGGTCGTGCCGATGTACGAGCAGGAGCAGCCGGGCGTCTACTACAACACGGCCGCGGTGATCGACGCAGACGGCACCTACCTCGGCAAGCACCGCAAGAACCACATCCCGCAGGTGAAGGGCTTCTGGGAGAAGTTCTACTTCCGGCCCGGCAACCTCGGCTACCCCGTGTTCGAGACCGCGGTGGGCAAGATCGGCGTCTACATCTGCTACGAGCGCCACTTCCCCGAGGGCTGGCGCGCGCTCGGGCTCGGCGGCGCGCGGATCGTGTTCAACCCGTCGGCGACCAGCCGCGGCCTGTCGCAGTACCTGTGGCGCCTCGAGCAGCCCGCGGCCGCGGTGGCGAACGAGTACTTCGTCGGCGCGATCAACCGGGTGGGCGTCGAACCGCTGGGCGACAACGACTTCTACGGCCAGACCTACTTCGCCGACCCGCGCGGGCAGCTCATGGGCGACGCGGCGTCGGACTCCGCGGACGAGGTCGTCGTGCGCGACCTGGACATGGGCGTGCTGACCGAGGTCCGGGACCTGTGGCAGTTCTACCGCGACCGCCGTCCGGACAGCTACGACTCCCTGACCAGCGCCTAGGAGAAACCAGGCAATGCGCACACTCATTCGCAACGGGACGGTCGTCAACGCGGGCGGCCCGGTACGGGCCGACGTACTCGTCGACGGCGAGACGATCGCGGCGGTGACCGCCCCGGGCGTGTTCGACACGGCCGACACGGTCGTCGACGCGGCCGGGAAGTACGTGCTTCCCGGCGGCATCGACGCGCACACCCACATGGAGATGCCGTTCGGCGGCACGTTCTCCGCGGACACGTTCGCGACCGGCACCACCGCCGCGGCGTGGGGCGGCACGACGACGATCATCGACTTCGCCGTGCAGGCCAAGGGCACGTCGCTGCTGTCCACATTGGACAAGTGGCACGAGAAGGCCGACTCGCACTGCGCGATCGACTACGGGTTCCACATGATCGTCTCCGACGTGAACGACCAGTCGCTGAAGGAGATGGAGTCCTGCATCGACGCCGGGGTGAACAGCTTCAAGATGTTCATGGCCTACCCGGGCGTGTTCTACGCGACCGACGGCGAGATCCTGCGCGCGATGCAGAAGGCCACCGAGACCGGCGCGATGGTCATGATGCACGCGGAGAACGGCATCGCGATCGACGAGCTGGTCGCGCAGGCCGTCGCGTCCGGCCGGACCGACCCGGTGGAGCACGGCATCACCCGGCCGCCGGAGCTGGAGGGCGAGGCGACCTCGCGGGCCATCCAGCTGGCGAAGGTCACCGGTGCGCCGCTCTACATCGTGCACCTGTCCGCGCGGCACGCGCTCGAGGCGGTGGCGCAGGCCCGCAACACCGGGCAGAACGTGTTCGCCGAGACCTGCCCGCAGTACCTGTACCTGTCCATCGAGGACCTCGCGAAGCCGGATTTCGAGGGGGCCAAGTACGTGGCGTCGCCGCCGCTGCGGCCCAAGGACCACCAGCGGGACCTGTGGCGCGGCCTGCGCACGAACGACCTGTCGGTGGTGTCGACCGACCACTGCCCGTTCTGCTTCGTGGACCAGAAGGAGCTCGGGCGCGGCGACTTCTCGAAGATCCCGAACGGGATGCCGGGCGTCGAGCACCGGATGGACCTGCTGCACCAGGGCGTCGTCGCGGGCGAGATCTCGCTGGCCCGGTGGGTCGAGGTGTGCTCGGCCACGCCTGCCCGCATGTTCGGTCTCTACCCGCGCAAGGGCGTCATCGCGCCGGGCGCGGACGCGGACATCGTCGTGTACGACCCGGCCGCGCGGCAGACCCTGTCGGTCGACACCCATCACATGAACGTCGACTACTCGGCCTACGAGGGGATGGAGATCACCGGGCGGGTGGAGACGGTGCTGTCCCGCGGCTCGGTCGTGATCGCCGACGGCGCGTTCCACGGCGGCGAGGGCCACGGCCGGTTCCTGTCCCGCGAGCTGTCGCAGTACCTGGTCTGATTGGGAGGGGTCCTTCATGGACTTCGGTGTCGTACTGCAGACGGACCCGCCGGCGAGCGAGGTCGTGCGGCTGATGAAGGCCGCCGAGGACCTGGGTTTCGGCTACGGCTGGACGTTCGACTCGCACGTGCTGTGGCAGGAGCCGTTCGTCATCTACTCGCAGATCCTGGCGCAGACGAGGTCGATGACCGTCGGGCCGATGGTGACCAACCCGTCCACCAGGGACTGGTCGGTCACCGCGTCGCTGTTCGCCACGCTGAACGACATGTTCGGCAACCGCACGGTGTGCGGGATCGGGCGCGGCGACTCGGCCCGCCGGTTCATCGGCCAGCAGCCCGCCACTTTGTCGGTGCTCCGTGATTCCATGCACGTGATCAGAGAGCTGGCCGAGGGGCGGGAGGTCGATCTTCATGGGGCGCCGGTGCGGATTCCGTGGGTACGCGACGGGCGGCTCGAGGTCTGGATGGCGGCGTACGGGCCGAAGGCCCTCAAACTGGTCGGTGAGCAGGCCGACGGGTTCATCCTGCAGACGGCCGATCCCGCGATTACCCGCTGGACCATAGAGTCGGTCCGGGACGCCGCCCGGGAAGCCGGGCGCGATCCGGGCGGCATCACCATGTGCGTGGCCGCGCCCGCCTACGTGGGCGACGACCTGCCGCACCAGCGCGACCAGCTGCGCTGGTTCGGCGGCATGGTCGGCAACCACGTGGCCGACCTGGTCTCGCGCTACGGCGAGTCCGGCCCGGTGCCGCACGAGCTGACCGACTACATCCGCGACCGGGAGGGCTACGACTACGCCCACCACGGCAAGGCCGGCAACCCGTCGACCGACTTCGTGCCCGACCAGATCGTCGACCGCTTCTGCCTGCTCGGCCCGGCGGCCGCGCATGTGGACCGGCTCACCGAGCTCGCCGAGCTGGGGGTCGACCAGTTCGCCGTCTACCTCATGCACGACGCAAAGGAGCAGACCCTGGCGGCATACGGCAACGAGATCATCCCCAAGCTCACCGCGTGAGCGTGCTCTAGTCTCGCGGCGTGACGGCCCCTCGGGTATTCGGCAGGACGCCCGAGACACGTGTCCGGACGCTGTCGAGCCTGGCCGACCAGTACCGGGCGAAGCCGCGGACCACGGGCGTGCGCGGGCAGCTGGGCAAGGCGACGCTCCTGCTCGCGCGGGAGCTGGCCACGCAGGGCCGGTGGGTGCCGGCGCTCACGGCCGTCGAGGAGGCCATCGCCGCGAGCCGCACCGACGACACCCGCCGGCGTGGCATGTTCCAGCGGATGCTGGCGGCCGCCCTGCTGGACCGGGCCGACCTGCTGCTGTCCCAGGTACCCGAGGCGGCGGCCGGGTCGGCCGACCCGGCCGACGACGTCGAGGAGGCGCTGCGCCTGCTCGGCCCGTGGCTCACCTCGCGCGACCAGCGGTACGCCTGGCTGGTGGCCCGCGCGTGCTACCTGAGCGGCCGGGTGGCGCTCGCCGGCCGCGACCTCGATACCGCCGGCGTGCGGCTGCCGCAGGCGTTGCGGATCGTCGCGGAGCTGGGTTCCCACCGGCACGCCGACGCCTGGGTGCGGCGCTGGTGCGCGGACCTGCTGCGACTCGTCGCCGAGTACCGCCGCCTGCTCGGTGACCCGGACGCGGCCGCCCTGCCGGCGCGGCTGTCGGCCCGGCTGGCCGAGGCCGGGTCACGCCAGGAGTTCGCCCGTCTCGCGGCCGAGTTCCCGGCGGTCCTGGCCGCCGCGCCCCGCTGAGCAGGGGACAACGTTCGACCGGACAGCCGCGCGACCGCGCAACAAAAGCACATCGTGTGCAATGGATTGCGGATGAAACCATCGCGGCGGGGCCTTAGCCTGTTCATATGCCGAACAATGCCGCCGACCTGATCGCGCTCGACGAGGCGTGGAGCACGCACAACTACCACCCGCTGCCCGTGGTGATCGCGGAGGCCGAGGGCGCGTGGGTGACCGACGTGGCGGGGAAGCGGTACCTGGACTTCCTGGCCGGGTACTCGGCGTTGAACTTCGGCCACCGGCACCCCGCGCTCGTCGCCGCCGCGGTCGAGCAGCTGGGACGGCTCACGCTGACCAGCCGCGCGTTCCACCACGACCAGCTCGGGCTGTTCTGCCGGGAGCTGGCCGAGCTGACCGGCACCGAGATGGTGCTGCCGATGAACACCGGCGCGGAGGCGGTGGAGTCGGCGATCAAGGTCGCGCGCAAGTGGGCGTACCAGGTCAAGGGCGTGCCGGACGGCACCGCGGAGATCATCGTGGCCGGCTCGAACTTCCACGGCCGGACCACGACGATCATCTCGTTCTCGACGGACTCGGTGGCGCGCAACGACTTCGGCCCGTACACGCCCGGCTTCCAGGTGGCGAAGTACGGCGACACGCAGGCGCTCGAGGCGGCCATCAGCCCGTGCACCGCGGCGATCCTGGTCGAGCCGGTGCAGGGCGAGGCGGGCGTGCTCGTGCCGCCGGCCGGCTACCTGCGCGAGGTCCGCCGGCTGTGCGACGACCACAACGTCCTGCTCATCCTCGACGAGATCCAGTCGGGCCTGGCGCGGACGGGCACGCTGTTCGCGTCCGAGTTCGACGGGGTCCGCGCGGACATGTACACGCTGGGCAAGGCGCTCGGCGGCGGCATCCTGCCGGTGTCGGCGGTGGTCGGCCGCCGCGACGTGCTGGGCGTGCTGCGCCCGGGCGAGCACGGCTCGACGTTCGGCGGCAACCCGCTGGCCTGCGCCGTCGGCCGGGCGGTGATCAAGCTGCTGGCGACGGGCGAGTTCCAGGAGCGCTCGCGGACGCTGGGCGCGCACCTGCACCAGCGGCTGGGCGAGCTGGTCGGCCACGGCGTGGCGGAGGTCCGCGGCCGCGGCCTGTGGGCGGGCGTGGAGATCGCGCCGGGCCGGCACGCGCGCGAGATCAGCGAGACCCTCATGGACCGTGGCGTCCTGTGCAAGGAGACCCACGACACGACCCTGCGCGTGGCTCCCCCGCTGGTCATCTCCCAGGAGGACCTGGACCACGGCATCGACACCATCGCCGAGGCCCTGGCGGGGTAGCCGTGCCTCCTGAGCACCGCGCGGCGTCAACGGGCGCGTTGCACCCGGCCCTCGTCCCACACCGGGGTGTCCACTTCGGACACGATGCCGTCCGAGCGGAAGACCAGGTAGCGGTCGAAGGTGCGGGCGAACCACCGGTCGTGGGTCACCGCGACCACCGTGCCCTCGTAGGCC
>DASYKY010000129.1:0-46510 GCA_035995025.1 Actinophytocola sp.
ACTGTGGTTCTGCAGTCCGAGGTAACCGCTCGCGAACTGCCGCAGATCCGTCGGCGGGTCGCCCTCGCGCGAGGACTCCTGGCCCGGCGTGTTGTCGAACTCGTTGATCACCGTGCCGTTGCGGATGATCGTGTAGTGCTGTCCGACAACCTTGATCTCGTAGGTGTTCCACACACCCTTGTCGGTGGCACCGGAGTTCTCGAGGCCGTTCGAGTCGAAGTTGTAGATCGACCCGGTCTTCTGCGGCTCGCCGGTGTCCCCGTCGTAGATCTGGACCTCCTGTCCACAGTAGATCGCCACCCAGGCCGGCGCGTCGCGTGCGGCGCCGACGGTGCCGCAGCTGCCCGGCGGTCGCTGGCTCAGCGGGGTCCGGATGTCCGGGAACCGGGTGAAGACGCCGCTGTTCGCGCGATGTCCCTCGGGTGCGATGTCCTTGAACTGCAGCTTCACCGAGAAGTCGCCGAACGCCTTCTTGGCGTACCACAACATCCCGAGCCCGCCCGCGGATCTCAGTGACCCGTCCGGCTGGATGCTGAACTTCCCGGCCGGTGCCTGGGCCCAGCCGTACAGCGACTGCTGCGTGCCGTCGTAGATCGCGTCGTACCCGGACACGCCGGGGTCCCCGATGATCGACAGCTTCGCCGCGTCGTTCAGCTTCGTCTGCTGGTTCGCGTTGACGATGCCGAGGTTGCGCAGCCGCTGCACGACCGCGGCGACGTGGTCGACGAACGCCTTGTGGGTGGCCCACGTGCTCTCGTCGTCGATCATGTCGTCGATCTTGCAGCCGCCGCCGGCGTTCTTGTTCGCCACAGTGGTGTCGGTGTCCCCGAACGTGACCGTCGTGTTCGGATCGGAGGAGACGCAGCCGACGTTCACCGCCGTGCGGATCGTCGCCGTCTCGCCGTCCGCGTAGGTCACGGTCAGCTTGGCGGTGAACGGACCCACCCGGGTGTAGGCGTGCCGCGGGTTGGCCTCGACCGACGTCTTGCCGTCACCGAA
Organism: Actinophytocola sp.; assembly: GCA_035995025.1. GTDB lineage: Bacteria > Actinomycetota > Actinomycetes > Mycobacteriales > Pseudonocardiaceae > Actinophytocola. The sequence continues at coordinate 1,000 of DASYKY010000129.1, forward strand.
GTCCCAGTCGTAGGACACGCCGCCGGCCTTCGAGCCGTTGAACTGGTAGGTCAGCGGCTTGTTCTGCACGGCGACCGACGAGGCCGCCGGCAGCGGGGTGGGCGGGCCGCCCTTGTACGAGATCTTGATCAGCTTCTGGTTGTCGTCGAGGCTGAAGAACCCGCCCGCGTAGTCGAGCATGTACAGCGCACCGTCCGGTCCGAACCGCGCGTCCATCCAGCTCGCCAGCTTGCTGTCGCCGCTACCCGAGGCGATGATCTTGCCAAGCTGCTCGGCGAACGCCGGCGGCTGGTGCGTCGGGACGCCGGCGGGGTCCACGGTCACCGCGACCCGGTTGGCCGCGTTCGACTCGTCACCGATGAACCACTTGTCGTCCCAGTACTTCGGCCACGCGACACCGCTGCCGGTGTCGACCCGGTCGTAGTGGTACGTCGGCCCGGACATGATGGCCTGGCCGCCGCCCCGCAGGTACGGCTCGGTGTAGGTGGCGTCCGCCGCGTCGTACGTCGGGATCGAGCTGCCGGGCCGCTTCGGGAAGACCGGGCCACCGCCGTCCGGCGAGTACCAGATCATGTTGTCCTTGATCGGCGGCAGCTCCACCCGGCCGGTGTTGCGCGGCGAGGTGTTGAGCGGGTGGTCGCAGTCGTACCAGCCGGTCAGCACGTCCGCGTCGTCGTTGCTGCGGTCGCGGTAGGGCTGCCGGTTGCCCATGCAGTACGGCCAGCCGTGGTTGCCGGACTCGGTGATGACGGTCGCGGTCTCGTACTTCGCCGGCCCGAGGTCCGGGTTCGGCGAGCCCGCGTCCGGACCGACCCAGCCCGCGGTCAGCCAGTCGTGCTCGGGATCGATGGCCAGGCGCGCGATGTTGCGCACGCCCATCACGTAGATCTCCGCGCGGGCCTTGTCCGTCCCCGGCGGGAACAGGTTGCCCTGCGGGATCGTGTAGGTGCCGTCCGCCTCCGGGTGGATGCGGATGATCTTGCCGGCGAGGTCGTTCGTGTTGCCGGCGGTGCGCCGCGCGTCCTGGAACGAGACGCCCTGGTACTCGGCCTCCCAGTTGTTCCCGGAGTAGCCGTCCGAGCCCTGCGACGAGTTGTTGTCGCCGGACCCGACGTAGAGGTTGCCCTCCGCGTCGAACGCCATGCCGCCGCCCGCGTGGCAGCAGCTGTGGATCTGCACCGGCCACTGCAGCAGGTCCTTGCGGGTGGCCTGGTCGAGCGTCTGGTTCGTCAGGTCGTAGGTGAACCGCGAGATCGTCCGGTAGCCGATCTCCTTGTCGCGGTCGATCGACTCGTGCGGCATCCAGTAGGTGTAGACGAAGCCGTTCTCGGTGAACTTCGGGTCGAGGACGATGCCCAGCAGGCCCTCCTCGTTCTTCACCAGCTCGTCACCGCTGCCGCGGTTGCCCATCACGTCGAGCGTGGTGAGCAGCTTGGCCTTCTTGGTGACCGGGTCCCACTGGTGGATCGTGCCGCAGCCCTTGCCGATGTCGGGGTTGGTCCACTCGTCGGGCTGGGGCACGGCGTTGCCCGCGCAGGCGGCCTTGCCGACGTAGAACACCCGGCCGTTCGGCGCGATCGTCATGCCGTGCGGCTCGCCGATCTGGTCGAGCTGGCCCGGCTGGTTCTTCGGGGTGAGCCGCTCGATCGTGTAGTTCGACGCGATGGTCGCCTGGCAGTCCGCGCGGACCACGCCGGTCGTCCACTTGAGAGCGCCGAGCAGGTGGCTGCGGAACGCGGCCTCGCCGTAGCTGCCGTCCGTGCCACCCATGCCGGTGTAGAAGGACCGGCCGCCGTCGTAGTCGCGGCACCAGGAGACCGGGTGGAACGGGCCGTTCGCGCCCTGGCCCGGGTTGTACTTCCACTCCTCCACCTGCGCCACCGTGTGCACGATGCCGACCGGGTTCGGCGCCCAGTTGCGCCACTCGTCGGTTCGCGTGATGTTCAGCGGCAGGCCGGCGTTGGCCGGGTGCTGGCGGTCGGTGATGTCGACGACCGCCTGCTGTGGCGTCGGATCCGGCGGCGGCACCGCGTCGGCGGTGTACAGCGACCACTCGGCCAGCTGGATGAGCGGCTCGCCGCCGTTCTCGGTGATGTTGATCCGGTAGTGCGCGTACGCCGTGGCGTTGTCGAACTCGAACTCCCGGCGCTGGAAGCGATCCGGGAAGTCCTCATCGGACCGGCTGTCCAGGTCGGTCCAGGTGGCACCGTCCTGGGATCCTTGCAGGGTCCAGTTCTTCGGATCCCGGCCGGCGAAGTCGTTGGCCGAGGTCAGCGCGTACTTGGTGACCACGGCGGGTTCGGCGAGCTGGTAGGCGACCCAGCCCGTGTTCTCGAACGTCAGCCACTTGGTCTGTTCCTGGCCGTCGTTCAGCTTCTCCTTGGTCTCGTTCGGCGGGTTGTCCGCGCTCGCGGTGATCGCCGACGCCGGCAGGGCGGGCGGCAGGGCGCCGACCGGGCGGGTGCCGATGAGACCGGTCATCCACTCGGAGTCCGGCGCGAACTTGGCGGCGTCCGCGACACCGAGGTAGCCGTTGCCGGCCTCGATGTAGCTCTGCAGCGCCGACTCCTGGTCGGCCGTGAGCGTCACGCCCTCGGCGGAGAGGAACACGACGCCGCGGTAGTGGCTCAGGTTCTCCGGGGTGAACGCCTTCGGATCGGTGGAGACCGTGACGGTCATGCCGTTCTGCTGGCCGAGCCCGGCGATCGCGTCGGTGGCGCGCTCGACCGGGTCCTTCTGGTCCGCGGCCGGGCCGTGGAACACCAGCACGTTCACGCCGGTGGCGGCCGCCGCCTTCGGTGCGGGCGGCTTGGCCGGCGCCGCGACGGCGACCGGTGCGGCCAGCGTGCCGAAGCACAGCGCCGCGCCGATCATCACCACGGCCGCGGTTCGCCAGGCCCGCCTCCTGGAAAGGTTCGTGGGAACTCTTCGTCCCATCCCTCGCTCCTTCATTCGGTTGTGTGGTCCGGAAGTCACATGTGCCCGGTGTGCGAGCTGGTGGTGGTGCCGCTCTTCTTCGCCACCGCGTGCTGGTGGTCGTGGAAGCGGTCGATGGCATCCTGCGCGCCGGCGGGCAGGCTGCCGTCGGAGTTGCGGACGAGGAACAGCCCGACCATGCCGCCGTCGGCGTGGAACTGGACGTGGCAGTGGTACATCCACACGCCGGGCCCGACCCCGTCGCCGGCGATCACCTGGAAGCCGAACGAGCTGCCGGGGTTGAGGTCCTTGTTGTCGATGACGTTGGTGTGGTCGTCGTCGCCGCTGAGCATCCCGGTCCGGGTGTCGGCCCAGCGGTGCGCGTGCAGGTGGAAGGTGTGCAGCTGGTTGCCGTGGCCGACGCACACGAACTCGACCCGCTCGCCGTGGTTGGCCTCGAACATCGGGGTGTCCGGGGCCATCTTGTTGTTGATGGACATCTCGTTGAACACGACGGTGAACTGCTTGTCCGGCAACGGATCCCCCGCCTTGCGGACGATCAGCCCGCCGTAGAGGCCCTTCGCGATGCCGGTCGTACCGTGGTCTCCCATCGCGTGGTCGTGGTAGTGCCAGAAGCCGGCGCTGCCGGGGATCCAGAAGGCGCCCGCCTTGCGCGCGGTGCGGGTGCGCCAGGTGTAGACGCGGGTCTCACCCGGCTCGTTGAACGAGGCGTTGAGCGGGCTGCCGTCGGACGTGGTGTCGTAGTCCACCCCGTGCGGGTGGATCGACAGCCGCTGGTCGGTGTTGTTGACCAGCTCGATCTCGAGGGTGTCGCCCTCGTAGATCTCCAGCAGCGGCCCGGGGATCGTGGCCCCGCCCGGCTCGAGGCCGTAGCCGATGAGCCCGCCGGCGAGCGGTTCGGCGTAGATGGTGACCTGGCGCAGCTTGCCCCTGGCCTGCGCGGCCGCGGCGACCGAGAACGGCGCGGCACTGCCGTTCACGATCAGGGGCGTCACCAGGCCGGCCGCGGCACCGGCCAGCATGGATCTGCGCGACCACCCGGGGCGCTGGGCGTGTTCGTCCATTGTGGATCTCCGTACTTTCCTCAAGCGGCGGCTTCCGGGTTGGCTTCCGGGAGAACGTGCGAGGAGACAGACCGGCGACGTGGCGCACCGTGGATGGCACGCGGGTCCGCGGAGGGCACCCGGCGGTGCAGGCCGCCGGGTACCGCCGCGGTGACATCCGTTGTCACGCTGCCTCGCCTTTCATCCGGCGTCGCCGCCGGGTGTTCCCTCGCGCTGGCTGTCGTGTTGGCGCAGACGTACCGCTTCCGATGAAACGACTCGAACTTATGTCTCCGGGCGACAAAAGTTAAGAGGCCAAACGGCCTAAAGAGTGGCGCACAGCACTCGAGCGGACCGCTTGAGCAGCGGTGTTACGCACCGTTAGTTCAACTGTTGACCGAATGCGGAGAGTGCGCGGTGTCGGATTCTCGATCTTCTACCGGCTGCCCACGCCACCGGGAACACCACGGTGGATCGTGGCGCCGAAGTCGAGGACGATGCCGCCGCCGGCCTGCATCTGCTCGGCGCCGGCGAAGAACGCGCGCCGGAAGTCCGCCGCGCGGCCGGGCGGCAGCGCCTCCAGCGCCTGCGGCACGCCCTGCAGCGAAAGCCAGTTCCACAGCGCGCGCGGGCCGGCCATCGGCTTGGGGATGTCGACCTCGGTGCGGGCCGGCCGCTCGAACCCGGCCGCGGCCAGCAGCGCGTCGAGGCGGTCGGCGTCCAGCGGGTCGGCCGCCTCGCCCCGGCCGAAGAACTCCGCGTTCAGCTCGTGCAGCCAGCCGAGCCGGCCAATGGTCTGACGCTCCAGTGACAGGGCGACCGTGCCGCCCGGCGCGAGCACCCGGCGGAACTCGGCCAGCGCGACCGCCGGGTCGTCCAGGACCTGCACGAGAAAGCCCGCGGTGACGAGGTCGAACGAGCCGTCCGGGAAGTCCAGCCCGCCCGCGTCGAGCTGCCGGGCGGTGATCGTCGGGTGGTCCGCGCGCAGCCGCGCCACCATGCCGGCGGACGAGTCGACGGCGGTGACCACGCAGCCGCGGACGAGCGCCGCCCGCGCCACCGCACCCCGCCCGGCGCCGACGTCGAGTACCCGCGCCCCGGACCGCGGCGCGGCGACGTCGACCAGGCGGCGGCCCATGTCGGCGACGTAGAAGAAGATCTCCTCGTACCGGTCGGCCAGCGCGTCGTACTTGCGGCGGCTCTGCTCCGTACTGGTCACGGCAGGGAAGGGTAGGGACCCGATCGGGTGACCGAACACCGCCGAACCGGGCGGCTACGTCACGTCCAGCACGGCCTTCCCGCAGACCGTCCGGGATCGTAAGGCGGCGACCGCGTCGGCGAACTTCGTCAGCGGGCCGCGCCAGCCGATCTCCACGGCGAGCTGCCCCGCGGCCACCAGCGAGACCAGGTCGGCGAGGTCCGCGCCGACCGGGCCGGTGGTGACGAACGACGTCAGCGACTTCGCCGGCCCGATCGTGGAGTACGGCGGGAAGATCGCGGGCTCGCCGGACGCCCAGCCGATGCTCTGCAGGCGGCCGCCCTCGGCCAGCAGCTGCCACGCCGCGACCAGCTGCGGCCCGCCCACGTTGTCCAGCACGACGTCCACCGGCGTGCCGAGCCCGCCGAGGCCGACCACGACCTCGTCCGCGCCGAGCCCCTCGCCGCGTTCCAGCGAGCCGACCGAGGCGATCACGTGCGCGCCGGCCAGCGACGCGAGCCGCACCGCGAACCGGCCGACCCCGCCGGACGCGCCGGTGATCAGCACCCGCCTGCCGAGCAGCGTGCCCGAGGCTCGCAGCGCGCGCAGGGCGGCCACCCCCGCGACCGGCAGCGCGGCCGCCTGCGCGAGGTCGACCATCGCGGGCACCTCGGCGAGCGAGTCCGCGGGGATCACCGCCCGCTCGGCGAACGCGCCGCGCGCGAGCCCGACCACCCGGGTGCCCGGGGCGAGCGAACCGCCCCACAGCACGACCCCGGCGACGTCCGACCCGAGCACGGCGCCGGGCGGCACCCGCCCGGACCGCGCGTCGTTGAGGTCCCCGCGGTTGAGCGACGCGTGCCGCACCTCCACCAGCACCCCGTCCCGCGCGACCGGATCCGCGACGTCGGTCATCCGCACGGAGTCCGCCGCCGTCGGATCCACCACGAGAGCACGCATCTGTCGACCCCCAAGCTCGACCTTCCCCCGACCCTATCGGGGAATCGGCCCGCCAGAACCCCGCGAGTCCAACGCTCCGGGCAGGCGAGTCCAACGCTCGCGCACGAACTCGCACGGCCGACTCGTGCCAGGCCCCAGCGTTGGACTCGCGCAGGCGGAGCGTTGGACTCGCGCGGCCCGAGCGTGCGACTCGCGCGGGCCAAGCGTGCGACTCGCGCGGGCGGAACGCTGGACTCGCGCAAGGGCCAAGCGTGCGGCTCGCGCAGGCCGAGCGTTGGACTCGCGGGGGCGGAACGTTGGACTCGCGCGGGCCGAGGGTTGGACTCGCGCGGGTGGAGGGTTGGACTCGCGGGGTTAGGGGGTTATGTCGGTTAGGAAGTGGAGGGCGGCGGTTATGTTGTTGTGGCGCCAGGTTAGTAGGACGGCGTCGAAATCCTTTGCCTCGTCGCGTTCTGTGGCGATCGCGGTGGCCATCGGGGTCAGGATCTCGCGCTGGGCGGTCAGCAGGGCGCCCAGAGGGAGGTCGCGGCGGGCCAGCAGGGCCAGCTTCATCAGCAGGTGCGAGCGCAGCTGCCGCACGTGGCGGACCGGCTCGGCCAGCCACTCGTCGACCGCCGCCGCGCCGGGCGGGGTGATCTCGTAGACCGTGCGCTGCGGGCCCGGCCCGGACTCGACGACGGCCGGTGACGCCAGGCCGGCCGCCTCGAGACGCGACAGCGCGCGGTACACCACCGGGCGCGGCAGCTGCCACACGCGGCCCAGCACGCCGGCGGGCGCGGTCAGCGCGGCGATCGCGAAACCGTGCGCCGGTCCCTCGCGCAGCACCGCGAGGACCGTCCACTCCGGCAGCGCCCACTCCACGGCCGACTCCACCCGGCGAGCCTAGTCAGGCCGGGTACGTGACCGCCTCGGTCGCCTTCACCGTCGCCCACAGCTCCGTGCCCGGCCGCAGGTCCAGCTCGGCCACCACGGCCGGCGTGATGTCCGACAGCACCGGCGGCAGCCCCGCCAGCCGCACGCGCACGGTGTGCGCGTGCTGCTCGAGGTCGACGATCGTGACCGGCCAGCAGTTGCGCGGGCTGCCACCGGTCGCCGACGGGTGCAGGCTCACGGCGGTCGGCGGGAACGCCACGTACACCGCGCCGGACGCCGGCTCCGCGACGGTCAGCGTGCCGCCGTCCTCGATCGTCACCGTCGTGCCCGACGCCGTGCCGCGGTACAGGTTCAGCCCGACGAGGTTCGCCACGTAGTCCGTGCGCGGCCGCCGCGCCACCTCCGCTGGCGCGCCCTCCTGCACGACCCGCCCGTCCTCGACGATCACGATCCGGTCCGCCAGCACCATCGCGTCCAGCGGGTCGTGCGTGACCAGCAGCGTGTGCCCCGGGTACTCGCCGAGGTGGCGGACCAGCTCCGAGCGGATGTGCAGCCGGTTGCTCGCGTCCAGCGCGGCGAGCGGCTCGTCGAGCAGCAGCACCGCGGGCTCGGTGGCGAGCGCGCGGGCCAGCGCCACCCGCTGCGCCTGCCCGCCGGACAGCGACCGCGGCCGCGCGTCCACAAAGGACTCCAGGCCGACCTTCGCCAGCCACTCCCCCGCCCTGGCCCGCGCCACCGCGCGCGCCACGCCCTGCGCGCGCAGCCCGAACGCGACGTTCTCCAGCGCGCTCATGTGGTTGAACAGCAGGTAGTCCTGGAACACCACGCCCGCGAACCGCTCCTCGGCCGGCACGAACACCCGCGGCGGCTCGTCCCAAACCGTGTCGTCGAGCCGGACGAACCCGCTCGTCACCGGCAGCAGCCCGGCGAGCGCGCGCAGCGCGGTCGTCTTGCCCGCCCCGTTCGGGCCGAGCAGCGCGACGACCTCGCCGGGCGCGATCAGAAGCTCGACGTCGAGCCGGAAGCCGGCGGCGCGGGCGATGTGCAGGTCGGCGTGCAGTGTCATGAGAGTCCGCTGATCCACCGGTCCCGCAGGCTGACCAGCACCACGACCGACACGATCAGCAGCACGAGGCTGAGCACGATCGCAGCGCCCGGGTCGGTCTCCAGCGCGAGGTAGACGGCGAGCGGCATGGTCGTCGTCTTGCCGGGGAAGTTGCCCGCGAACGTGATGGTGGCGCCGAACTCGCCGAGCGCCCGCGCCCAGCAGAGCACGGTTCCGGCGACCACGCCCGGCGCGATCGACGGCAGCGTGACCCGGCGGAACGTCAGCCAGCGCGACGCGCCCAGCGTGGCGGCGGCCTCCTCGTAGCGCGGGTCGGCCGCCCGCAGCGCGCCCTCGACGGAGATCACCAGGAACGGCATGGCCACGAACGCCTCGGCCACCACGACGCCGGCGGTGGTGAAGGGCAGCGAGACGCCGAACCAGTCGTTCAGGTACTGGCCGACGAGCCCGCGGCGGCCGAGCACCAGCAGCAGCGCCACGCCGCCGACCACCGGCGGCAGCACGAGCGGCACGGTCACCAGCGCGCGCAGCACGCCGCGGCCGGGCAGCTCGCTGCGCGCCAGCAGCCAGGCGAGCGGCACGCCGAGTACCAGGCAGATGACCGTGGCGAGGCTCGCGCACACGAGCGACAGCGTCAGCGCCTGGCCGACCGCGGGGTGGAACAACTGCTGGAACAGCGTCGACCACGGCGCTCGCACGAGCAGCCCGGCGAGGGGCACGACGAGGAACGCGAGCCCCACCAGGGCGGGCACGGCGAGGACAGCCGGCAGCCGTCCTCGCCGCCGGGATGTGTTGAATTGTTCGCTTCGCTCTGTCGCTGACACGCCGCCTTCGCTCTCGCTTGCGCCCGCGCGAGGCCGTGATCAAGGCTTGTCGAAGCCGGCCTTCGTGAGCACCGCGATGCCCTTGCCGGACAGGACGTAGTCCATGAACGCCTTGGCGCCGTCGGCGTTCGGGGCGTTCTTGAGCACCGCGATCGGGTACACGTTGACCGCGTCGGCGGCCTCGGGGAACTCGATGCCCTCGACCTTGTCGCCCGCGGACTGCACGTCGGTCTTGTAGACCAGCGCCGCGTCGACCTCACCGAGCGAGACCTTGGTCAGCACGGCCTTCACGTCCTGCTCGAGAGTGTCCGGCTTCGGCGTGATCTTGGCGGCCGCGAACACCTTCTCCGCCGCCGCGCCGCACGGGACCTCCGGCGCGCACAGCGCGATCTTCTTGCTCGCGTCCGCGAAGTCGGCCAGGCCCTTGATACCGCCCGGGTTGCCCTTCGGCACGGCGATCATCAGCGTGTTGCTCACGAACGTCTTCGGGTCGGACGCGTTGCCGGCGTCGACGACCTCGTCCATGTTCTTCGGCGCCGCGGAGGCGAACACGTCAGCCGGCGCGCCGTCGTTGATCTGCTTGGCGAGCGCGGAGCTGCCGGCGAAGTTGAACGTGACCTTCGCGTCCGGATTCTCGTCCTGGAACTGCTTGCCGATCTCGTTGAAGGACTCGGTGAGCGACGCGGCCGCGAACACCGTGATGTCGCCGGAGACGCCCGACTTCGCGGTGCTCTCCGGCGACGAGCCCGCCGAGTTGTCATCACTGCTTCCGCAACCGGCCAGGGACACGGCGGTGAGGGCGGCCAGCAGGGCCACCCGGAGCGATCGGCTCATCACGACTCCGGTATCTCGACGACGACGTGGGTGGACTTGATCGAGGCCACGGCGACGCTCCCGGCCTCGAGGCCGAGCTCCTCCGCGGCCTCCCTGCTCATCAGGGAGACCACGCGGAAGGGCCCGGCCTGCATCTCGACCTGTGCCATCACGCCGTCCTTGACGACGCGGGTCACGATGCCGCGCATGCGGTTGCGCGCGGACGCCGCCACCGTCATCCCGGGTTCGGGCGCCTCGGCCTGCCGCTGGACGAACTCCGCGAGCTCCTGCCCCTCGATGGCCATGCGACCGTTGTCGGCGTGCACGACCGGCAGCCGCCCCAGGTCGATCCAGCGGCGCACCGTGTCATCGCTGACGCCCAGCAGATCCGCGGCCTCGCTGATCCGCAACTTTGGCATGCCGGGCAGTGTAGCTCCGCACATTCGGGCGCTCTGCCAGCGACCGGCAGATGTTGCGGAACCGTGTCGAGCGTGATCTTCAGCCGCTGATCACGCGCACGAAGGCGCGGAAGGCACCCGCCTCGAAGACCAGCGCTGGCCCAGGGGATTTGGAGTCACGTGCGGCCGCGTGTCCACCGACGCGCGCGATCTCGACGCATTGCCCCTGGGCGCTGCTGCGTGAACTCTTCCGCCAGACGGCAAGGGACAGATCAACCATTGTTACTTTCCTCCCAGCTCCTTGGTTATCTCCACAACCAATGATGCCGAGTCCTTCGGGCTGAGCGCGACCGCCACAAGGTTGTCAAAGGTAGTGCGGTACCGGTTCACATCCGCTTCCGACTCGAGGAACAGCTCGCCTGCCATGGAGTCGAGGTAGATCAGGTCGGTATCCATCGGATCGACAAAATCCATTAGCACGAATTCCCCGGGCATTCCAGGATGGGCGCCGACGTCGAATGGAATGACCTGGAAGGTGACATTCCGGGTCTTTGCCGTGCTCGCAAGATATTCGAGCTGGGCGCGCATGACGTCCGGCCCGCCGACCACGCGGCGCAACGCTGCCTCGTCGAGCACGGCCCAGAACCTGAGCGGCACGTCCTTGGTGAGCACGCCCTGCCGCTCGATTCGGGCGCGGACCCGGTCCTCCACCTCGGCATCGGTGGCAGTGAGCCAACCGCCCCGGATCACCGCGCGAATGTAGTCCTCGGTCTGCAGCAGGCCGGGGATATACAGCGACTCGTAGTTGCGGACGCCCTTCGCCTCGCGCTCGAAGCTGATGTACGCCGCGTACTCCTCGGGCAGCTCGGAGTGGAACGGCTGCAGCCAGCCCTGCTGGGTGGCGTCGCGGCACAGCGACGTCAGGTACTCGCGGTGCTCGCCGCGGACCTTGTAGAGGTTGAGCAGGGCGGTGAGCGTGCGCATCTGCGGCCGCGACCGGGCCGTCTCGATGCGGAACAGCGTGGCGTTGTTGATGCCGGCCTTGGTGCTGACGTCCTCCCATTTCAGCTCGGCCCCGTTGCGAAGTCGGCGAAGCTCGGCGGCCAACCGCCGCAGCCGGACGGTCGGCGGCCGCCTCGTTTGCACCACGATGTGTTCCTTTCGTACGGCGCTTGCAAAAACCGCAAAACGCACCCCTGTATTGCAATGTTGCGAAGCCTTTCACGGGACGCCATGCTTGCGCCAATCGGAGCAGCAACTTGAGCCGAAAGGATGAACGATGACGCGAGGACTCAACGGCGGCGCGTGGGCCGAGGTCGGCGAGGGGTGCCCGGTGCTGTGCCGGGTTTCCGACGAGCACAAGGCGTACCTGCTGATCGGCGAGGCGCCCCACCAGTACGAGCTGACCTTCGCGATCGGGCCCATGCGCGACCTGGTGGCCAAGACCTCCGCGGCGCTCGCTCAGCTGGAGGCCCGCGGCGAGCCGGTGTGATGATGAGCCCATGAGGATCGGACTCGGAGCGCCCGTGTCGGGCGCGTGGGCCACCCCGGACAACCTCGCGCGGTTCGCCGCGCGTGCCGAGGAGCTGGGCTACGACTCGCTGTGGACGTTCCAGCGGCTGCTGGTCGGTGCCGAGCACGACCTCGCGCCGGTGTACCGCAGCGTGCTCGACCCGATGCTGGCGCTGGCCTACGCGGCCGCGCTCACCTCGCGCATCCGGCTCGGCGTGGCCGTGGTGAACATGCCGTTCGTGTCGCCGGTGGTGCTCGCCAAGCAGGCCACGACGCTCGACGTGCTCAGCAACGGGCGGCTGGACCTGGGGCTGGGCAACGGCTGGTACGAGCCCGAGTTCACCGCCACCGGCGCCACCTCCGCCCGCCGCGCCGCCCGGGCCGTGGAGTACGTGCGGGTGCTGCGCACGCTCTGGACCGACGAGGTCGCCTCGTTCGACGGCGAGTTCTACACGGTGCCGCCCAGCCGGATGGTGCCCCGGCCGGTCCAGCCGGGCGGGCCGCCGATCCTGCTCGGCGGCGCGGTGCCCGCCGCTCTCGAACGGGCGGGCCGGCTCGGGGCGGGCTGGCTGAGCGTCAGCGCCACCGACCTCGACCGGATCGCCGAGCCGATCGCCGCCGTCCGGGAAGCGGCCGACGGCGACCCGCGGATCGTGGTGCGCGGCGTGGTCCGGCTGGGCGAGCGGCAGGGGCGCCTGTCGGGCTCGTTCGACGAGATCCGCGCGGACGCCGCCTGGCTCGGCGAGCAGGGCGTGACCGAGCTGTACTACGACCTGAACTGGGACCCAGAAATCGGCAACCCGGACATGCCGCCCGAAGCAGCGACCGCCCGGGCGGCGGAGATCATCGACAGCCTGGCACCAGCCAGCACATGAGATCCGACCCAAGGTGACCTCAGGGCACCGTGACGGCACCCAGCCATGATCAACCGCCGGGCCGCACCGAAGGCCGGAACGCAACGGACACTTTTAATTCCGGGGAGGCGGTCTGGGCGGCACCGGAACACGCATTAGGTCCTCGGCGATCACGATGTCGCCGTCGAACACCGCGGCGGCCTCGTCGTGGAAGCGGGCCGGGTCGGTGTAGCGGCCGGAGAAGTGGGTCAGCACGAGCCTGCGCACCCCGCACTCGGCGGCCACCCGGGCGGCCTCCCCGGCGGTGAGGTGGCGGTAGTCGTGCGCGAGCGCGGCGTCCTGGTCGAGGAACGTGGCCTCGATGACCAGCAGGTCGGCGCCGTCGGCGAGGGTGAACACGCCGTCGCAGAGCCGGGTGTCCATGACGAACGCGAACCGCTGGCCGCGCCGGGGCTCGCTGACGTCCTCCAGCCGGACCGTCCGGTCGCCGCGGTGCAGCACGCCCTCGCGTTGCAGCCGCCCGACGTCCGGCCCGCTGATGTCCACACGGGACAGTTCGGCGGGCAGCATCCGGCGGCCGTCTGGCTCGACGAGCCGGTAGCCGAACGTGTCGATCCGGTGGTCCAGCGCGTGCGCCTCGAGCGTGCCGAACGGGCCCGCCGCGAGCACCCCCGCCGACTCCACCGGTTCCTCGCGCAGCTCGGCCTGCTCGTGGAACGGCGCCGCGTAGCGCATGCGGGCGAAGTACTGCGCGCCGCTCGCCGGGTAGTGCGCGACGACCGTCTGCGGCACCCGGTCCAGCGAGAGCCGCTGCACGATGCCGGGCACGCCGAGGCAGTGGTCACCGTGGAAGTGGGTCAGGCAGATGCGGTCGACGTCGTGCGCGCTGACGCCGGCGAGCAGCATCTGGCGCTGGGTGCCCTCGCCGGGGTCGAACAGCAGGCCGAGCCCGTCCCAGCGCAGCAGGTAGCCGTTGTGGTTGCGGTACCGGGTGGGCGCCTGGCTCGCCGTCCCCAATACCACCAGCTCGCGGGTCGACACCGTGCCAGCTTGACGCATGTCGGGAACGATGACTGGAATGGGCCCGGTGATCGCCACGTGATGGACACCCGACCCCTCGTCAGCGCCGACTCGGTCACCTTCCGGCTGCCGGACGGGGACGAGCCGACGCTGGACGGGGCGCGGCTGCTGCCCGCGCTCTCGCTGCCGGAGACCGGCCTCGACTTCGTTCACGACGACGGCGAGTGGCGCCTCACGCTGCACCGGCCGCCGGTGCACCGCATGGAGTACAAGTTCCAGCTGCACCACCCCGCGGGCACCGAGGAGATCTGCGACCCGGCGAACCCGCTGCGTGCCCCGGGCGCGTTCGGCGACAAGTCGGTCGTCGAGTTCCCCGGCTACGCGGCACCGGCGTGGCTGTCCGCCGAGCGCGTGCCCGGCGAGTACGTCGACCTGAAGATCCCCGCGCCGCTGCTCGGCCACGACGTCGACGCGCGCGTGTGGACCCCGGCCGACCCCGCCGAGCCGCTGCCGCTGCTCGTCGCGCACGACGGTCCGGAGTACGACCGGCTGGCCGACCTCACCGGGTTCGTCGCCGCGATGGTCGCCGCGGAGCGGCTCCCGCGCTGCCGGGTGGCGCTGCTGGCACCCGGCGCGCGCGACGAGAACTACGCGGCGAACCCGCGGTACTCGGCGACCCTGCACCAGCGGGTGCTGCCGGCGCTGCGCGACGCGTTCGCGGTCACCGGCCCGGTGGCCGGCATGGGCGCGAGCCTCGGCGGGCTCGCGATGCTGCACGCGCAGCGCGCGCTGCCGGGCCTGTTCGGCGGGCTGTTGCTGCAGTCGGCGTCGTTCCTCACGCTCGAGCTGGACCCGCAGGAGAACGGCCGGTTCTCGCGGTTCGCGCAGGTCGCCGCGTACGTGGCGACCGTGCAGGCCGGGGGCGCGCCGGCCGAGACGGTGCCGGTCGTGCTCACCTGCGGGCTGGCGGAGGAGAACCTCGCGAACAACCGGCAGATGACCGTCACGCTTGCCGCGCACGGGTACGACGCGCGGCTGGTGGAGGTGCCGGACGCGCACAACTACGTCGGCTGGCGGGACGCGTTCGACCCCGCGCTCGCCGGCCTGCTCAGCGACCTGTGGGAGGGCTGATGCGCCGCGAACAGCACGAGATCGGTGGCGGCACGCTGATCGCCTACGGCCACTACGGCCGGCCGTTCCTGGTGTTCCCGTCCGAGCAGGGCCGGGCCTGGGACTTCGAGAGCAACGGCATGATCGACGCGGTCGCCGGGCTGATCGACGACGGCCGGGTGAAGCTGTACTGCGTGGACTCGCTCGACGCGGCCTCGTGGTCCAACCAGTCGGCGCCGCTCGAGCGGCGCGCGCACCAGCACGGCGTGTACGAGTCGTGGATCACGGGCGACGTCGTGCCGGCCATCCACGCCGACTGCGGTGGCACGGTCGACATCGGCACGGTCGGCTGCTCGCTCGGCGCGTTCCACGCGGTCCTGCACGGACTGCGCCGCGCGGACCTGTTCCCGTTCGCGTTCGGCATGTCCGGCAACTACGACCCGGCCACCTGGAACGGCTGGGGCGAGCGCGGGGACGCCGCGTACTTCACCAACCCGGTCGACTTCGTGCCCAACCTCGGCGGCGACCACCTCGACTGGCTGCGCGGGCGGCTGTCGCTGCTGCTGGTCGTCGGCCAGGGCCAGTGGGAGGACTCCACCGGCTCGCTGCCGTCGACCACGCAGTTCGCGCATCTGTTGCACGAGAAGGGTTTCCGCTGCGAGCTGGACGTGTGGGGACACGACGTCCCGCACGACTGGCCGTCCTGGCGCGCGCAGTTCGCGCACCACCTGCCCCGGTTCTGCTGAAGGAGGAAGCCCGATGCCCGACCGCACCGAACACCTGCTGGGCCTGTTGCTGGGCAACGAAGAGGACTGGCCGCGGGCCTTCGAGGAACTGGTGCGCCGGCTCGGCCGGGTGAGCCACGGCGGGCGCGCGCACACGCTGAGCACGGAACGGATCACGATCGAGCCGTTCGACCTGCGCGCGACGCCCCGGTACGACCTGGTGATCGACCGGCTCGCGTACTGGTACTACGTGCCGCGCGAGTGGTTGAAGAAGGTCGCGCTGATGAACGACGTGTACCTGCTGAACAGCCCGTTCACCTTCCAGTCCATGGAGAAGCACGCCGCGTACTGCGCGATGATCCGGCTGGGGCTGAAGGTGCCGGAGACGTGGCTGGTGCCGTACAAGAACCCGGTCGACAACGCCCGGTACGCCTACACCGCGGCGAGGTACAACCAGGCGTTCGACCTCGACGAGGTCGCCGACAAGGTCGGCTACCCGCTGTTCATGAAGCCCTTCGACGGCGGCGCGTGGCGCGGGGTCTCGCGGATCAAGGACCCGCGGTCCTTGCACGAGGCCTACGACGAGTCGGGCGAGATGCTGATGCACCTGCAGGCGTCGGTCGAGGGCTACGACGTGTTCGCCCGGTCGCTGACGATCGGCCCGGACAGCATGGTGATGAAGTTCCGGCCGGACCGGCCGATGCACGACCGGTACGCGGTGGACCACGAGTTCCTGTCGCCGACGGCCGGCGAGGAGGTGCTGACGATCTCCCTGCTGATCAACGCGTTCTTCCGCTGGGAGTTCAACTCGTGCGAGTCGCTGGTCGTCGGCGGCTCGGTGCACCCCATCGACTACGCGAACGCGTGCCCGGACATCTCGATCACGTCGCTGCACTACTACTTCCCGTGGGCGATCTCGACCCTGCTGAAGTGGTCGGTGTTCTGCGCGGTGACCGGCCGGCAGCCGCGGCTGGACCTGGACACGGCGAACTACTTCGCGGTGGCGGACTCGGACCGGTCCTACGAGGAGAAGCTGACCGAGTACCGCCGTTTGGCCGACGACTACTTCGAGACCGAGCGGTACGACGAGTTCTGCGCCACCTCGCTGTCCACTGTGGACGATATGGTGCGCGACTGGGTGGCCTCGCAGGCGTTCGACGCGCTGCTGGTGGACACCGTGCGCGCCACCTACCCGGCGGCCGAGCAGGACCGCTTCACCGCGCACTTGCGCGGGCTGCTCGGCTTGTGGACCAAGGAGAACGCCGGCTGACCGCTCAGCGGGGGAAGTCCTCGAAGTGCCAGCGGCCGTCGTGGCACACCAGCGGGAGGTGGCGGTGCTTGGTGACCGCGTGGGCGCCCTCCGGCGCGCAGCGGTCGAAGGGGTCGGCGGTCTGGGGATCGCCGGGCCCCGGGTTCGGAGGCTGGGTGGTGGGCGGCGCGGGCGGCGCCGGGGCGGGTGCGGGCGGTTTCGGCTTGGGTTTCGGCTTGGGCTTCGGCTTGACGACCGCTTCCTGGCTTTCGACCGGGGCGGCGATCTTGGTGACCGGCGGGGGCGGCGGTGGCGCTGACGTCGTGGTCGGCGCGGGGGTGGAGACGTCGGTGATCGTCGGTATCGGCGGTTGCTTGACCGCCACGCCCTCACCCGCGTTCGCGCCGGCGATCAGCACGAACGTGACGATGACCCCGATGACGACGACGAACCCGGCGACCTGGGCGATGAGCACGAGGCGCTCGTGCTCGTCGGACGGCGCGCGGCTCCGGAGCCCCGCGAGCGTGATGCGCGGCATCCTGAGCCGTGGCATCTTGAGCGGTGGCAGCCCGAGCCGTGGCATGACGTCATCTCCGTGCGGTCGACGAACACGCTACCCATCGAGCACGGTACCCAACGTGACCAGGAGAGCAACCTCCTTTGGTCGGATCGGCCGCTTCATGCCTCCGCGGTGGCACCACTTCTCGTGGCCGAGCTCTGGTAGTCGGTGTACTGGTACGGGTTGTCCAGGACCTTCGACTCGGGGATGTCCGGGTTCATGCCCTTGGCCCACTCCTCCTCGCCGAGCTCGGCGCGCAGGTAGGAGACCGTCGCGTCGACCTCGCTGCGCACGGCGGCCAGGTCGACGTCCACCAGGCGGCCGTCGTGCTTCACGACCCGGCCGTTGACCAGCACGGTGTGGACGTCGCCGCGCTGCGCCTGGAAGGCCACGTGCCCGTAGGGGTTCAGCAGCGGGAACGAGACCGGCGAGTGCTCGTTCTTGATCAGCACCACGTCCGCCTTCCTGCCCACCTCGAGCGAGCCGATGTCGGACCGGCCGAGCGCGGCCGCGCCGCCGCGGGTCGCCCACTCCACCACCTGGTCGGCGCGCAGGCTGGAGTGCGTGACCGTGTCGCCCTTCGCGTGCGCCTCCATGTGCTCGCGGGAGCGGTCGGCGCCGAGTGTCGTGCGCATGGCCGAGAACAGGTCGCCGCTCCACCACACGCTCGTGTCCATCGACAGCGACATCGGGATCCCGTGCGCGCGGATCGCCCACGTGGGCGGGTAGCCCTGCCCGGCGCTCTGCTCGCTCTCCGTCGACACCGAGATCGAGCCGCCGGTCGCCGCGATGCGGTGGTAGGAGTCCGCGGACAGGGACGCGGCGTGCACGTAGATCGTCGACTCGGTCATGAAACCGTTGTCGTGCATGAGCTTGATGCCGTCGTCGCTCGTCGCGCCCCACACGCCCGCGTGCGTCGTGACCGGCACGCCCAGGTCGCGCGCCACCTCGAACGCCGGCTTCTCGGGGAACGACGGATCACCCGTCACGTCGAAGGCCATCTGGAAGCCCAGCATGTCGTCGCCGGTGATGCGGCGGCTCACGAAGTCGCGGAACTCCGGCGCGCCGGACCACTGCGCCGGCGGGGCCTGGATGTTGCCGTACGCCAGCACGAACCGGCCCGGCACCGCGCGCAGCGCGTCGACCGCGGCCTCCGCGTGCTCGATCGTCTGCAGCCCGTGCGACCAGTCCACGCAGGTCGTCACCCCGGCGTCCAGCGCCTCGACCGCGGCGAGCAGGTTGCCGGCGTGGATGTCCTGCGGGCGGAACGTCTTCCCGTGCTCCAGGTAGTACCAGACGAAGTACTGCGTCAGCGTCCAGTCGGCGCCGTAGCCACGCATCGCCGTCTGCCACATGTGCCGGTGCGTGTCGATCATCCCCGGCATGACGATGCCGTCGGCGGCGTCGATCACGACCGCGCCCTCCGGCGCCACGAGGTCGCGCCCCACCTCGGCGATCCGGTCGTCGAGGACGAGGACGTCGGTGCCGGTGAGCACCGTGCGCGCGTCGTCCATCGGCAGCACCGTGCCGCCGCGGAGCAGGACAGGTCTGCCGGGCTGGAAGTCGTTCATCGGCGAACTCCTTGACCGTCTGGCGGACTCACGTCCGTATCGCGACGAGAGTTACTCTGATCCCGGACCGTGACGAAAGTCAATGCCCGTGACAGACAGGAGCCGCCATGCCGCGCGAAGGCACCGGACCGGACTTCATCGAGTCGCTCGCGCGCGGGCTCGACGTCATCACCGCGTTCGAGCCTGGCCGCCCGGCGATGACGCTCGCCGAGGTCGCGACGGCCACCGGACTGGCCCGGCCGACGGCGCGCCGGATCCTGCTGACGCTCACCGAGCTGGGCTACGTGCGCACCGCGGGCCCCGGGTTCGCGCTCACGCCGCGGGTGCTCGATCTCGGTGTGTCCTACGTGCGCTCGCAGGGGCTGTGGGACATCGCCCGGCCGCACATGGCGGAGCTGTCCACGGCCACCGGCGAGTCCTGCTCGGTGGCCCAGCTCGACGGGTCGGACATCGTCTACGTCGCCCGCGTTGCGGTGCCCAAGATCGTCGCCCTCGCGGTCCAGATCGGCACGCGGTTCCCGGCCCTGCAGACCTCTCTGGGCAAGGTGCTGCTCGCGGCGCTGTGCGACGAGGAGGTCGACGAGGTGCTCGCCGAGCCGAGCCGGTCGGGGCTCACCGCGCGCTGGCAGCCCGACCGCGCCGAGCGGGACGAGGCGCTGCGCGAGGTCCGGGCCCGCGGCTGGGCGCTCACCGACCAGCAGCTCGCCCCCGGCATCCGCTCGGTCGCCGCGCCGCTGCGCGACGGCGCGGGCCGCGTGGTCGGCGCGCTCAACGTCAACACGCACGCCGCGGAGACGCCGGTCGACCACCTGCTCGGCCACCACCTGCCGCTGCTGCTGCGGGCGGCGGGCGAGATCGGCGCGGACCTCGCCCGGGTCGAGGCGGTGCCGCAGGTGACCCGGACCGCCGCCTCTTGACAGCGCACGGCCCGAGACCAAAACTGCGGACAGATGTCCGTCATACGGACAGCGACATGGATAACGACATGGATAACGACATGGATGGAGGCTCATGGCCGGCCCGCTGGACGGACTGCTCGTCGCCGACTTCTCCCGGATCCTGGCCGGTCCCTCCGCCACGATGCTGCTCGCCGACATGGGCGCCGACGTCGTCAAGGTCGAGGGGCCGCGCGGCGACGACACCCGGTCCTGGTCGCCGCCGGTGCGCGACGGCGTGTCGACCTACTACCTAGGCATCAACCGCGGCAAGCGGTCGATCGCGCTGGACCTGCGCGACGAGACCGACGCGGGGCTCGGCCGCGAGCTGGCCCGGCGCGCGGACGTGCTGATCGAGAACTTCAAGCCGGGCGGGCTGGACAAGTACGGGCTGGACTTCGACTCCGTCCGGGCGGCGAACCCGGGCGTGGTGTACGCGTCGATCACCGGGTTCGGCGCGGGTGCGGGCCGGCACGTGCCGGGCTACGACCTGATGGTGCAGGCGATGTCGGGCCTGATGAGCCTGACCGGCGACCCGGACGGCCCGCCCTACCGCGCGGGGATCTCCGTGTTCGACGTGATGGCCGGCAACCACGCGGTGATCGGCATCCTCGCCGCGCTGCGCCACCGCGACGCGACCGGCGAGGGCCAGCGCGTCGAGGTGAACCTGCTGTCGTCCGCGCTGACCGGGCTGGTCAACCACAGCTCGGCGTACGCGGCGGGCGGCGTCGTGCCCTACCGGATGGGCAACGCGCACCCGAGCGTGTTCCCGTACGAACCGTTGCCCACCAAGGACAACGACCTGATCGTCGCGGCCGCCAACGACGGCCAGTTCCGCAAGCTCTGCGAGGTGCTCGGCATCCCCGAGGTGGCCGACGACCCGCGGTTCGCCCGCAACGCGGACCGTACGCAGAACCGCGAGGAGCTGCGCCCGCTGCTCACCGAGCAGCTGGTCCGGCGCGGCGCGGTGGAGTGGTTCGACCTGCTCGTCGAGGCGGGTGTCCCATGTGGACCGATCAACACGATCGACGGCGGCTTCGCGATGGCCGAGCGCTTCGAGCTGGAACCGGTCGTCGAGGTCGGCGAGGGTTCGCGGGCGGTGCCGACGACGCGCCACCCGATCCGGTTCTCCGCCACGCCGGTGTCCTACGCGCTGCCGCCGCCGGAGCTGGACGAGCACGGCGCGGAGCTGCGGAAGTGGCTGGAGGACGGCGTTCTGGGGGATGGCGATGGCTGAGTACCCGACCGCGCTGGGCGCGTCGTCGCCGGACAAGATCACGCTGCTGGGCCAGGACCTGGCCGCCGACGTGATGGGCCAGGTCTCCTTCGGCGAGCTGGCGTTCTGGCTGGCCACCCAGCGGCGGCCCACGGCGGGCGAGACCCGGGTGTTCGAGGCGGTGCTGGCGGCACTGGCCGACCACGGGTTCACCCCGACCGCGATCGTCACCCGGCTGACCTACCTGTCCGCGCCGGACTCCGTGCAGGGGGCGCTCGCGGCGGGCCTGCTGGGCGGCGGGTCGCGGTTCCTCGGCGTCACCGAGGACTGCGGCCGGTTCCTGCACGGCGTGCTCCGCAGCCGGCAGCTGCCGCTGGACGACGAGGGCTGGGACGAGCTGGCGCTGGAGGTCGTGCGGGCCTCGCGGGAGGCGAAGGAGTTCATCCCGGGGCTCGGCCACCACGTGCACAAGGACGGCGACCCGCGCACGCCGCGGCTGTTCGAGATCGCGCGCGAGGAGGGGCTCTACGGCCCGCACCTGTCGCTGTTCGCCGCGATCGGCCGCGTGCACCCGGCGGTGCTCGGGCGGACGCTGCCGCTGAACGGGGCGGGCGCGTGCGGCGCCGCGCTCGCCGACCTCGGGCTGCCGCTGGAACTGCTGCGCGGCTTCGCGTTGCTGGCCCGTACCGCCGGGCTGATCGGCCAGCTCGCCGAGGAGCTGCGCAACCCGGTGGCGAACGACATCTTCCTGTCCGTGGACCTGAACAACGTGTCCGTCCCACCGTCGCCCACCAACGGAGGTAGCAGCCATGGCTGAGCTGGTCGCGGTGATCGCGTCCACCCATCACCCGTTCTACTACCGGGCCAGCACGTCCACCGGCGAGGACCGGCCGCCGTTCGCCGACGAGTGGGTGCGCAAGGTCGAGCGGTTCCGGGAGACGCTGACGCGCGCGAACCCGGACGTGCTCGTGATGGTCGGCTCGGACCACTTCCACCAGCTGTGGCTGGACAACATGCCGCAGTTCCTCGTCGGCAAGGCGCCGTTCTACGACGCCAACTGGTACAACGAGGAACGCGAGTTCGGCCTGCCGCGGATGGTGATGCGCGGCGACGAGGCCCTGTCGAACCACCTCCTGCGCGAGGGCATCGACGCCGGCTTCGACCTGGCGTTCTCCAACGAGCTGCGCATCGACCACTCGATCACGTGCCCGATCATCACGCTGCGGCCACAGAACGACCTGCCGATCGTGCCGGTCTACACCAACATCTTCGCCCCGCCGCTCCCCCGTCCCCGCCGGTTCGTCCAACTGGGACAGACGATCCGCGAGCTGGTCGAGTCCTGGCCGTCCGGCCGGCGCGTGGCGGTCATCGGCACCGGGCACCTGTCGCTGGAGCTGGGCGGGCCGCGGCAGTTCGGGCCGCACGGCCCCGACCCGGAGTTCGACCGCAAGGCCGTGGAGTGGATCTCCACCGGTGACATCGACGGCTGCTGCGGCGAGGTGACGCTGGACAGCCTGCACCTGCCGGGCAACGCCACGCACGGGTTCATGGACTTCATGCTGATGATGGGCGTAGCGGGCGAGGGCCGCAAGGCCGACTACGTCGACACCTACGACCTGTTCCACACGATGGAGGCCTACTTCACCTGGTACCCGAACGGAGGCGCATCGTCGTGAGCGGAGCTTGCGGAGCGAACCATCAAACACAGGGCGACCGCGAGCGGCGCCACCAAGCCTGCGAGGGGGCGTCGTGAGCGGAGCTTGCGGAGCGAACCATCAAACACAGGGCGACCGCGAGCGGCGCCACCGAGCCTGCGAGGGGGCGTCGTGAGCAGGTACGTGCTGAACAAGTTTCTGTTCACCGTGGACCGCGATCCTTCGCTGGTGGAGCGCTATCGCGAAGATCCACAAGGGACGGTCGAGTGGTGGGAGGCCAACGAGGCCAACCGGATCCTCAACTGCCACACCGGTGAGGCGTCCACCTGGCTGTCCTTCGACGACACCGAGCGCGCCGCACTGTCCACTCACGACTACCCGAGGCTGTTCGAGCTGGGCGCGCACCCGTTCCTCACGCTGACGCTGTTCATCGCGATGTTCGAGCGCGACCACGACGAGCCGCTGGGCTTCCAGCTCGAGTACGCCCGCGGCCTCGGCCACTTCTCGCTCCCCTACCCCGACATCGCGACGTGATGCGCGCCGCGCGGATCACGACGCCCGGCGAGCCGCCGTCGGTGTCCTCGGCGCCGTCGCCGGAACCGGGGCCGGACGAGGTCCTGGTGGAGGTGCGGGCCGCGCCGATCACGCCGCTGGACCTGTTGTGCGCGACCGGCAAGTCGTACTTCGGCCGGCCGGCGACGCCCTACGTACCGGGCGTGCAGGGCGTCGGCGTCACCGGCGGGCGGACGGTCTGGTTCCCGACGTCGGCGGGCATGAAGCCGGGCGACGGCAGCATGGCCGAGCTGGCGGTCGCGCGCGCCGACGAGGTGGTGGAGCTGCCGGCCGGGGCGGACCCGGTGGCGGTCGGCGCGCTCGGGTTGTCCGCGGTGGCCGCGTACCTGGCGCTGACGTGGCGCGGCGAGCTGGCCGCGGGCGAGCAGGTGATCGTGCTCGGCGCCGGCGGCGTGGTCGGCCAGGCGGCGGTCCAGCTCGCGCGGACCGCGGGCGCCCGGCGGGTCGTGGCGGGCGCGCGGTCGGCGGCGGCGCAGGCCCGGGCCGCGAAGGCGGGCGCGGACGCGGTCGTACCGCTGGACACCGACGACGTCGGGACGCTCGCGTCCCGGTTCGAGGACGCGCTCGACGGGCCGGCGGACCTGGTGCTGGATCCGCTGTTCGGGCCCGCGGCGGCGGCCGCCGCACGTGTGCTGCGGGTGGGTGGCCGGCTGGTCAACCTGGGCAGCTCGGCGTCCGAGACGTGCCCGATCGACTCGTCGACGTTGCGCAGCAAGTCGTTGCGGCTCCTCGGGTACACGAACACCGAGCTGACACCCGAGCGGCGCACGTCCGCGATCGTGAAGGTCGCGGCCGAGGCCGTCGCCGGGCGGCTGGCGGTGGCGCACGAGACGGTGCCGCTGGCCGACGTGGCCGCGGCGTGGCGGCGACAGGCGTCGGGGGAGGCGTCGGGCCGGATCGTGCTGGCCCCGTGACGAGAGGCCGGCACGATCCGGTGGCCCTGCTCGCCTGCCGGCAGCCTGTACGTCCACAGTGGCCGGTTCCCGGATCACTCGACCCGCCGCACCATCGGCAGCCGCGAGCGGGTCACCGCCATCGCCACGCACACCGCGAGCACCGGCACGCCCAGCACCGTTATGGCGAGGTTCTGCCACGGCACCGCGAACCCCAGCGCCCCCGACAGCGGCGCGGCCGCGAACCCGAGCACCCCGCCGAGCACCAGCCCGAGCAACGTGCCCACGCCGCTCAGCACGAGCGCCTGCGCACCCGCGAGCGTCCGCCTGCGCCGCGGCTGGGCGCCGATGGCCGCGAGCGTCGCCAGGTCCGCCCGGCCCTCCGCCGCGGACAGCGCGACCGTGACCGCCACCCCGAGGAGCGTGACCAGCCCGGCCCCGCCGGCGAGCGCCAGGTTGGCCAGGTTCACCTCGTCCTCGACGTCGTAGGGGTCGGACACCTGCAACCCGCGGTCCTCCCCCGTCGCGATCGCCTTGTCGATGTCGTCCTGCGTCGCCGACGGGGAGAACCGCACCGCGATCACGTCCAGGCGGGCGGTCCAGCCCCGCTCCCGGGCGGCCTTCGGAGAGATGAACGCGGCCGGCAGCTCGAAGTACGCCGTGCCCGCCGGCCGCGGCTCGTACCGGGCCGCCAGCTCGACGGGCTTCTCGCCCGACCCGAACGTCTCGGTGCGCACGGCCCCGCTCGTCAGCATGCACTCGTCGAGCGCGACGACCGTGCCGCTCTCCAGGTCCGCCAGCACCGCGGCGGACGGCTTGTGGCCGAGGGCCAGCTCGAGCGCGGCCGGGTCGGCGATGCCGATCTGCCCGGTGCTGCACCGGCCCTGCTGGTCCACCGCGAGCGCCACCATGGCGTTGTCCTGCTGGGCCGCCGCCGGCACCGCCACGGCCGTCCCGCCGGGCAGCGCCGCGGCCATGGCCCGGGTGCCGTCGAGGATGTCGCGGCGGGCGTCGGCCTCCTGCCCCGG
This sequence comes from Actinophytocola sp., assembly GCA_035995025.1. GTDB lineage: Bacteria > Actinomycetota > Actinomycetes > Mycobacteriales > Pseudonocardiaceae > Actinophytocola. Next base: position 26,012 of record DASYKY010000129.1, read on the forward strand.
GTCCTGCCTGTTCAGGCTCGGATCCGCGTGCACGGTGATCGTGTCGTCCGGCGTGGTCTTCACGTCGCCGACCGCGGAGGCGGCGAACACGAACGCCAGCGTCACCGACCCGGCCACCACGATCATGATCGCCGCGACCGCGGGCACCGTGCGGTGCCGGTGGCGGCCCGCGTCGCGCATGGCCAGCCGGCTCGACAGCGGCAGCCGGCCCGCGGCCCTGGCAAGCGTCGCCACCAGCCCGGACGTGACCATGACGAGCCCGATCACCGCGACCAGCCCCGCCACCAGCACGCCGAGGGTCGGCAGCGAAAGGTCCGGCTGCGCGTAGCCGTCCGTCGCGTTCGGACGGTCCCGGAACTCGACGATCCGCTGCCGGGCGAGCACGCCCGAGACGACCACACCGGCGATCCCCACCGCCAGCACGACGACGCCGACGACCGGCAGCCGCGCGCCGAGCGCGGTGGCGCGGAACCGTTGGGCGAGCGCGTCGACCGGCCGCATGCGGGCCACGCCGATCGCCGGCAGCAGCGCCGCGCCGAGCCCGGACAGCAGGCCGACCAGGCCCGCGACGGCCAGCTCGATCCAGCCGAACCGCCAGGTGTCGACGACCTCGGCGCTGAACCCCTCCCAGAGCGGCTTGCCCGCGTAGAGCAGCAACCCACCGAACAGCAACCCGCCGACCGCGCCGAACAGGCCGAGCGTGAGGCCCTGGGCGAGCACCGTGCGGCCCACGTGCTTGGCGGTGCCGCCGTTGGCCGCGATCAGCCCGAGCTCGCGGACCTGCCGGCGGGCGCCGACCGCGAAGGCGGCGCCCGCCAGCAGCACGACCTCGAGCACCCCGAACCCCACGATCAGGGCGATCGGGCCGATGGTCTCCAGCGCGCTTTCGCCGGAGTACACGAGCGGATATCGCGCCGGGTCGGTGAGGACCGCGCGCGGCGTGAACGCGACGCCCTGCGCGGTCAGCTTCGGCCAGAGCGCGTCACCGTCCGCGCCCGGCGGCAGGTCGACCAGGTACTGCCGTGCGGACTCGTCCATGTCGGCGAGGCCCGGCGCCCGCTTCAGCGCCGAGTCCGGCGGCGCCACGATCACGGGCCAGTCGGTGGACGTCGGCACCACCGCGAGCCCGGTGACCGCGACCCGCGGCCCGTCGTCCGCGGTGATCGTGGCGCCCGCGCGCACCTCGCCGCCGTCGAGCAGGCCGAGGCGCTCCGCGAGCGGCTCGGTGACCAGGACCTCGTCCGGCCCCTTCGGCAGCCGGCCCGAGTCGAGCCGCGCGATGTGGTCGGTGAGCGGGTCGCCGACGGGGACGAGGTCGATGTCCGCGCGCACGATCCGGTCGCCCTCGGTCAGCCGGATCAGGCCGAAGACGAGGTCGGGCACGGCCCGCGAGCCGGGCGGCAGCAGGCGTTCGACGTCGACCGACGTCGCCTTGCGCTCGCCTGTCCCGTCGCTCGGGTCCCCGCCCGGCTGCCAGTTGGGCAGCGTGGTGTGGTCGGTGACCAGGGCCTGCCCGTCCGCCTCGCCCATGCGCTCGTACGCGCTGTGCTCCGGGCCGGTCAGCGTGCGCAGCAGCCCGTCCATGAGCGTGGCGCCCGCGATCGGGACGGCGATGAGCGCGGCGATCAGGATCGACCGGCCGAGGTGGCGGCGCACCGAGCGCCGCGCGATCCGCAGCGCAGGCCGCCACCCACCACGTGTCTTCGGTTCGCTCGCAAGCTCGCTCACGACGCCCCCTCGAGCAGGGTGTCCGCGGCGGGTGCCACGCCGGTCTCGTCGACGATCCGGCCGTCGCTGAGGAAGACGATCTGGTCCGCCCACGCGGCGTGCCGGGCCTCGTGCGTGACGAGCAGGCCGGCCGCGCCCGCGTCGCAGCGGGCCCGGATGACCTTGAGCACGGCCTCGCCGGTGTAGGAGTCCAGCGCGCCGGTGGGCTCGTCGGCGAGCAGCACGCGGCGCGGGCCGACGAGCGCGCGGGCGATCGCGACGCGCTGCTGTTGTCCGCCGGACATCTGGTCGGGGAACCGGTTGGCGAGGTCCTCGACGCCGACCTCGCGCAGGGCCGTCAGCGCCTCCTCGCGCGCCCGCGCGACCTTCACGCCGTCGAGCTCGCGCGGCAGCGCCACGTTCTCCGCGGCGGTCAGCGCCGGGATGAGGTTCAGGTCCTGGAAGACGTAGCCGATGCTGCGCCTGCGCAGCGCGGCGAGGCCGGCGCGGGTCTGCTCGCCCAGCCTGACGCCCTCGACGTGCACGCTCCCGCCGGAGGGCAGGTCGAGCCCGCCGGCCAGCTGCAGCAGCGTCGACTTGCCGGAGCCGGACGCGCCCATGACGGCGACCAGCTGGCCGGGCCGCACGCCGATGCTCACCCCGGCCAGCGCGCTGACCTGGGTCTCGCCGGTGCCGTGCACGCGGGTCACGTCCCGCAGCTCGATCGCGTACTCCGTCATCGGGTCACCTCCTGGTTCGTCTGCTCGTTCTGCCCGGACTCGGCGACCGGCCGGGCAGGCGGCCGGGGCATGCGCGCGAGCCGCGTCTCGGAGTGGTCGAGCCAGCGCACCTCCGCCTCCGACCGGAAGATCATCGAGTCCAGGACGAGCAGCCACGCCATGTCCTCCTCGCCCGCGCTGGCCTTGAGCCGGGTGAGCTCCTGGAGGTGCCGGACCGTCGCCGTGCGCTGGGCCTGCACGACGGCCCGCGCGTCGACGCCCGGCGTGGTGACCGCGAGGGCGACCTTGATGGCCAGCTCGTCGCGGGGGCGGTCGTCCTGGGTGACCGGCGTGGTGAACCAGCGGGCGAGGTCGGCGCTGCCCGCGTCGGTCAGCCGGTAGACGACCTTGCCCTGCTCGTCGGACTCGCCGGTCTCCTCGACCAGGCCGTCACGGTGCAGGCGGGACAAGGTCGTGTAGACCTGCCCGATGTTGAGGGGCCAGGTGGCGCCGGTGGAGCGCTCGAACTCGCTGCGCAGCTGGTAGCCGTACATCGGCTGGCGCTCCAGCAGGGCCAGCAGGCCGTACTTGATGGACATGGATACTGAGTATGCATACTCGGTATCTACTCGGCAACCCGACCATCGGAGGGTCTGTCACAACCACCGCCGCCGGCGCGATGCACGGGCATGGCGTCCCGATGGGTGGCGGCGCTCGCCGCGGCGGTCGTCGGTGTCACGCTGGCCGGTTGCGCGCCGGCCCCGGCGCCTGCGCGGGAACCTGCGCGGGAGTCGGCGACCACCAGGCGGCTCACCGGCTACCTCGAGAACCTTGTCGGCGCGCAGCGGTTCCGCGGCGCGGTCGAGGTGCGGCTCGGCGACCAGGTGCTGCTGCGCCGCGGCTTCGACAAGGCACGCGACGGCGAACCGGCCGGGCCGGACACGCGGTACGTGATCGCCTCGATGACGAAGCAGTTCACCGCGCTCGCCGTCCTGCTCCTGCAGGATCGGGGCAAGCTGGCGGTGACCGACCCGGTGTGTGAGTACCTGCCGGACTGCCCGCCGGCGTGGCGCGCGATCACGATCGACCAGCTGCTCACCCACACGTCGGGCCTGTTCGACTACCTCGACGTCGAACCGGCGGCCGCGGCGCGGCTGTTCGCCCGGCTCGGCACCGGCGAGCCGTCGCCGGAACAGCTGACGAGCCTGTTCGCGAACCGGCCGCTCGAGTTCGGGCCGGGCACGCGCTGGAAGTACTCCAACTCCGGCTACGTGCTGCTCGGCCGCGTGATCGAGAAGGTCGCCGGGCAGGACTACGGGCAGTTCATGCGCACCGCGATCCTCGACCCGCTGCGCATGACGAACACCGGATACCGGCCCGGCGCCGCCGGCCTCGCGACGGGTTACGACAGCTGGACGGACATCGCCGGCACGCACGACACGTCGGCCTACTACGCCGCCGCCGGGATCTACTCGACCGCGCGGAACATGGCCCGGTGGAACGACTTCCTGCTCACCGGCAGTCCCGCGATCGCCGACCAGGACACGCTCGCCGAGCTGTTACGGCCGCGCGTCGAGGTGAACGCGCTCGAGCAGTACGGGTACGGCATCCAGATCCGGGAGGCCGGCGGGCGGGCCGTGTACTTCCACGACGGCGGGGTGCCCGGCTTCGCCTCGTACAACGAGGTCCAGCCGGGCACCGGCGTGTCCGTGGTCGTGCTCAGCAATCTCGGCATCGCCGACGCGGAGCACATCGGGCGCACGCTCGCGTCGATGGCGGTGCAGTGATCACCAGCGGTGCGCCACGTCGACCACGACGCGGCCGGGCAGTGTGAACACCCGGAACGGCAGCCGTGCGCGCACCCCGAGGCCCACGGACGTCACGGCCTCGAACGAGCCCGCGAACGCGACCTGCCGGAAGGTTCCGTAGCCGCGGACGTTCACCAGTTCGGACTTGTTCGCGAAGTGGTAGGTCGGCCGGCCCGCGAGGTCGTAGGCGGGCGTCTGGAGCACGATCGACAGTTTTGCCCCGCCGCGCAGTGGAACGACCCGGTTGGACGCGTCCGCCCGCATCGTCGACACGTATTTCACGGTGTATGCGACGTGATTTCCGCGAACGTCGAACACGAGTCGGTCGTAGCAGGCGTGCCGCCCGGCGCGGATGTTCGTCAGCTGCCCCGACGGATATCCCGCGGTCGACTTCGCCACGGAACCCCACCTGATCCCGCAGTACGGAGCGGCCGCGGACGTGCTCGCGGCAGTGGTCACAGCGGTGGTCGAGGGCGCCGCGGTCGCCATCGCGACCGGCGTCAGTATGGCGGCGGAAACGGCAACGGCCGCCACCATGATTCCCGTTCTTCGAAACATTTCTGGGCCCCTCTCGAAACGAACCCGGAATTTCCGTGGTTCTTGTCACAAGGGACGTGCGGCACTCTGCCGCGTTGTTTTGAGGAATTTGTTTTCCGAATACGCTCAGACCAGGAAGGTGAACAGCGGGCTGTCCGGCGGCACGCGTTCGATGCGGTGCGGGGCCGTGCCCATCCGCTTCAGCATGGGTCCCAGGTTCTCCGGGGCGCCGAGCTCGATGCCGACGAGCGCGGGGCCGGTCTCGCGGTTGTTGCGCTTGACGTACTCGAACAGCGTGATGTCGTCGTCCGCGCCGAGGACGTCGTCGAGGAAGCGGCGCAGCGCGCCCGGCTCCTGCGGGAACTCCACGAGGAAGTAGTGCTTGCGGCCCTCGAAGATCAGCGCCCGCTCGACGATCTCCGCGTAGCGGCTGACGTCGTTGTTGCCGCCGGACAGGATGCACACGACGGTCGCACCGGGCGGCAGCGACAGGTCCGGCAGCGCGGCCGCTGCGAGCGCCCCGGCGGGCTCGGCGATGACGCCGTCCGACTGGTACAGGTCCAGCATCTCCACGCAGATCCGGCCCTCGGGCACCGCCACGAGGTCCGGCCGGTACCGCTGCGCCAGCGCGAACGTGTGCCGGCCGACCTGGCGCACCGCGGCACCGTCGACGAACGGGTCCACGTGCGCGAGCGGCGCCGGGCGGCCCTGCGCGAGCGCGTGCGCCATGGAGGCCGCGCCCGCCGGCTCCGCGCCCACCACCCGCACCTCCGGGTGGTCGCCGGCCAGCCACGCCAGCGTCCCGGCCAGCAGCCCGCCCCCGCCGACCGGCACGACGACCACGTCCGGCGCGCGGCCGAGCTGGCGCACGGCCTCGCGGACCACCGTGCCCTGGCCGGCGATCGTGCGCGGGTCGTCGAAGGCCGGGATGAGCGTGGTGCCGGTCTCCTCGGCGTGGGCGAGCGCCGCGGCGGCCGCGTCGTCGTAGGTGTCGCCCTCGACGACGACCTGCACGTACCGGCCGCCGAGCTGGGCGACCCGGTCCCGCTTCTGCCGGGGCGTCGTGCGCGGCAGGTACACCCGCGACCGCACGCCGAGCGCGGCGCACGCGAACGCCACGCCCTGCCCGTGGTTGCCGGCGCTCGCGCAGACCACGCCGGTCTCGCGCTGCCCGGCGGTCAGCCCGCTGACGAAGTTGAGCGCGCCGCGGCCCTTGTACGAGCGCACGGTGTTCAGGTCCTCGCGCTTGAGCCACACGTCGAGGTCGTGGCGCACGGAGAGCCGCTCGTTGCGCTGCAGCGGGCTCGGCGGGATGACCCCGGCGAACCGCTCCGCCGCGGCCGCCACGTCCGCGCCGGTCACCTGGTGTCGCATGCGGACATCATGAACCCCGATCTCACGTCCGGGCGCCGTGGGGCGTCTACGTGGTGTGCCTGGTTCACCGCTCCCCCGCCGGCCCGTACCCGCGCGCCCGCCCGTGCCGTGCGGTCCGGTCGAGGCCGCCGCGCTCGTCCGTCTCCTGTGGACGATGCGCCCGGCGACCGTGGTGCTCGGGTGTGCCGCGGACCCGGTGTCGCGGGCGAACGCCCGGCTGCTGGCCGGCGCGTGCCCGGGCGAGGTGCTGGACATCGTGGTCTGGCCGGAGGTCGCGGCGTCGTGGCTGCGGCAGGCCCGGCGGTTCACCGCGCACGGGCCGGACGCCTGGGTCGTGACCGGCACGCCCGCCGGCTGGGCGGGCATGGCCCGGCGGCTGGCGCACTCGACGAACTGGTCGGCCCGGCGCACGGTCGCGACGAGCGGACTCGCCGGCGTGGCGTTCGAGGAGGCGTTCGACGAGGCGCTCGCCGGGCTGCGCGGGGCCTACCAGGACGGGCGGCCGTGGGAGGTCGTGTGACCTTCGCCGGGTCGGGATGTGTCCCATGGGCACGGGCGTTGTGCGGGGTGTGCACGAGACGGACGTGGTGGTGATCGGGGCTGGGCAGGCCGGGCTGTCGGCGGCGTACTTCCTGCGCCGGGCGGACCTGGACTTCGCCGTGCTGGACGCGAACGCTGGCCCGGGCGGCGCGTGGCAGCACCGGTGGCCGACGCTGCGGATGGCGACCGTGCACGGGATCTTCGACCTGCCGGGCAGGCACTTCGACCCGCCCGGCCCGGACGAACAGGCGGCGCTGGCCGTGCCCGCGTACTTCGCCGCGTACGAGCGGGAGTTCGACCTCGGCGTGCTTCGGCCGGTGAGTGTCCAGGCGGTGCGCCGCGGCCCGGGCGAGCGGCTGCTGGTCGGGACGGACGCGGGCACCTGGTCGGCGCGGGCGGTGCTCAACGCGACCGGGACGTGGACCCGGCCGTTCTGGCCGCGGTACCCGGGTCAGGAGACGTTCCGTGGGCGGCAGCTGCACACGGCCGGCTACCGCGGCCCGGCCGGGTTCGCCGGCAAGCGCGTCGTCGTGGTGGGCGGCGGCACGTCGGCCGTGCAGCTGCTGCTGGAGCTCGCCGAGGTCGCGACGACGACCTGGGTGACCCGGCGGCCGCCGGTGTTCCGCGAGGGCCCGTTCGACTCGTCGTTCGGCCGCGAGATCGTGGCGCGGGTCGACGAGCGGGTGCGGGCCGGGCTGCCGCCGCACAGCGTCGTCCGCGCGACCGGCCTGGCGCTGACGCCCGAGGTGCGCGCCGCGCAGGAGCTTGGCCTGCTCGACCGCCGCCCGATGTTCACCCGCATCACGCCGGACGGCGTCGAGTGGGCGGACGGGACGTTCGTGGCGGCGGACCTGATCCTGTGGTGCACCGGCTGGCGCGCGGCGCTCGACCACCTGGCGCCGCTCGGCCTGCGGAGCGCGGGCGGCGGCATCGGCGGCGGCATCGGCGGCGGCATCGGTGGCGGCATCGTCATGGACGGCACCCGCGTGGTGGCCGAGCCGCGGGTGCACCTGCTGGGCTACGGCCCGTCGGCGAGCACGGTCGGCGCCAACCGCGCGGGGCGCGCGGCCGTGCGGGAGATCCGCGGGCTGCTGTCGCCCGTGGCCGCCTGAATCACCTGGTCATCGAGCGGTAGAGCCGATCGTCGGGAACCCACGGCAACTTCCCCTGAACACGCTGTGGATCATGCCGGTTTCTTATTCACATATGAACAGTATTGAATGGCAAGAGTCGCCGGACGAAAGCAGTAGCCCACTGGGTTGTTCGGCTCACGACGAAAGTTGGTTTTCCCGGCAATACCGGCGCGATTCGCCCTCGTGACCAGAAAAGATCGTCGAAGAGCCGCTCAGTGTTTCAGCTGATAGTCGGTTTCGACCACATTGTTATGTGTGCATGATCGGAATGCCCGAGCTCGCGGGTTCTCCCCCGGCGAGCTCCCTGCTTCGGACAGACCGAGGAGCCCATTGATGAAACGCTCGACCCTGTACTGGGCCGCCGCGGCCACGGTCGCGGTCGCCGTCGGTGCCACGATCGGCGGCAACGCGATGGCCTCGACGGACGCGCCCACGGCGACGCACGCGAGCAAGGCCGACGCCCGCCAGCTGGCCAAGAACGAGTCCGCCAAGGTCGCCACCGCGGCGGGCATCGGCTCGCAGGAGCAGCTCGTCGTGAAGGACGCGGTCGTCACCGCTGACGGTCTGCGCCACATGCGCTACGACCGCACCTACAACGGCATGAAGGTGCTCGGCGGCGACATGGTCGTCACCGAGAGCGCCAAGGGCGAGGTCGTCTCCGTCAACAAGGCGACGCAGGCGAAGCTCACCCTGTCGACCACGCCGGGCATGGCCGCACCGGCCGCCGTGTCCAAGGCCATGGCCGCGGACACGAGCATCAAGTACACCGCCGCCAAGCCGTCGCTCGTCGTCTACGCCGTGCGCACCGCGCCGACGCTGGCCTACGAGACCGTGCTGAACGGCATGAAGGCCGACCAGACGCCGAGCAAGCTGCACGTGTTCACCGACGCCAAGACCGGCAAGGTGCTCTACTCCTACGACGACATCGAGCAGGTCGCCGGCACGGGTAACAGCGAGTACAGCGGCCAGGTCGCGCTCGAGACCACCGAGGGCGGCGACGGCTTCAACATGGTCGACGGCACCCGCGGCAACCAGCAGGTGTCCAACTCCGACACCAACGTGCTCTACACCGACGCCGACAACACCTGGGGCACCGGCGAGGGCACCGACGACCAGACCGCTGCCGTGGACGCCGCCTACGGTGCGGCCAGCACGTGGGACTACTACAAGAACGTCCACGCCCGCAACGGCATCCGCAACGACGGTGTCGGCGCGGAGAGCTTCGTGCACTACGGCGACGCCTACGTCAACGCCTTCTGGGACGACTCGTGCTTCTGCATGACCTACGGCGACGGCATCGGTGACTCGCACCCGCTGACCGCGATCGACGTGGCCGGCCACGAGATGTCGCACGGCGTCACGGCCGCGACCGCGGGCCTCGTCTACGAGGGCGAGTCCGGCGGCCTGAACGAGGCCACCAGTGACATCTTCGGCACCGCGGTGGAGTTCTCCACGAACAACGCCACCGACCCGGGTGACTACCTGATCGGCGAGAAGATCGACATCAACGGTGACGGTTCGCCGCTGCGCTACATGGACGACCCGACGAAGGACGGCGCCTCGCTCGGCTGCTGGTCCACCGACGCGGGCAACGTGGACGTGCACTACTCGTCCGGTATCGCGAACCACTTCTTCTACATGCTGTCCGAGGGCAGCGGCGCGAAGAACGTCAACGGTGTGGACTACAACAGCCCCACCTGTGACGGCTCGACCGTGACCGGCATCGGCCGGGAGAGCGCCGAGAAGATCTGGTACAACGCGCTGTCGACGAAGTTCACCTCGACGACCGACTACCACGACGCACGCACGCAGACCATCGCCGCAGCCGACGAGCTGTTCGGCGCCGGCAGTGCCGAGTCGACCGCGGTCGCCGCGACCTGGGCAGCTGTAGCCGTCAGCTGACCCATCCGGCACACGGCCCCTGGCGTCTCGTACGCCAGGGGCCGTTTGTCATGCCCGGGTGTCATGCCCGAGTGTCATGCCCGGGTGTCTGGCCAGCGCGTCGTGTCAGCGGAACAGCAGGCGCTGGCGGCAGCCCGGGGTCGTCTCGTCGAAGTAGCGCGCCGCCCAGCCGCCGCCCGGGCTCAGGAAGACCTTGGCGTCCTTGAGTTTTGTCGTGCACGCCGAACGCGGCGGTCATGAAGAACGACTTCCGCGCGCCGGCCGAGCCCGGGTGCGCTGACCGCGAGCCCGCTCAAGCTGAGCTGGCCGAGTACCGGATGAGCACGAGGCTCGTGCCCGGCCACGTCTGCGTGCCGAGCAGCTGGAACCGGCCGGGGCCGGTGAACGCGGGCACGCCGTTGCCGATCACGCCCGGGGCGACGATCAGGTGCAGCTCGTCGACCAGGCCCGCGGCCAGCAGGTCGTTCCACAGCACGTGGCTGCCGAACACGAGGATCTCCTTGCCCTCGCCCGCTTTCAGCTTCGCGACCTCCGCGTGCGCGTCGGCGCGGCGCACGGCCCGGACGGTGCCCCACGGCCCGTCCGGCACGGCCTCCAGCCGGTCGGAGACCACGACCTTCTCCATCTCGCCGTTCAACCGCGCGATCTCCCGCTCCAGCTCCGGGGCGTCCGGGTCGGCGGCGACCTGCGGCCAGTAGTCCTTGAAGCCGGCGTAGGTGTCCGCGCCCAGCAGCAGGGTGCCGGCTTCCCGCAGCCGCTCGGCGTTGTACTCGCTGAAGCCGGCGTCGAACGGCATCGCCGAGATGTCGCCGCCGGGGCCGGTGAAGCAGCCGTCGAGCGAGACGATGTTGGTCACGACGAGCTTGCGCATGGTGGGTCTCCCTCTCAGCCGCTGCCGAAGCACACCAGCGGGGTCAGCGGCTCGGTCAGCGCCGCGTCGGCCAGCGCCCGTGCGGGGGCGACGCCGGCGGCCAGGCCGCGGTGGTAGGCGGTCATCACGCCGACCGCGGCGGCGTCGTCCATGCGCGCCACGCTGGACACCACGGTCCGGGTGCCGCTGTAGAGCAGCGCCGCGGTGAAGCCCAGGATCTCGTCGCCGTCCCGGACGACCGAGCGGCCGACGTCGCACGAGGAGAGGATGACGTGCTCGGGCGCGGCGCCGAGCCGGTGGATGTCGTAGGCCATGAGCGGGCCGTCCACCAGGTCGAGCCGGGAGAACAGCACGCTGTCCTGCTCGTGGTGGCCGTGGGTGGCGAAGTGCGCGACGGCGCAGCCGTCGAGCGCCTTCATCGCCGACTCGACGGTCGCGTCCTCGCCGAGCAGCGTCTCGCCGTCCGGGTAGATCGCGGACAGCCGCTCGACCTCGTTCGCGGCGTGCTCGAGGTCCGGCCCGGCGACCAGCAGCTCGCCCCCGGCCGGCCGCGGCGGCTCGCGGCGGCCGGACAGCCACACGGTCGCCGACGGCGCCACCGTCACCGGGCGGCCGCGCAGGTCCGGCAGCAGCGACCACGGCACGCCCGACAGCGGCCCGGTCGGCACCACGACGAGCTCCTCGTCGCCGAGATGGCCGCGCAGCGGGGCCATCAGGTGCTCGGTCAGCACCTCGAGCTGGCGGCGCACGGACGTGCGGACCGCGGCGTCGAGCGCGTCGGGCAGCCACCGCCCGCACAGGACGTCCAGGTCGCTGCGCAGCCGGGTCGCCGCCTCCGCCGTGGTCGCCAGGTCGCCCAGCTCCACCATGTGCGTGCCGGTCTCGCCGACCAGGAACGCGTGGATCCGCCCGGCGACGGTGAGCAGGCTGACCAGCGTCGCACCGGCCCGCGTCAGCTCGGCGCGGACCTCGGCCAGCGACGCCTCCGCCTGGTTCTCCCCCGTCCCGCTGGCCTGCCAGCTGTGCGCGCGGATCCGGCGCTCCAGCTCGGTGCTGCGGCGCACCGCGGCCGGGTCACGGCGGCCCTCCAGCTCGCTCGCGCGCGCCAGCCGGGACAGCTGCCGCAGCTCGGCGAGCGCGTCCGCGGCGACCGGGTCGTCGGTCGGGTGCACCGCACGCGAGCGGAACGCCTGCGCGCGGGAGTGCTCGAGCCAGCGGAACACGGTGGGCGGCGAGCCGTCGGCCAGCGCCGCGTCGAGGCCGGCGCGGGCCAGCTCGGCGCCGAGCGTGGTCACGCCGGTCTGCAGGTCGATGCTGCCGAAGTGGCTGCGGTGCTCGCCGAGCATCTCCAGCCCGGCCCGCGCGTGGCGAAACGTCGCGGCCCGGTCGCCGCGGGCGGACGCGATCCGGGCCCGGACGAGGTGGCGCTGCAGCCGGGTGTCCAATGTGGACCGGCGGCCCGGCTGGCGGCGCACCCGCCCGTCCGCCGCGTCGGCCCGGCCGCGGCGCAGGTGCGCGCGGGCCGCCAGCAGCTCGGCGGCCTCGGCATCGTTGTCCAGCCCCAGCTCGCGCAGCCGCCCGGCCAGCGCCGCCGCGCCGTCGGCGACCAGCGCGGGCCGCCGCCCGCCGGCGAGCTCGGCGCGCAGCCGGGTCAGCTCGGCGATCGCCGCCCACGCCTCGTTGTGCCTGCGGCGGAAGCGACGCTCGGCGACCATGGCCCACCGCCGGGCCGCGGCGTGGTCGCCGACCGCGAGGCCGATCTGCGCGCGGGTCAGCTCCGCCTCGGCCTGCTCCTGGTTCATACCCAGCCCGCCGAACCGCGGCAGCGCGGCGTCCAGCCCGGCGGCCGCGTCCGCGTTCAGGCCCGCGGCCAGCAGCGCCCGCGCCTTCTCCACGGCCAGCACCACGAGCATGCCGTCCGCGTTCTCCGCGTACTGCCGCTCGGCCTGCTCGAACGCCCGCAGGGCGCCCGGGATGTCGCCCGCGAGCAGCAGGCACGAGCCGCGGCCGTGGAACGCCTTCGCGACCTGGACGGTCATGCCCAGCTCGCGGCTGATCTCCTCGCTGCGCGCCAGGTCCGCGAGCGCCGGGCGGACCTGGCCGGCGATCTGGTGGATGAACGCGCGGTTGAGCAGGGTCCGGGCGAGCGCCACCCGCTCCCCCGCGGCCGCCAGCAGCGGAACGGCCGCGTCGAAGCTGTGCACGGCCTCGTCGACCCGCCCGATCATGGTGAGCAGCAGCCCGCGCTGCAGCAGCAGCACGCCCCGGTTGTGCTCGGTGACCAGCGGCTCGGCGCTGTCCAGCAGCTCGAAGCCGCGGTCGCTGCTGCCACGGGCGACCTCGGCGGCGGCCAGCGTGCCGAGCAGCCGGACGGTCAGCTCGCGGTGCGCCGGCCAGGCGCCGCCCGCCTCCGGCCAGCCGAGCAGCCGCAGGCCGGCGCGCAGCGACCGCGCGCCGAGCAGCGGCCTGCCCCGGTTGAGTGCCTCGAGGCCCCGCCGGTGCAGCTCGCGCGCGCGAGTTCCCACGGCCTGTCCGGCCACGACACCTGGCACCCGGTCAGTATCGAATCAGCCCGGGGCGATGGAACAGGGGCTACGGCCTTCTTTGCGGTAATCGGTCAGATTTCCATCGTCGGGGTGATGATGCGCCGGGAGTTCCCGGCGAGATGCACGATGAGCTGCACGATTCCCGTCGGCACGCTGTCCAGCGAGAACCGGCCGGCGTCGTCGGAGGACGTGGACATGGGCCGCGCCGGGGAGCGCAGCTCGATCTCGTGGCACGCGCCGGGCGTGAGCCAGCCGTCGATCCGCGCGGTGCCGTCCAGCCGCGGCTCGATGGTGATCATGATGCTGAGGCTGTCGCTGGAGAACGTGACGAGCCGGGCGAGCTCGTCGGTGCGGGCGGCCGCCAGCTCGCGCAGCTCGGTGAGCCGGGAGACCTCGAGGTCGATGTCGTCCAGGTCGATCGCGAACTGGATCTGCTCGACGAGCCCGGGGGGCATCGGGTCGACCGTCTCCCACAGGTGCCGCACGCCGGCCAGGATCGCGGCGTCGAGGTCGGACAGCGGCGCGTCCGGCCCGTCCACCGGGTTCACTTCCAGCCTCCCGTCCGGTCGGACGTCAGCAGCTCGCGGAGCTTGGCGAGGCACCGCCCCCGGCTGGGCCCGATGCTGCCGACGGGCAGGCCGAGCGCCTCGCTGACCGCCGCGTAGTCGGGCCGTCGCACGAACGCCACGATGCGCAGCAGCTCGCGGCACCGCTGCGGCAACGCGTCGACCGCGGCCCACAGCCGGGCGCGGCTGTCGCCGTCGACGACCTGGTCGGCCGGCCCGGGCTCCGGATCTCGCATCGCGACGAACACGGCGTCCTCCTCGATGTGCTCGGACCGGCCGGCCCGCTGGACCCGCCACGCCTCGCGCTTGGTCACGGTGACCAGCCAGGCCACGAGCGCGGTCGGGGTGTGGATGTCCGCCAGCGACCCGAGCAGCTCGAGCCAGGCGGTCTGCACGACGTCGACGGCGGCCTCGCGGTCCACGCCCTGGGCGCGGGCGACCTGCCACAGCATCGGCGTCAGCCGGCGGACCAGCGCGTTCAGCGCCGGCCGGTCGCCGCCGCGGGCGGCGACGAACAGGTCCCCGATCTCCTGCTGGTCCACCGGCATCCTCTTCGCCCCTTACGCCCGCCGGTCCTGCTGCGTGCAGGACTCGACAGCCAGCCGGGCGCGTTCGAGCATCGCCACCCGGCTCACGTCGCCCATCCGCAGCCGTCCCGGGTCGGCGTCGGCCTGGCCAACGAGCTTGTTGGCGAGCACGGCGGCGGCCTGCGGCGCGGCGAACGACGTGCCGTGCCAGAGGGCGAACCCGCTGGTGAAGTCGTCCGGGTCCATCGACTCGCGGTCCAGCTCGCGGATCGCCTGGGCCGGGCCCATGCTGCCGCGCAGCTTCGGGAACGTGCTGACCACGCCCGCGCCGGTGGCCCACGCGCGCACCCAGGGCGCCTGGTTGGAGAAGAACGCCTTGCTGCCGTTGGGGTTCAGCGCGCCGACGCTGAGCACCGGCTGCCCGCCGCCCGGCGGCGGGGTGGTCGCGAGCGCGGCCGGGTAGAACGGCCGGGCCGTCGCGTTGTTGCCCGCGGCGGCCACGACGAGCACGCCAAGGTCGGCCAGCTCGTGGAGCAGCCGGGTGAACTCGCCGGTCTCGGACACGTCCTGCGCCGACTCGATGTAGTAGCCCATCGACAGGGACAGGACGTCGACCATGTCGGCCGGGTTGCCGCCCCGCGCCTGGGCCGCCCGGACCTGGTCGGCGAGCTTCTCCAGCGCGGCCAGCAGGTCGCTCTCGTACGCGACGCCGTCCCCGGCCATGACCCGGGCGACCGCGAGCTCCGCGTCCGGCGCGATCTGGCGAACGAGGCCGGCGATGAACGTGCCGTGCCCGGCGTGCTGGCCGAGCACCGCGGTCAGCGGGTTGGCGGGGACGTCGGTGTCCCAGTAGTCCTCGATGAACCGCGCGGCGGCCACGCCCGACTCGCGGCTGCTGGCCGTGATGGCGTCCTGGACCTCCTTGAGCTCGCGGATGAACCCGCCGGGCGGCAGGCCGACGCCGCGGTCGGTGGTGCCGAACCAGTCGTGCCCGGCGATCCCGGTGTCCAGCGTCGCGATGACCGGCCTGCGGTCGAAGCCGCCGGTGCCGACCGCGCGCGGCGCGGCCGGGCGGAAGGACAGGCTGACCGGCACCGGGCCGCCGCGCCCGGACCGCACGTACGAGTCAGTGCTGAACAGGCCGTGCGAGTCCCACGGCACGGGGTCGACGCTGTGCGAGTCCCAGGGCGCCGGGCCCGCGTTGTGCGAGTCCCACGGCGCCGGGCCGATGCCGACGAACAGCAGGTGCTCGAGGCCGACCGGGTCGGGGTCCCCGACTGCCGTCGCCAGGTCGCCACCCGCGTCCGCCGCCGCGCGGCGCAGGTGCCCCAGTGCGTACCAGGCGTCGACGTTCGCGGGCTTGCCCGGGTCGCGTGCCTCCAGGCGGACCACGACCGGGCCGTGGCCGGGCTGGTGGTCACCGGTGCCGGCGAGCTTGAGGTTGACGTCGGCCAGCGACCGGTCGACGGTGGCGCGGTCGGCCGAGCGCGGGATGCGCAACGCGTCCGTCCGGTAGGCCGTCGCCCGCCGGTCGCCGGACTGCACGGCCCGGGCGCCGTGGTAGGCGAGCAGATCCTGCGGGACGTCCGGAACGGCGTCCCCCAGTGTTCCGCCGAGTGAGTCAGCCGTGGGATCGCGGCTGATGTAGAAGTCCATGAGACCTCCCCTTGCTCCAGGCACGTGACTTCTGTCAATGCACGTGTCGCTCGAGAGCCTCGAAATACATCCTGCGCATCACGAAAAGGTCACGATGACCGAGGGTATCGTCGGCTCGTGCCGCCCATCTACCTCGACCACAACGCCACCACCCCGGTAGACCCGCAGGTCGTCGAGGCCTGCCTGCCGTTTCTCGCCGAGCATTTCGGCAACCCGTCGAGCGGCCACGAGTACGGGCGCACCGCCCAGGCGGCCGTGCTCGACGCGCGTCAGGCGGTCGCCGGCCTGCTCGGCGCGTCGCCGGAGGAGATCGTGTTCACCGGCGGCGGTTCGGACGGCGACACGCTGGCGATCCGCGGCGCGGCGCTCGCGAACGACGGTGACCACGTCATCACTCAGGTGACCGAGCACCCGGCCGTGCTCGGGGTCTGCGAGGCCCTGGCGCGGCAGCACGGCTTCCGCGTCACCACCCTCGGCGTGGACTCGTCCGGCCGGGTCGACCCGGCTGAGCTGGAGGCCGCGCTCGACGACCGGACCGTGCTGGTGTCGATCATGCACGCGAACAACGAGACGGGGACCGTGCAGCCGATCCGCGCGCTGGCCTCCCTGGCGCACGCGCACGGGTCGCTGTTCCACACGGACGCGTCGCAGACGGCGGGCAAGATCCCGGTGACGGATCTGGGCGCGGACCTGGTCACGATCACGGGGCACAAGATGTACGCGCCGAAGGGCGTGGGCGCGCTGTACGTCCGCTCGGGTGTGGCCCTGGAGCCGACGACCTACGGCGGCGGTCAGGAGCGGGGCCTGCGGGCCGGGACGGAGAACGTCGCGCTGATCGTGGCGCTCGGTGCGGCGGCCCGGCTCGCCGGTCCGGCCGTCCTCGCCGCCGACCGGGTCCGCGCGCTGCGGGACCTGCTGCACACCCGGCTCGCCGAGGCGCTGCCCGGCCGGGTGCACCTGAACGGCCACCCGGAGCACCGCCTGCCGAACACGCTGAACGTGACCATCGAGGGCGCGGGCGACGTGCTCGCTCGAGTGCCGGACGTCGCGGCGTCGACGGGCTCGGCCTGCCACGAGGGCGACACCGCGCCGTCCCCGGTGCTGGCGGCCATGAACGCGCCCGCCGGCAGCGCCCTGCGCCTGACCCTGGGCCGGACGACGACCGAGCAGGACATCGAGACCGCCGCCCGGCTGCTCGTGGCCGCGGCCCGCGACCAGGCACTGGCGCCTCCCGCTTGACCCGGCCCCCGCTCACCTCGCGCCGCGACCGACCCCGGTCGCTCGACCACCGAGGACGAGGTCGAGACCGCAGCCCGGCGACACACCACCGCGGCCCACCCGCTACTCACTGCCGCGTTCCACCACCACCCCGCCGCGGACTGACCGGCGCGCCAGGCGCACCTCGGCGGAACGCGGCTGACATCAGGTCGCGCGATCAAGGGACGAGATCGAGATCGCGGCCGAACTGCCTGCCGCCTCGGCGCTTCGGCACAGCGCCGAGGCACAGCGCCGAGTCGTAGCGCCCCCCGGCGAACCCGGGGGCGCTACGACTCGCCTCAGCGGAACGTCGACCACCGATCGCCCGCCGACCGGTCGGCCGTCACCGACGGCGCGGCCGCGTCGACCCGTGGCGCCGACGTGACGTCCGGCAGGACCGTGTCGCCCGGGCGCACCGACGCCGGCAGGTGCAGGCTGCTGCGGCCCAGGTCCACGTCGACCGTGGCGCCCGGGGTCGCCGGGAGGGTGAACTCCGTGTCGCTCAGGGTCAGGACCAGGCCCAGCACCCGGCCCGCCGGCAGCACGGTGTCGTGGGCGTGCAGCTTCCACGTCACCGTGTACCAGCGGCCCGGCCGCAGCGGCGTCGGGCGGGTCAGCGAGTCGCGGTGTGCCGCGTCGACCCAGCCGCGGGTCATCACCCCGAGGTCGGACGTCACGACGTTCTTCTCCGTATCGATGTAGCACGCGTCGTCGGCCGGGGTGGACGCGCCGAAACACGACTCCGTCGCCAGGTTGCGGATGCCCTCGCCCTGGGCGCGGTAGTCGACGCGCTCCGCCGTGCCGTAGTCCACCAGTCGCGCGGACAGCTCGGTGTTCGGCTGGGACACCTTGACCCGCAAGGAGATCGTCGGGCTCCCGCTGATCCGCAGGTCCTGGCGCAGCGGCGCGCTGAGGAACACCTGCCGCCCCGGCACCGCCTCGTTCGGCGCGGACACCGCGTCCGCCTCGGACAGCGCCGGGTCGTCCACGATGGTCGCCACGGTGCCGGGCCGCGTCGCGCGCAGGCCGAGCGTGCCGTCACCCAGCGACACCCGCCGCGCCGCCGCGCCCTTCGCCGGCCACACCGGCTCGTCGACCCACGTGTCCGGCCTGCGCTCGATCGTCGCCTGCGGCTCGCGCATGATGCCGTTGTCCAGGCCCTGCAACCAGAAGTCGAACCACCGGTGCAACGTGGCCACCCACTCGGCGCGGCGGTAGTCGAACGGGTCGACGTGGCCCTCCTGGCTCAGCCAGATCTTGCGCGGCACCCGGTTGCGCGCGAGCGCGTCCCACCACTGCGCGAAGTGCTTGGTCTCCACGTTCAGGTCGTTGATCCCGTGCGAGACGAACACGCTGGCGCGCACCTTCCGCGCGTCCGGCACGAAGTTTCGCTCGTCCCAGAAGGCGTTGTAGTTCCCGGTCGCGTTGGCCGAGCCGGCGAGCAGCTCGTCGCGCAGCGGCTGGCACACCTCCTCGGGCCTGCCGTTCACGTTGCCGGACAGCCACGCCGGGCCGAAGTCGGCGGTGTAGAGCGCGCCGTTGTCGCGGTAGTAGTCGTACCAGCTGGAGATCGCGGAGATCGGCACGATCGTCTCCAGGCCGCGCACGCCCGTCGCCGCCACGCCGTTGGCGACCGAGCCGTCCCACGACTTGCCGATCATGCCGACCTTGCCGGTGGTCCAGTCCGCGACCGCCGGGGTGCCGTCGGCGTGGGTGGCGCTGCCGCGCCCGTTCAGCCAGTCGATGACCGCCTTGGTGCCGAGGATCTCCTCGCGGCCGCCGACGTCGCCGCAGCCGGTGGAGCGGCTGGTGCCGTTGAAGTCCACGGCCGCGAACGCGTAGCCGCGGGGCACGAAGTAGTTGTCGTAGAACAGCGGGAACTTCGTCACCGTGCCGGTCGCCGTGTTTCCGCCGGCGTACTCCTTCAGCTCGCTCTCGTTGCCGCGGCCGCAACACTGGTAGTACGGCGAGGAGTCCATGATCACGGGGATCTTCACGCCGGCCTCGGCGGTCTCGTGCGGCCGGATCAGGTCCACGGCCACCTTGTCGGGCGCGCCGTCGCGGTCGTTGTCCAGGGACGTGGTCACCCAGACGCTCTCGCGGATCGCGTCGGCGTAGTCGTAGACGGGCTCGGTGTGGTCGCCCACGATGTGCGGCGGTCTCGGTGCGGGCGCGGCCGCCGCGGGCGGAGCGAGCAACGCGCCGGTGAGGCCGGTGAGAACCAGCCCGAGCACGGCGCGGCGCAGGGTTGTCGATGACATGCCCGCGAACCTACGCAACCGGCCCCACCACACGGAAGCGTGCGAACGGGTGCCACGGAGTGCGGTAGGGCGCGGTGCGGCACAGTGTCGGGATGACCGTGACCGCCGCCGGTGTGCGCACCGTGTCCCGCCGCGAGGGCATGCTGCTGCTCGCGATCCTGCTCGCCGCGCTGGTCGCCTCGGCGATCGGCGCGGCGAGCATCGGCACCTGGGCGCTCGAGGTGGTGTGGATCGTGCTCGGCGTACCGGTCGTGCTGGCAAACCGGCGGCGCTTCCCGCTGACCCGCCTGGTGTGCTGGCTGCTCGTCGGCCACGCGCTCGTGCTCTGCTACGGCGGCCACTACACCTACGCGCAGGCCCCGCTCGGCGACTGGCTCGGCGACGTGTTCGGCTGGCAGCGCAACAACTACGACCGCCTCGCGCACTTCGTGCAGGGCTTCGTGCCGGCGATGCTGGTGCGCGAGCTGCTGCTGCGGCGCACGCCGCTGCGCCGCGGCGGGTGGACCTTCACGCTGACGGCGGCCGTGTGCCTGGCGGTCAGCGCCTGCTTCGAGTTCGTGGAGTGGGGGTCCGCGGTGGTCCTCGGTGCGGGCGCGGACGACTTCCTGGGCACCCAGGGGGACATGTGGGACACCCAGTGGGACATGTTCCTGTGCCTGTGCGGCGCGATCGTGGCGCAGCTGCTGCTGCGCCGCGTCCACGACCGGCAGCTCGGGTTGCGGTGACCGGTGTGCGCCGGAAAGGCCCGGCGCACACCGGTCACGCGTGGGTCAGGACGCGGTCGCCGGCTCCTTCGGCGGTTCGGTGCCGGTGCCGCCTATCGGGCGCAGGTCCTCGGTGTGCTCGTCGACGTGGTAGTCCTCGCCCGTGGTCTCGTCGGTGCCGTTGGACACGTTCAACCGGCGGATGACCAGGGTGACGACCAGTGCCACCAGCAGGTTGCCCGCCAGCGCCACGAAGCCGACGTAGATCTGCACCGGCGAGTCGCCGAACGGGTGCCAGCCGAAGATGCTCAGGTCGCCCAGCGGCAGCGCGGAGCCGCCGAAGTGCGCCCGCTTCGTGGCCGGGTTCGGGATGCCGTAGAGCATGATCGTG
>DASYKY010000130.1:0-59463 GCA_035995025.1 Actinophytocola sp.
GTGCGCCTGCGCGGCTCGCGGCCGTAGGGCTGGCTCGGCGCGTCTCGCTTCTCCAGCGCGGGAATCGTCCGTCGCTCAACGGAATCGCTCGTCAGCAGCACGTCGTCGCCGTGGTGTCGCACGGTCAGCGGCGGCCCGTCGAGCAGCGTGTAGTTCGCGCCGTCCTGGTCGATCTCGACGGAGAACCGACTGTCCTGGTAGGTCAGCCGGAACGCGAGCCTGGTCAGCGCGCTCGGCAGCCGTGGCGCGAACGCCAGCGACCGGTCGTGGTCACGCATGCCGCCGAAGCCAGCGACCGCCACCATCCACGCGCCGGCCAGCGACGCGATGTGCAAACCGTTGCGCACGTTGGAATGCAGATCGTGCAGGTCGGTCAGCGCGGCCTCGGCGAAGTAGTCGTACGCCAGGTCCAGGTGCCCGACCTCGGCGGCCAGCACCGCCTGCGGGCACGCGGACAGCGAGGAGTCGCGGACCGTCCGCGGCTCGTAGTAGGCGACGTTGCTGGCCTTCTGGTCGGCGGTGAACGCGTCGCCGCGCAGGTACATGGCCATGACCAGGTCGGCCTGCTTGACCACCTGCTTGCGGTAGAGGTCGAAGTACGGATAGTTCAGCAGCAGCGGGTAGTGCTCGTCCGGCGTGTTCTCGAAGTCCCACTCGGCGTGCTCGGTGAACCGCTCGGACTGCGGGTGCACGCCGAGCACTTCGTCGTAGGGCACCACCATCTTGTCCGCCGCCGTCCGCCAGGCCTTCGTCTCCTCCTCGGTGACGCCGAGCATCGCGGCCGCCTCGGGCTGGCGCGCGCAGATGTCGCTGGCCTCGCGCAGGTTCCGCTGCGCCATCAGGTTCGTGTAGACGTTGTTGTCCACCACCGCGGTGTACTCGTCGGGCCCGGTGACGCCGTCGATGCGGAAGCCGCCGTGCACGTCGTGGTGGCCCAGCGAGCACCACAGCCGGGCGGTCTCCACGAGCAGCTCGACCGCGTGGTCGCGCTCGAAGTCGGTGTCCTCGGTCGCCGCGAGATAGCGGACGACCGCGTCGGCGACGTCGGCGGAGACGTGGAACGCGGCGGTGCCGGCCGGCCAGTACGCCGAGCACTCGGCGCCGTCGATGGATCGCCACGGGAACGCCGCGCCGGCCAGCCCGAGCGCGTCCGCCCTCTCCTTCGCCTTGTCCACTGTGGAGTGACGCCAGCGCAGCGCGTCGCGGGCCGACTCCGGCGAGGTGTAGGTGAGCACGGGCAGCACGAAGGTCTCGGTGTCCCAGAAGGAGTGTCCGTCGTAGCCGGGGCCGGTGAGGCCCTTGGCCGGGATGGCCCGGCTCTCGCCGCGGGCCCCGGCCTGCAGCACGTGGAACAGCGCGAAGCGGACCGCCTGCTGCAGCTCGTCGTCGCCGTCGATCTCGACGTCCGCGGTGGCCCAGAAGTCGTCGAGGAACCGGCGCTGCTCGGCGAGCAGGCCGGCCCAGCCGGTCTGCATCGCGCCGGAGAGCGCCGCGTGGACCTGCGCGCGCAGCGCGGGCGCCGAGCGGCGGGCCGACCAGCCGTAGCCGAGGTACTTCGTGACGCACAGCGTCGAGCCGGACGGCACGTCGACCGCGGCGGTGAGCCGGGCGAGGTCGTCCTCGGCGTGCAGGTCGCAGCGCAGGCCGTCGTCGCACTCGATCTCGTGGTTCATGGCCGCGGCCAGCCGCAGGCCGGACTTGCGGGTGCGGTGCACGAGCGCGGCCATGTAACCCTTGGCCACGATGTCCTCGGCGACCAGTGGCGCGGACAGCGTCGCGGCGACGCGCGGGTCGCGGCTCTTGGACTCGATCGGCTCGTTGGCCAGCAGGTCGGACTGCAGGACCAGCTGCACGCTTCCGTCCAGCGGCTCGACCTCGTAGCGGATCGCGGCGACCGCGCGCTGGGTGAACGAGACCAGGCGTTCGGTGCGCACGCGGATGCGGCGGCCGGTCGGCGACTCCCAGACGGTGTCGCGGCGCAGCGAGCCGGAGCGGAAGTCGAGCACGCGGTGGTGCTCGATGGCCCGGCCGTAGCGCATGTCCAGCGGCTCGTCCTGCACCAGCAGTCGGATGATCTTGCCGTCGGTGACGTTGACGACGGTCTGGCCGTCCTCGGGGTAGCCGTAGCCCGCCTCGGCGTAGGGGAGCGGGTGCTGCTCGTAGAAGCCGTTGAGGTAGGTGCCGGGCACGCCGCACGGCTCGCCTTCCTCGAACGTGCCGCGCAGGCCGATGTGGCCGTTGGACAGCGCGAAGATCGACTCGGTCCGCTCGAGTGCGTCGAGGTCGAGGGTGTTCCAGCGCAGCTCCCACGGGGAGACCTGGAAGCCGTGGTTCATCATGACCCGTCCAGCAGCTCGGCGAGGTCGGTGACGACGATGTCGGCACCGTGGGTGCGCAGCGCCTCGGCCTGCCCGACGCGGTCGACGCCGACGACGTAGCCGAAGCCGCCGGTCTTGCCGGCCTGCACGCCGGAGAGCGCGTCCTCGAACACCGCAGCGTGCTCCTTGGCCACGCCGAGCGCCTCGGCGCCGGCGAGGAAGGAGTCGGGCGCGGGTTTGCCCTTCAGCTTGCGCTCGGTGATCACGACCCCGTCGATGCGTGCCTCGACGAACTTGGTGAGGTCGCCGGCGTCGAGCACGGCCTTGCCGTTGGCCGAGGACGTGACGACCGCGATGCGGATGCCGGCCTGCTTCGCGGCCTCGAGGTAGCGCACCGAGCCGGGGTAGGGGTTGACCCCGCGCTCGGCGATGATCTGCTGGACGCGGACGTTCTTGCGGTTCCCGACGCCGCCGACGGTCTCGGCCGACGGCGGGTCGTCGGGGCTGCCCTCGGGCAGCGAGATGTCCCGCGCGGCGAGGAACTCCCGCACCCCGTCGAACCGCGGCCGCCCGTCGACGTAGTTGTTGTAGTCCGACTCGGTGAAGGGGGCGAAGCCGGTGCCGTCGCGGGCGCGCAGCAGGGCGTCGAAGGTTTCCTTCCACGCCGCCCGATGCAGCTCGGCGGTGCCCGTGAGCACCCCGTCGAGGTCGAACAGGCACGCGGTCACGTTGTCTGGCAAGCCGATCACACGTGCACGCTACCCGAGATCCGGCGGCCCCACGGGGAGCCGCCCGATCTCCACGGGCGTGTCAGGACTGGGTGTGGAAGGCCAGCCCGTCCTTGTCGCAGCCGATGAGGCCGCTGCCCTGCGCGCCGGTGTCGGTGAGGCACGACCACCCGTCCACCGTGAGCGAGTACGCGGTTCCCTCACCCTTCGTGGGTGACTGGGCGATGTACTTGGTGATCACGTTGATCGCCTCCACGCAGCCGACCGTGCCGGCCGGAGTGTCCTCGGCGAACACGTCGGCCTTGCCGTTCGCCGTCTTCACGTCGCCGCAGTTCGCCCCGCCGCCGCCGTTGGGGTCCGGCTCTCCTGGCGCGATGCCGGTGGCTTCGCCGCTGCCGCCGTCCGCCGCCCCGGACGTGGTTTCGGGCGACTCGGGCTGGCCCTCACTGGCCGAAGTGGACGGTGCCGATGCGGTGGTCGTCGCCGGAGTGTCCTCCGTGGCCGCCTGTTCCTGCCCGCTGCAGGCGCTGAGCAGTCCGCCCGCCGTAAGCAACCCCACGATCAGTACCCGTGTCGTGTTCATCCGTGTTCCCCGATCGGCTCGTCCGGTGTTCCCCTTCTGGTGGTTTGGACGTGCCGGGGTGAGGGAGGTTGACGGCTACCGGGACAATCCAGACGAACGTCGGGAAAGCCGTTTTCACTTTCCGCCGTAGCCGCCGCCACCCGGGGTCTCGATCTCCAGGACGTCGTCCGGCTCCACGTCCGCGCTGTCGCAACCCGACAGTTCGGTCACCGAGCCGTCCGCGCGCAGGATCCGGTTGCGGCCGAGCGCGCCCGGCTCGCCGCCCGCCATCCCGTAGGGCGGCACCCGGCGGTGGCCGGTCAGCGTCGAGACGGTCATCCGCTCGCGGAAGCGGATGCGGCGGACCGCGCCGTCGCCGCCCCGCCACCGGCCCGCGCCGCCGCTGCCCGGGCGCACGGCGAACTCGTCGAGGAACACCGGGAAGCGCCACTCCAGCACCTCCGGGTCCGTCAGCCGCGAGTTCGTCATGTGGGTCTGCACCACCGACGCCCCGGCGAACCCGTCGCCCGCGCCGGAGCCCGAGCCGACCGTCTCGTAGTACTGGTGGTCCTCGTTGCCGAACGTCACGTTGTTCATCGTCCCCGAGCCCTCCGCCTGCGCACCGAGCGCCGCGTACAGCGCGCCGGTGATCGCCTGCGAGGTCTCCACGTTGCCCGCCACCACCGCGGCCGGGTACACCGGCGAGAGCATCGAGTCCGGCGGGATGACGATCCGAAGTGGACGAAGGCAGCCGTCGTTCAGCGGGATCTCGTCGGCCACCAGCGTCCGGAATACGTACAGCACGGCGGCCGTGGCGACCGACGACGGCGCGTTGAAGTTCGTGTCCAGCTGTGCGGAGGTGCCGGTGAAGTCGATCGTCGCGGCGCGGGACGCGTGGTCGACGGCGATGCGGACGGCGATCATCGCGCCGGAGTCCATCTCGTAGCGGTACTCGCCGTCCTCGAGCGCGTCGATGACCCGGCGGACCGCCTCCTCCGCGTTGTCCTGCACGTGCCGCATGTACGCGCGGACGACGTCCAGTCCGAAGTGGTCGATCATCTTGCCGACCTCGGCCACGCCCTTGGTGTTCGCGGCGATCTTCGCGCGCAGGTCGGTCAGGTTGGTCTGCGGGTCGCGCGAGGGGTAGCGGGCCGAACGCAGCAGCTCCAGCGTCTCCGCCTCGCGCAGCCTGCCCTCCTCGACCAGCAGCCAGTTGTCGAACAGGACGCCTTCCTCGTGTACCTCGCGGCTCGTCGCCGGCATCGAGCCTGGGGTGATGCCGCCGATCTCCGCGTGGTGGCCCCGCGAAGCGACGAAGAACAGCAGCTCGGCGCCGGAGAACACCGGCGTCACCACGGTCACGTCCGGCAGGTGCGTGCCGCCGTGGTACGGGTCGTTCACCGCGTACACGCTGCCCGGGCGCATGTCCTCGCCGGCCCGCCGGATGACCTCCTTCACGCTCGTGCCCATCGATCCCAGGTGCACCGGGATGTGCGGCGCGTTCGCGATCAGGTTGCCCTCGGCGTCGAACAGCGCGCACGAGAAGTCCAGCCGCTCGCGGATGTTCACCGACTGCGCGGTCGACTCCAGCGCGGTCCCCATCTGCTCGGCGATCGACATGAACAGGTTGTTGAAGATCTCCAGCAGCACCGGGTCCGCCCGCGATGCGTCCACATCGGACTCGTCGTCGATCGCCCGCTCGCGGGCCACCAGCAGGTGGCCCGCCTCGCTCAGCGACGCGCGCCAGCCCGGCTCCACGACGGTCGTCGCGTTCGCCTCCGCGATGATCGCCGGGCCGGGGACCGACTCGCCGGCCCGCATCCGCTCCCGCTCGTACAGCGGCGCGTCGCGCCACGCGTCCCCGGTGTAGAGCCGCACGGTGCCGGGATCGGCGGGCTCGGCCGCGATCGCCGCGTGCGACAGGTCCGGCTGCTCGGTCAGGCCGGTCGCCTCGACCGACACCGCCTCCACGATCAGCGGGCGCTCCATCAGGAACGAGTAGGTCCGCTTGTAGCCGGACTCGAACTCGTCGGTCATCGCCGCGACCTCGTCCAGGTCCACCTGCACGACGGTGTCCGTGCCGTCGTAGCGCAGGTGCACGCGGCGGGTGACCCGCAGGCGGTCGGCCGGGACACCCTGGTCGCGCAGCTCCTCGGTCGTGGTGGCGGCCAGCTCGTCGGCGACCTCGTGCAGCCGCGGCATCGTGTCCTCGGTGAGCGGGGCGACGACGGACTGCTCGCGCATCGCCGTGGTGTCGGCCAGGCCGATGCCGAGCGCGGAGAGCACGCCGGCCATCGGCGGCACGAGCACGGTGCGGATGCCGAGCGAGTCGGCGACCGCGCACGCGTGCTGGCCGCCCGCGCCGCCGAAGGTCGTCAGCACGTACTCGGTGACGTCGTGGCCCTTCTCCACGGAGATCCGCTTGACCGCGTTCGCCATGTTCGCGACGGCGATGCGCAGGAAGCCCTCGGCGGCCTGCTCGGGCGTGCGCCCGTCCCCGATCCGCCCGGCCAGCTCGGCGAACTTCGTGCGGACGACCTCCGCGTCGAGCGGCTCGTCGCCGTGCTCGCCGAACACCCGCGGGAAGTGGTCGGGCTGGACGCGGCCGAGCATGACGTTCGCGTCGGTGACGGTCAGCGGGCCGCCGCCGCGGTAGCAGGCCGGGCCGGGGCTGGCGCCCGCCGAGTCCGGGCCGACCCGGTAGCGGCTGCCGTCGAAGTGCAGGATCGACCCGCCGCCCGCCGCGACCGTGTGGATCGCGAGCATCGGCGCGCGCAGCCGCACGCCGGCGACCTGCGTGTGGAAGACCCGCTCGTAGCCGCCCGCGAAGTGGGACACGTCGGTGGACGTGCCACCCATGTCGAACCCGATGACCTTGTCGAACCCGGCGAGCTGCGACATCCGTGCCATGCCGACGATCCCGCCCGCCGGCCCGGACAGGATCGCGTCCTTGCCGCGGAAGTGGCGTGCCCCGGCGAGCCCGCCGTTGGACTGCATGAACATCAGCCGCACCCCGGCGAGCTGCCCGGCGACCGCGTCGACGTAGCGGCGCAGCACGGGGGAGAGGTAGGCGTCGACGACCGTCGTGTCGCCGCGCGGGACCAGCTTCATCAGCGGGCTGACCTCGCTGGACAGGGAGAGCTGGGTGAAGTCGAGCTGCTCGGCGAGCTTGCCGATGGCCTCCTCGTGCGCGGGATGGAGGTGGCTGTGCAGGCAGACGACGGCGAGGCACTCGATGCCGTCGTCGCGGGCCTGCTGGAGCTCGGTGCGCAGGGCGTCGAGGTCGGGCGGGCGGACGACGGTGCCGTCGGCCTGGATGCGCTCGTCGACCTCGATGACGCGTTCGTAGAGGAGCTCGGGCAGCTCGATGTGCCGGGCGAAGATCCGCGGCCGGTTCTGGTACGCGATGCGTAGTGCGTCGCGGAACCCCTTCGTGATGACCAGTGCTGTGCGCTCGCCACCCCGCGTGAGCAGCGCGTTCGTGGCGACGGTCGTACCCATGCGGACCTGGTCGACGTCCTCGGAGGGCATCTCGTCGTCCGGCCCGAGCCCGAGTAAGGCCCGGATGCCGGCGACCGCCGCGTCGGTGTAGCGGGTGGGGTTGTCGGAGAGCAGCTTGTGGGTCGTGAGCGCCCCGTCGGGCCCGAGCGCGACGATGTCGGTGAAGGTTCCGCCGCGGTCGACCCAGAACTGCCAGCCCGTCATTCGTCCAGTGTTACCCACGTGAGCTGCGGAAGCACGGATCCGGGAGATCCACTGAGCCGATCACTCGATGCCTGACCGAGATCGAGACGCCCCGCGGTCACCCGTCCAGCGGTGCCCATGCTGGCGTCGATTGGCCGCGGATGCGGCGCCCTCACCGACGCACAGAGCCGCGCCACAGTGCCATGTTGGATTGACATCCATGTAGCACACGGCAACCACGTATGAAGCAGCATGAAAATTATGGCGTACTGATACCTGTTGCAATGTGCTGTAGGCTACACTCGTACTATGACGGGCAACACACCGCTCCATATTGTGGACTTCCTGGACGACGCCCAGCGTCATGCACTTGAGGCACTGGGCAAGCCCGTCGTCTACCCTCCTCAAGCCACCGTGTACTGGGAGGGGCAACCTTCACGTTCTGTGCTGGTGATCCGAAACGGCAGTGTCAAGGTCAGCCAGCGCGGTCCCGATGGTATGGACGTGATTCTTGCTATACGCGGGGTGAACGAGATCATCGGCGACGAAGGTGTCCTGATGGGTGAGGTGCGGTCTGCCACTCTCACGGCGGTGACGGTCGTCGAAGGACTTGATGTGGCTGCGAACGACATATTGCGATTTGTTGACGACAACAGGCTGTGGCCCATGATGTACCGTGCTGCGGTCTACCGGCGTCGTCAGATCGAAGAGCAGAACCTGCTTGGCAGGCTTGATGTCCGCGGTCGTGTAATTAATTGGCTGCTGGACTTGAAAGACAAGGTCGGTGTGGTGTCAACAGACGGTAGTTGGGTCATCGAATCGACGCTGTCGCAGCAGGATATCGCCAGCTGTATAGGTGCGTCGCGAGATGCGGTGGCCGTCGAGCTTCGAAAGCTGCGGGATCGAACGCTTATAACCACTGCTCGACGCAAGATCGTGCTGCACGACCTGGCCGGGTTGCAGGGTGAATTATCGTCTTGAACTCGTTGCTAGATTTTCGCGTGTAAAGGCAGGGCGAAGCTGTCCATAGGTGAGGCAATCAAGAGCGCAAGGCTGTAAAACCCCGTCTCGACGATTCAATGTTCACGCGGAAAGAACAGGCGTGGTGAGCGACGATGTATCGAACAATCATCGCAGTCGATGTGGAAAAGTTCGGCCAGCGGGACCCTGCGCATCAGCGCAAGATCCACAAAGACCTGCAGCCTTTGGTGCAGGAAGCCATAGAGCTCTGCGGGTTGGCGTGGTGTGATTGCCACCACGAGGACCGCGGCGATGGCGTGCTCGTCTTGGCTCCCCCGAATGCCAAAAGCGAGCGGCTGGCCGAGTGCCTGCCGAATGAGCTGGCAGGGCGGCTGCGCGAGTACAACCATGGTGCTGCTGGCGGTGCACGTATCCGGCTGCGCGTTGTCCTGCACGCCGGGGAAGTCTCCTACGACCAGCAGGGCGTTGCCAGTCCAGCGGTCGTACTGGCGTATCGGCTGCTCGACGCGAAGCCATTAAGAAGTGCTCTCGGGTTCTCCCACGGCGTCCTTGCGTTGATTACGTCGGAGGAGTTCTTCCGTCACGTCATCGCTAGCCACCCGGGGGCGAATCCTGCTATTTATCAGCAGGTTCAAGTCGTCATCAAGGAAGTCAACGAGCCCGCATGGGTCTGCCTGCCCGACAATCAGGGCCATCAGCCCATAAACCAACTTCAAGATCGCAGCACGGCCAGCGTCAAGGCGTCCTCGGGCGGAGAATTCTGGTCGTCTAAACCGGCTCCACCTCTTCCGCCTAAAGTGGTGTCGCCCAGGCGAGCGCGACGGCACGTCCCTGATGGATGGTGGATCACAACAGGTCTCCTCGTCTCGTTGATCAGCGCGTGGGTCCTACGGTCGGCTGGCTGGTACTACCTGCGCGCGATGATCGCCGGTCTGCTCATTGGCGCGCTGTGCTGCGTCACTGCGACCGAAGTCGCCGGGTTGACGACGCGCAGACGCGGGTCGGTTGGTGAAAAGCAGGCCAGATGACATTCCGTCGTTTCATATCTGCGCGCCTGGTGCCGCTTCTCGCAGCGGCACTGGTGGCCGCGGGATCTACGACGTTCGCCCAAAGCGTTCTCAGCCCAGCGCGAATCTTCCTTTCCGGTACGGTCAAGATCGGGGCAACGGAGCACTACCAGGCTGGAGTTATCCACGTGATGAACCTGACGGCTTCGACGTGGCGCTGGCCAAGTTCCTACAAGAAAAATATGGGTTCACCCTCGAGCTGGTCCCGCTTCGCCCGGAAGAACGGGAGACCGAGCTGCGGAATGGCCATGTCGACCTAGTTATCGCCAACTATTCCATCGATGGCTCCAGCTGGCTCGACAAAGAAAGAGTCGGTTGGACGTGATCGACTTCGCGGGCCCATATATTCGAGACTCTTCCGGTGTCATGTACTCCGAAGCGAAGCTTGAGAAGGAGATGGGTAGCCAATCAGGCATTCCGGTGGAGTACCTGTGTGTGAGCAACGGCACCACGGCTCAGGACTACTTGAAAGGTGAGGGTATTCCCGCCGATCAGGACGAATGCTTCCGGAGGTTTGCCGATCGGACCGATGTCGTCGTAGGAGTTGTCACTGACCTGTCGATCTTGACCACATACGCTCACCAGTTCGGGGCCACCGCCATCCCCGCGGTTTGGCGGAACGATCCATCTAAGTACCCGGTCCATGACGAGCGGTACGGAATCGCAATGCCGGATGATAACCCGGCGCTTTGTCGCGAGCTCACCACCTCTATCGACGAATTTCTCGCGGATCACGATGACGGATGGGATCGCGCCTTTTCTGATCATCTGCAGGGGGTGGACGACCGCGACAAGCACAAGCCCGCGCATGCTGATCCAGGGCTGTGCGGCGACTGACAGAAATCACGACGTGCGGCGAGGTTTGTCTCCGACGTGATCGCGGGCTGAGTCACTCGATGCCCAGGTGGGCGCGGAGGACCGACTGGAAGGACTTGTCGAAGGCCTCGTAACGCGCCCGCAGCGCCGGGCCCGGCCAGTCCGGCGGCAGCAGATCCGGCGGCAGGAGCGGGTCGGCGACGAAGTGGCGCAGGACGGCCGCCGCCAGGACGAAGCGGTCCTTGAGGGTGTCGGCCTCCTCGAGGGACGCGTGCAGCAGCCGGGCGCGCGACGCCCAGCCGTCGAGGTCCCACAAGCTCGCGGCCAGCGCCGCCGGGTCGTCGGCCGGGCGGCCGAGCAGGACGACACAGTCGAGGCCGTGCAGCGGGCGGGCCAGGTTCGCCGGGCGCAGCCACGTGCCCTCGCGCAGCTCGGCCAGCCGCAGCTCCGCCATCGCCGACCGGAACGCCGTGCGCTCGGCCGGGGGGCGGCGGTCCGCCCTGACCACGGCGATCTCCCACTCGCCGGACCACGGGCGGACCGCCGGTGCACGGCTCTGGTCCTGGCGGGCCTGCCGCTGGACGAGCCGTGACGTCAACGCGTAGTCGCCGTTCGCGGCGACCAGGTCGCCCGCCGCGACCATGCGGGACAGCGCCACCCGGATCGTGCCCTCCGCGACGCCGAACAGCTCGCCCACCTTCACCAGGCTGCGCGCCGGCAGCCGCGGCGGGTGCGCGCCCAGCAGCGTGCTGAGCACGGCCGACCGGGCGGTCAGCGGCCGGAGGTCGCGCATGAAACGTCCCTTACGGATCTGGCGTCGCGTGTCTGGAAAATGTAACATGGCCGCATGCCGGCCACGCACGACGTCATCAACCAGGTCCCCCCGCTCACCGGGCACGACACCGCCGACGACCCCGCCCTGCTCGACGGCCTGCGACGGGAGGGCGCCGGCTGGGCCGAGGACGAGGTGCACGACCTCGGCACGCTGGCCGGCAGCGCGAGCGCGCAGGAGTGGGGCCGCCTCGCCAACGAGCACGAGCCCGTCCTGCGCACGCACGACCGCTACGGCCACCGCATCGACGAGGTCGAGTACCACCCCGCCTACCACGAGCTGATGACCGTCGCGGTCGAGCGCGGCCTGCACGCCGCGCCGTGGGCCGACGACCGGCCGGGTGCGCACGTGGCCCGCGCCGCGAAGTTCTACCTGTGGGGCCAGGTCGAAGCCGGCCACGCCTGCCCGATCTCCATGACCTACGCTGCCGTCCCCGCGCTGCGGCACAACCCCGAGCTGGCCGGGCGGTTCGAGCCGCTGCTCACCGCGCGCACCTACGACCCCGGCCTCCGCGCGCCGGAGACCAAGCGCGGGCTGACCGCCGGCATGTCGATGACCGAGAAGCAGGGCGGCTCCGACGTCCGCGCCAACACCACGCGCGCGGTCCCGCGGCAGGACGGCAGCTACCTGCTGACCGGCCACAAGTGGTTCACCTCCGCGCCCATGTGCGACGTCTTCCTCGTGCTCGCCCAGGCACCCGGCGGCCTGTCCTGCTTCCTGCTGCCGCGCGTGCTGCCCGACGGCACCCGCAACCGGATGCACCTGCAGCGGCTCAAGGACAAGCTCGGCAACCGGTCGAACGCCTCGTCCGAGGTCGAGTACGACGAGGCCGTCGCCTGGCTCGTTGGCGAGGAGGGCCACGGCGTCCGCACGATCATCCAGATGGTCAACATGACCCGCCTCGACTGCGTGATCGCCGGCGCCGCCGGGATGCGCGCCGGGCTCGTGCAGGCGATGCACCACACGACGCACCGGCAGGCGTTCGGCAGCTACCTCGTCGACACCCCGCTGATGCGCAACGTCCTCGCCGACCTGACCGTCGAGTCCGAGGCCGCCACCACGCTCGCGATGCACCTCGCCGGCGCTACCGACCGGGCCGCCGCCGGGGACGAGGAGGCGACCGCGTTCCGCCGCATCGGGCTCGCGGTCAGCAAGTACTGGGTGTGCAAGCGGACGTCCGCGCACGCGGCCGAGGCGCTGGAATGCCTGGGCGGCAACGGGTACGTGGAGGAGTCCGGCATGCCGCGGCTCTACCGCGAGGCGCCGCTGATCTCCATCTGGGAGGGCTCCGGCAACGTCGCCGCGCTCGACGTGCTGCGCGCGCTGGGGTCGGGCACCGAGGCATTCTTCGCCGAGGTCGCCCGGTCCGCGGGTGCCGACCGGCGGCTGGACGCGACCGTGGAACGGCTCAAGGTCGACCTGTCGCGGCTGTCCGACCCGGTGGCCGCACAGTCGCAGGCGCGCCGGCTGGTCGAGCGGATGGCGTTGGTGCTGCAGGGTTCCCTGCTCGTGCGCCACGGGCACCCCGCGGTCGCGGACGCGTTCTGCGCCTCGCGCCTCGGCGGCGACTGGGGTGCCGCGTTCGGCACCCTTCCGTCCGGAGTGGACACCGCGGCGATCGTCGAGCGCGCCCGGATCAAGTGATGGCTTGTCCGCCTCCCCGGAATTCAAAGTGTTGGTCGCGTTCCAGCGGACCGTGCGAATGGTCTGTTCGCTGTGGCTGAGTGCCGTCACGGTCCCCTGAGGTTGCGTTGGTCTCGCTGCAGACGTCGACCGGAACGCATGACATCGGCGGTGCTCGTGGGACCCGGCGCGGGACATGCGGCTGCTGAGCTCGTTCGTGGACGGGTACCTCAAGCTCTGGTACGCGGCGAAGCCGATGATCGCGGCCTCCAACGGCTGGTGCATCGCGGGCGGCACGGACATGGTGCTGTGCGCGGACCCGATCGTGGCGGGGGAGGGCGCGACGTTCGGGTACCCGCCGTCGCGGGTGTGGGGCACGCCGACGACGCCGATGTGGGTGTACCGGATCGGCTTCGAGCAGACCAAGCGCTACCTGCTGACCGGCGACGAGATCCCGGCGCCGCGGGCGGCGGAGATCGGCCTGGTGAGCGAGTGCGTCCCGGACGACGAGCTGCTGCCGCACGCTGAAGGTGTGGCCCGCCGGATGGCCATGCTGCCCGCGAACCAGCTGCAGATGCTGAAGCTGCTGTGCAACCAGACGACGGAGAACATGGGCCTCCGCTCGGCGACGACGCTGGGCCGCCTGCTTGACGGCGCCGCGAGGCACACCCCGGAGGGCCAGGCGTTCGTGGCCCGCTCCGCCGAGGCCGGCTTCCGCCAGGCGGTCCGCGAACGCGACGACCCCTTCGGCGACTACGGCTCCCGCCCCCACTAACCCCGCGAGTCCAACGCTCTGACCCCGCGAGTCCAACGCTCCGCTCCGGCGAGTCCAACGCTTAGGTCCCTGCTCCCGCCCCGCCGAACGTTGAACTCGCCGGTCTCGAACGTTGGACTCGCGGGTGCTGGGGGTTGGACTCGCGAGGGGGTTCCTGCACGGGCCCCGGCTTTTCGGCACTATGGCGGCATGCGTGCGTGGCGGGTCGAGCGGCCCGGGCCGGCGGCGAGCGGGCCCATGCGGCTGCGGGACATCCCGACGCCCTCGCCGGAGAGCGACGAGCTGCTGGTCCGGGTGCGGGCCTGCGGCGTGTGCCGGACGGACCTGCACGTGGCCGAGGGCGACCTGGCGGTCCGCCGGCCGCTGGTCGTGCCCGGGCACGAGGTCGTCGGCCAGGTGGTCCGCGGGGGCGGTGGGTTCGTCACTGGTGACCTGGTGGGCATCCCGTGGCTGCGGGACACCTGCGGCAAGTGCGCGTTCTGCGTGCGCGGCGCGGAGAACCTCTGCCCCGACTCCCGCTACACCGGCTGGGACGCCGACGGCGGCTACGCGGACCTCGCGGTCGTGCCCGTCGACTACGCGCTGCGGCTGCCCACCGGGTACAGCGACTCCGCGCTCGCGCCGCTGCTGTGCGCGGGCGTCATCGGCTACCACGCCCTCGTGCGCGCGGAGGTGCCGCCGGGCGGGCGGCTCGGCGTCTACGGGTTCGGCGGCAGCGCGCACCTCGCCTCGCAGGTGGCGATCGCGCAGGGCGTCACGGTGCACGTGATGACACGCAGCCCCGCCGCGCGGCGGCTCGCGCTGGAGCTGGGGGCGGCGTCGGCACAGGGCGCGGCCGACGCGCCGCCGGAACCGCTGGACTCGGCCATCCTGTTCGCGCCGTCCGGCGACCTGGTGTTGCCGGCCATGGCCGCGCTGGACCGGGGCGGGACGCTCGCGATCGCGGGCATCCACCTCACCGACATCCCGCCGCTGAACTACCAGCGGCACCTGTTCCAGGACCGGCAGCTGCGCAGCGTCACGGCCAACACCCGTACGCAGGCCAGGGAGTTCCTCGAGTTCGCCGGCCAGCACCGGCTGCACGTCGAGACCACGGACTATCCACTGGAAACGGCCGACCGCGCGCTGCAGGACCTCGCCGAAGGCCGGGTGACGGGCGCTGCAGTCCTGGTTCCGTGATACTCAGCAGCAACCGCCGCGAGGCTACCCAACCGCACCTCAGGGAAACGTGACGCGACGCAACCACGAGTACGCGCCCAAGCCGAGCCGACGTCCCGAACGCGACCACAACTTTGAATTCCGGAGAGGCGGAACTGACATGCCGGGTACCGAGGTGGATGTCGTCGTCATCGGGATGGGGCCTGGCGGCGAGGACGTCGGCGCGCGGCTGGCCAGGGCGGGGTTGTCCGTGGTGGGCGTGGACGCGCGGCTGGTCGGCGGCGAGTGCCCGTACTACGCCTGCGTGCCGACCAAGATCATGATCAGGGCCACCGACGCGCTCGGCGAGGCCAGGCGCGTCGGGACGCTCGCGGGCTCGGCGGACGTCGAGCAGGACTGGTCGCCGGTCGCCACCCGGATCCGTGACGAGGCCACCGACAACTGGGACGACACGGTCGCGGTCAACCGGTTCACCGGTACGGGCGGGACGTTCGTGCGCGGGCGCGGCCGGATCACCGGGGACCGCGAGGTCACGGTGTCCACACCGGACGGTGACGAGCGGGTTTTCCGGGCGCGGCGGGGGATCGTGCTCAACACCGGCACCGACCCGGCCGTGCCGCCGATCGACGGGCTGGCCGAGACGCCGTACTGGACGAACCGAGACGCGGTGGCCGTCGGGGAGGTGCCCGGCTCGCTGATCGTGCTCGGCGGCGGGCCGGTCGGCTGCGAGCTGGCCCAGGTGTTCTCCCGCTTCGGCGCGGCGGTCACCGTCGTGCAGCGCCCGGAGCGGCTGGTCCCGGTCGACGAGCCGGAGGCGGGCGTGCTGCTCGCGCGGGCGTTCGCGGCCGAGGGCATCACCGTGCGGGCCGGGGTCTCGACCGCCCGCGTGCAGTTCGACACCCAGTTCTCCGTCAAGCTGGAGAACGGCGAGACGCTGACCGCGGACCGGCTGCTCGTGGCCGCCGGCCGGCGCACGGACATGGCCGCGCTCGGCATCGGCGCGATGGGGCTGGACGAGTCGGCCCGCGGCGTGACCACCGACGAGCGGATGCGGGCGGCCGACGGCCTGTGGGCGATCGGCGACATCACCGGCCGCGGCGCGTTCACCCACATGTCGATGTACCAGGCGCGCATCGCGGCGGCGGACATCCTCGGCGACGAGGACGCCGAGGTGGCCGACTACCGGGCGGTGCCGCGGGTGACGTTCACCGACCCGGAGATCGGCTCGGTCGGCCTGTCCGAGGAGCAGGCCCGCGCGCAGGGCCGGAACGTGCGGACCGGGCTCACCCGCATCCAGGACTCCACGCGCGGCTTCATCCACAAGGTCGGCAACGACGGTTTCGTCAAGCTCGTCGAGGACGCGGACCGGGGCGTGCTGGTCGGCGCGACGTCGGCGGGCCCGAACGGCGGCGAGGTGCTCGGCGCGCTGGTGGTGGCGGTGCACGCGGAGGTGCCCACGAAGCTGCTGCGCCAGATGATCTATGCCTACCCGACCTTCCACCGGGCCATCGAGGACGCGCTGGGCAAGCTCGCCTGAGCGGACGCTTGTCCAGCCGTAACGAGGCCGTGACGCCCTTCGATAGCAGGGGTGCCCAATCGGCCGGGGACCGAGGAGACTGTTCCAGCCAGGGTCGGGAGTGGTCATGTCGGACGGCGCACCGCCAGGAGAGCCACGGAGATCATCCGTGGGGGCTCCGCTTGCCGGCCTGCGCCTGGACGAGCTGCTCGCCGAGCTGCAGGACCGCCTCACGGAGATCACCAACACGCGCGACCGCCTCCAGGGCCTGCTGAAGGCGGTCGTCGCCGTCGGCACCGGCCTGGAGCTGGAGAGCATGCTGCAGCGGATCGTGCAGATCGCCGTCGACCTGGTGGACGCCCGCTACGGCGCGCTGGGCGTGGTCAGCGACGAGGGGCTGTCGGAGTTCGTCTACGTCGGCATCGACCAGCAGACCCGCGACGACATGGGCCACCTGCCAGAGGGCAAGGGCCTGCTCGGCCACCTGATCCGGCACCCGTACCCGATCCGCCTGCCCGACCTGACCTCGCACCAGTCGTCGGTCGGCTTCCCGCCCAACCACCCGCCGATGCGCAGCTTCCTCGGTACGCCGATCCGGCTGCGCGACGAGGTGTTCGGCAACCTCTACCTCACCGAGAAGAAGGGCGAGGCCGAGTTCACCGCCGACGACGTCGTGGTCCTGGAGGCGCTGGCCGCCGCGGCCGGGGTCGCCGTCGAGAACGCCCGCCTGTTCGAGGAGGCCCGGCTGCGCGAGCGCTGGCAGCAGGCGTCCGGCGAGGTCAACGCGCTGCTGCTGGGCGGCGCGTCCAGCGCGGAGGCGCTCGACCTGATCGTGCACCGCACCCGGGAGCTGTCCCGTTCCGACAGCGCGCTGATCCTGCTGGCCGACGGCATGGCGGAGACCCTGGTGGTCCGGGCCGCGGCGGGCCAGCGCGGCGCGC
Organism: Actinophytocola sp.; assembly: GCA_035995025.1. Lineage (GTDB taxonomy): Bacteria > Actinomycetota > Actinomycetes > Mycobacteriales > Pseudonocardiaceae > Actinophytocola. The sequence continues at coordinate 17,002 of DASYKY010000130.1, forward strand.
AGCTGATCGGCCAGGTCGTGCCGGCCGCCCAGCCGACGTTCGCCGCACTGCTGACCGACCGCACGCCGGCCGCGTTCGCCGACTTCACCGACCTCGCCGGCGAGGAGGCCGCGGTGCTCGGCGAGTTCGGCCCGGCGCACGCGGTGCCGCTCGGCCCGCCGTCGGCCGCGCCCGGCGGCCTGCTGCTGGCGCTGCGGAACAAGGGCGGCGACCAGTTCGGCAAGGAGCAGCTTTCGCTGCTCGCGTCGTTCGCCGACCAGGCCGCGCTCGCGCTCGAGCTGGCCGACAAGCAGCGCCAGCAGCGGATGCTCGACGTGCTGGCCGACCGCGACCGCATCGCGGGCGACCTGCACGACCACGTCATCCAGCGGCTGTTCGCGGCCGGGATGAGCCTGCAGGGCATCGTCCGGCGCATCGCCGACCCGAGCGCGCGCGGCCGGGTGAGCCGGGTCGTCAGCCAGCTCGACGAGACCGTGCGCGAGATCCGCACGTCGATCTTCGACCTGCACACCGTGCACGAGGCCGACCTCGGCAGCCTGCGCAGGCGGATGCTCGACGTGGTCGCGGAGAGCAGCGCGGGCACCGGCATCTCGCCGTCCGTGCGCATCTCCGGGGCGGTCGACACGCTGGTCGCCGAGACGCTGGCCGAGCACGCGCTGGCCGCGCTGCGCGAGGGCATCAGCAACGCCGTCCGGCACGCGAAGGCCACCTCGATCACGGTCACCGTGGAGGCGGGCGCGGACCTGGTCATCGACGTCGCCGACGACGGCGTCGGCCTGCCGGCGGACGTGGCCCGCAGCGGGCTGCACAACCTGGAACGGCGGGCCACCATGTCCGGCGGCAGCTGCGTGATCGCCTCCCGCCCGGCCGGCGGCACGCGCCTGACCTGGCGCGCCCCGCTCGCCGACACGTGATCAGCGCAGGGTCATCCGGCCGGACATGATCGCGTGGCGCGGTTCACCGCCTGGTCGACGACGCCGTACGGCGCGTGGGCGGGGTGCTCGGCGTCGGATGTGGACATGCGTCGGTCTCTCCTCGGGGGCCGGGTGGCGATCGGGTCACGGACGGCTCAGGTCCGCTATGTCCTTGATAACCTGCCAAGCTGGTCTGTTCGTGCGGCGGAACCTCAACATCGGACCAACGTGGAACCAGCAGACGGCTCGGTCGGTGCTGCCACCGGCCGGCGTCCGAAGATCATGCTGATCGAGGACGACCGGGACCTGGTGGCGATGTGCGACGCCTACCTGACGCGCAGCGGCTTCGTCGTCGAGGTCGCCGCCGACGCCCGGACCGCGCACACCACGCTGAGCGGGCAGCGCGTCGACCTCGTCGTGCTCGACCTCGGGCTGCCCGACGGCGACGGCCTGGACCTGCTGCGCTCGCTGCGCCAGGGCGACTCCGCCGCACTGCCGGTGATCGTCGTGACCGGGCGCGGCGAGGAGGCGGACCGGGTGGTCGGCCTCGAGCTCGGTGCGGACGACTACCTCGTCAAGCCGTTCTTCCTGCGGGAGCTCGTGGCCCGCATCCGCGCGGTGCTGCGCAGGTCCGGCACCGAGGTGCCGTCGCCGACGGTGATCCACCTCGGCGGCCTGGTGATCGACACCGGCGCGCACGTGATCCGCGCGGCGGGCGAGCCGATCGAGCTGACGCCCCGCGAGTACACGTTGCTGGAGTTCCTCGCGACCACGCCGGGCCGGGTCTACTCGCGCGAGCAGCTGCTGGCGAACGTGTGGGAGTCGTCGGTCCAGTGGCAGGCACCGGCCACCGTGGACGAGCATGTGTACCGGATCCGCCGCAAGCTCACGAACGCCGGCGTGCGGGTCCCCAGGATCACCACGGTGCGCGGGTTCGGATACCGCCTCGACCCCTGAGAGGTCATCGATGTCCGACCCCGACTATCACCGGCTGTTCGACGCCGCCCCCACGCCGTACCTGGTGCTCGACCCGGACCTGACGATCGTGGCGGTCAACGAGGCGTACCTGGACGCGACCATGACCCGCCGCGAGACGCTCGTCGGCCGGCCGATCTTCGCCGCGTTCCCGGACAACCCGGACGACGGGAGCGCCGACGGCGTGCGGAACCTGCGCCGTTCGCTGGAGACCGCGCTCGCCACGGGGAAGCCGGACACGATGGCGTTGCAGCGCTACGACATCCCGGTCGGCGGGGACGGTCACTTCGAGGAGCGGTACTGGAGCCCGATCAACACGCCGATCCTCGCCGCGGACGGCACGATCACGCACGTCATCCACCGGGTGCACGACGTGACGGAGTTCGTGCACGCGGCGGGCCGGGCACCCGGCGGCGCGCTGGCCAGGCTGTCCGAGCTGGAGGCCGACCTGTTCGCGCGGGCCCGCGAGGTCCAGGACATGAACCGCCAGCTGCGCGAGACGAACCACGACCTGGCGGCGACGTCCGCGGCGCTGCGCGAGCAGCAGCAGTCGAAGGACCGGTTCATCGCGACCCTGTCCCACGAGCTGCGCAACCCGCTCGCGGCGATCCGCGCGGCCGTCGAGCTGATGGCCCTCGACGTCCCGGCCGCCCACCCGTCGCTCGCGGTGCTGGAGCGGCAGACGGAGGCGCTGATCCGGATGACCGACGATCTGCTCGACGCCACCCGCGCGCTGACTGGCCGGCTCGACCTGGTGCGCCGGCGGCTGGACCTGCGGGAGATCGTGCACGAGGCGGCCGGCGACGTCGCCGCGGAGTTCGTTGCGGGCCGGCGGGTGTTGCGCGTGGAGGTGCCGCCGGATCCCGTTCTCGTGGACGGCGACCGCGTGCGGCTCGCGCAGCTGCTGAGCAACCTGGTGAGCAACGCCGGCAAGTACTCCGAGCCGGGCGCCACCGTGACGGTCGCGATCGAGCCGGCCGGCCCGGAGGCCCTGCTGACCGTGACCGACGACGGCATCGGGTTCCCCCCGGTGCTCGCGGACTCGCTGTTCGAGGTGTTCACCCGTGCCGCGCCGTCGGGCACCACCGCGGTCGGCGGGCTGGGGCTGGGCCTGGCGATCGTGCGCACGATCGCGGACCTGCACGGCGGTTCGGTGTCCGCGCACAGCGAGGGTCCGGGGACGGGTGCGCAGTTGCGCGTCCGGCTGCCGCTGGCCGGCGACCCGGCCTCGTCCGGTCCACAAGGGACGGTTGGGAAGGCCCGGGACCCGTTGCGGTTCCTGGTGATCGAGGACAACGCCGATCTCGGCATCACGTACCGCACGCTGCTGGAGCGGCGCGGCGACTCGGCCACGGTCGTCACCACCGGCCGGGCCGGCCTGGCGGCGGCGACCACGGCGGAGTTCGACGTGGTGCTGTGCGACATCGGTCTGCCGGACATCGGCGGCCTGCAGGTGGCGCGCCACCTTCGCGCGCAACCGGAGACGGACGGCCTGACGCTGGTCGCGGTGTCCGGCTTCATCCAGGACGCCGATCGCCGGCAGGCCCTGGACGCGGGCTTCGACGCGTACCTCGCGAAGCCGATGACCCTGGCCGGCCTCGACCGCGCCCTGTCCGCCGGGCGCGGCTGACCATCGAGCGGTGACCACCACGATCTTGGACTCGAGCCAAGCCGTCGTGCCCATATTGTTCCCGGATGGACTTTCCCGAGCCGTCCGATCCCACGACCTCGCGCGACGAGGTGTTCCTGCGCTACCTGGACTTCTTCCGCAGCCGGGTGATCGACAAGGCGCGGACCCTGCCGCCGGCCGAGGTGCACGAGAGCCGCCTGCCGTCCGGCTGGACCCCGGCCGAGTTGCTGAAACACCTGCGCCACATGGAACGCCGCTGGATCGAGTGGCGCTTCCTGGGCGGGTCCGTCCCCGACCCGTGGGCAGACCGCAAGGACGACCGCTGGTACGCCCCGGAGCCGCTGCCGGACCTGGTAGCCGCCCTGGAGTCCCAGGCCGAACGGACCCGCGAGGTGGTGTCGTCGACCCCGCTGTCGACGGTCGGCATCCCCGGTCCGGGCTGGTCCGCCCCGGCGACGCTGGAGCGGGTGCTGTTCCACATGCTGCAGGAGTACGCCCGCCACCTGGGCCACCTGGACATCGTCGCGGAGCTGGCGGCCGGCGAGGTGGGGGAGTAGCGCCTACCCGGCGCGCCGCATCAGCCGCGACCCGCCGACGTGCTCGGTGAACCCCCACCGCCGGTAGAACGGCATCAGCTCGGGCTGACACACCAGCTCGACGCTGCGCACCCCCGCGACACGGGGATGCCCGACGACGGCGTCCAGCAACGTCGCCCCGAGCCCGGTGCCGCGGAACTCCGCTGCCACAACCACATCGAGCACGAGCGCGAGGTACACGTCGTCCGTGATCACCCGCGCGAACCCCACCAGCCGCCGCGAAGCACGGTGCACCAGGCCGAAGACGAGATCGGACGCCGCCACCATCCGCGCCACGTCATCGGGGGACCGATCGCGCGCCCACCAGGCCTCGGCGAACAACTCCATCAGCTGCGGCAGCCGATCGCTGCCGACCTCGGCACGCACCTCGACCTCGCAGACGTCCACGACCCACAGCATGCCGGGCACCGCCGCGGCGTCAACCGACGTGCCCGCGTACCCGTGTCGAACCGAAGGCTCAGCCGTCCGCGAGGCGGGCGAGCAGCTCGCGGCTCGCGTCGGTGACCGCCGGGTACACGCCGAGTTCGGTGAGCAGCTCGCCGGCCGCGGCCATCTCGTGCGCGCGGCGCCGGGCGTGCCGGTGCGTGCCCGTGACCAGCCGGTCCACAGTGGACTCATCGGCGCCGGCCAGCTCCGTGGTGATCGTGTCGCGCACCCATTCCTCGCAGCCCGCCGCCCGGCCTGCCTCGAGCGCCTCCACCACGGCGGCGGCCATGCCCTTGAAGAACACGCTGCGCAGGAGCTTGCGCTCGGCGGCGAGCCCGGGCGGCCCGGCGAGCACGTCGACCGACCCGCCCAGCCCGGCCAGGATCCGCGCCACCTCGGCTGCCGCGGGGCCGCTCGCCAGCATCGGCGTGCCCAGGCCGCGGCCTGGGCACCGGCGCCATGATCGCGACGTCGGCGAACGCGACGTCGTGCCCGGCGGCGACGTCGGCCAGCCTGCGCTTGAGGGCGGGCGCCGCCGTGTTCAGGTCCGCCCAGACCCGCCCGCGTGCGCCGGGGAGACCGGCCCGCAGTGCGTCGAGCGAGTCGCTCGCGCTGTTCACGCTCAGCACGAGATCCGCCCCGGCCGCCGCATCGGCCTCGCCGGCCGCCGCGGTCGTGCCGTCGGGCGCGGACACCGCCGGGTCGTAGGCACGTACGACGGCACCCGCCGCGACCAGGTCGCGGGCGATCTCGCCGCCGGCCTCACCGAGGCCCAGCACCGCCACCGTCACGGGGTTCGAGGACGTCACCCTTGCCGACGCTACCGTGCGGGCAACAATATTGGTGACAATCTTGACCGGCGTCCGTGGGGGAGTGCGGCATGACGGTGGGCGACGGCCCGCGGCCGGTGGTGGACGACATCCGCGACGCGATCGTCGCCGGCGACTTCGTGCCCAACCAGCGCCTCGTCGAGGCCGACCTTTCCGAGCAGTTCGCCGCTGGCCGCTCGGCGGTGCGCGGGGCGCTCGCGACGCTCGCGAACGAGGGCCTCGTGGAGCGGGTGCAGAACCGGGGCGCGCGGGTGCGCGCGGTGTCGCCGGCCGAGGCGGTCGAGATCAGCGAGGTCCGGATGGTGCTCGAGGGGCTGTGCGCCGCGAAGGCGGCCGTGCACGTCACCGAGGACGAGATCGCCGAGCTGCGGTCGATCGCCGAGCGGATGCGCGCGGCGGTCGGCGGCGGCGACGTGCTCGGCTACTCCGGGCTCGACCAGGAGCTGCACCGGCGGGTGCGGGAGATCAGCGGCCAGCACACGGCCCGCACGGTCCTGGAGCGCCTGCGCGCGCAGAGCGTGCGCCACCAGTTCAAGCTCGCCATGCGGCCGGGCCGCCCGGCCGTGTCGCTGCCCGAGCACCTCGCGATCGTCGACGCGATCTGCGCGCGCGACCCGGCCGCCGCCGAGGACGCCACCCGCGCGCACCTGCGCAGCGTGATCACCGCGCTGCGCGAGGCCGACCGGGTGGCCGCGCCGAGCGCGGTCTGAGTCAGCGGTCCTGCTCGGCCTCGACCTGCCGGTTCCACTCGCGCTTGGTCTCCTGCCAGCGGTCCTCGTCGTGGCCGAGCCGCCAGTAGCCGGAGATCGACACCCGGTCGCGAGGCAGGCCGCGTTCGATCAGCAGCAGCCGGCGCAGCTGCTTGACGAAGGCGGCCTCGCCGTGGACGAACACGTGCCCGGCCCCGGCCGGGAGCTCCAGCTCCGTGACAGCGCGCACGAGCGCCTCGCCGGCGGGTGCCGTGCCGCGGTGCAGCCAGCACAGCTCGACCTCGGCCGGGCTGTCGAGCTTCTGCTCCTCGTCCGGCCCCTCCACCTCGAGAAACACCTGGGCCCGCGCGCCGGCCGGCAGCCCCTCCAGCGCGGCCGCGATGGCCGGCAGGGCGCTCTCGTCGCCGGCCAGGAGGTGCCAGTCGGCGTCCGGGTCCGGGGCGTACGCGCCGCCCGGGCCGAGCAGCGACAGCTCGTCGCCCGGCCGCGCCCGCGCCGCCCACGGCCCCGCGACCCCCGCGTCGCCGTGCACGACGACGTCGATGGTCAGCTCGGTGCTCGCGGCGTCCCACCGGCGCACGGTGTACGTGCGCGTCCGCGGCCGCGCGCCGGGCGCCGCCCCGGGGTCGGGGAAGAGCAGCTTGACGTAGTGGTCGGTGAACCGGCCCGCGGCGAAGTCGGCGAGCCCGGGTCCGCCGAGCACGACCCGCACCATGTGCGGGGTGATCCGCTCCACCCGCTGGACGCGGGCGAGCCGTGGCGCGGGCCGCTCACGTCCTGGACGTTCCGCCATGGTGCTCCTCAGTGTCGGGCAGGGTTGCCTTGCCTTACCTGACCAGACTGCCAGAAGTCACCGGCGTGAGTGGCGCGCGGCGCGCGAACGGCTCCGTGTCACGAGTCAGGAACGAGGTCCCTGCCGTCCCACACGAACCGGGCCGTGGTGACCGCGTCGTCCCCATCGCTGCCAGTGATCAACTGGTGGATCGCGACGCCGCTGAGCTCGGGATAGGTGCACCACTCGTGGTCCGATGTCAGCAACAGGTCGAGATCCAGCGCGGACAGCAACGCGAAGACCTGGCCCCGGTTGTTGGTGTCGACACCGACGAACACCTCGTCGAGCAGGATGACCCTGGGCGCCGTCGGCACCGTCTGGTAGTGCGCCGCGACGGCGGCGAACAGCGGCAGGTGCAGGGCGATCGCCTTCTCACCGCCGGAAAGCGCGCCATGCAGTTTCTTCGTGAGCAACTGCCAGCCGGTGCCGTTCGCGCGGTCCAGCTTGACCACGAACTGGTGCCAGGCCGTGTAGTCGAACACCTGGGCCAGCTGTTGCTCCCAGCTGGCGGCGGTGTCGTCGGCTTTCGCCTGCTCGATTCGGTCCCGGAAGAACCGGTGCAGGGACTCCCGGTCCGCCTCGGTCAGCCGGACCGGGTCCTTCAGCAGCAGGTCCCGGGCCGCCTTGGTGCCCGCGGGGAGGTCTGGCGCCACCTGCCAGACGAGGCGGACCGCCACGTTCGACGCGGTCCGGACCCGCTCCAGGCGGGCGTTCATCGCGTCCACGAGCTCGCCCGCCTGGCGAATGCGTGCCGCGAGATGGCGGCGCGTGTCCCCGGTGAGCGTCTGGTCGAACAGCTGCCGCTCGCGTTCGGTGATGTCGAGCCTGCTCCGGTCGGCGTCCTCCGTCAGGATCGACAGCAGCTCGGCGGCCCCGACCCGGACACCGTCCACCATGGCGGTGAAGACCTGGACGTCCTCGTCGGTCTCGAGATCGAGGTCGGCCCGTGCGCTGAGCGCCGCGCGGCACTCGTGGACCGACTCCGCGAGCCGGTGCAGCGCGTCACCGAGGTTGTTCGGTTCGTGCGGCACGGCCGGCCAGGCCGCGGCCACCAGCCGCGCGGTGTCCAGGGTGGCCCGAACTCCCTCGGACGCGGAGAGGGCCGCGGTGAACCGGTCGAGCTCGGCGAACGCGCTGTCCACGGGAAAGCTCGTGGCCGCGAGGTGCCGGAAGCGGCGGGCCGCGGCGTCGCGGATCTTGGTCGCGTCGTCCCTGGCCTTCGCGTCGGCCGTGCTCCGCTCCGCCAGCACGCCCAGCTGCTCGGCGAGCGATGTCACCATCGACCGCGCCGCACCGAGTTCCTTGCCGAGACCGGACAACCGACCGCGCAGCGCGGAAAGCTCGGCCAGCACCTCCCGGTAGTCCACCCCGACGGTCTTCTCCACGGCGTCGAGCCTCGCCGCGAGCCGGCGACGTGTGCTCTCGGCCTCCCCGGCCTCGCCCTCCCGTTGCGCGGCGGCCACGTCCGATCGGTTGGCCCGCTGCGCGGCGTCCTCGGCCGCCCGGCGCGCGGCGACCAGCTCGCCGTGGCCGTCGAGCCACAGCTCCGCCTGGTCACGGAAGCTCTCGACGGCCTGCGCCAAGCCCTGCAGAGCCGTTCGGTCCGTGGGCAGCCCTTGCTCGGTCGCCTCGACGGTGAGCGCGTGCAGCGCGGCGGTGACCTCGTTCTCCCGTCGTGACAACATGTCCAGCCGCTTCCGCACGGTCCTGTTCGCCGAGTCCACTGTGGACTCCATGCGGGTCAACCGGTCCTGTGCGGCCCGAGCCGTGCCGTATGACGGCCGGGATCTGCGCTCGCCAGCGAGCACCGCACGCCGTGCGCCGAGCACGGCGTCGCGGGCATCCAGTCCACTCAGGACGGCATCGGCGTCGGCGATCGACTCACGCAGCTCACCCATGCGCCGGTCCCTGGCCCGCTGCCGGGCGACAGCGCCGATGTACTCGGCGTGCGCCTTCTGCCAGCTGCCGCGCAGGTTCCCCAGAAGCCAGCCACCGTCAGCGCCGATGGCCACCGGATGTCCATCCGGCGGCCGCACACCGTAGGCGATCGCCGCGAGGAGCCGCGTCACGACGTCCGCCGGCACGGGCGGGTCCGACTCGGGCACCACGACATCCGACAGCGACGACCCGGGCGCGGGTGGGACGGCGTCCGGCTCGGCGAAGACGTCGTGACCGGCCACCGCGCCGGTCGCGCCGACCCACGCGTCCAGCAGACCGGCCGACTGCAGGGCCGCCTCGACCGACGCCTGGGTGGTGTCCGGCACGTCCTCGGCGAAACGGATCAGCCGCCACAGGGGAGCGCCAGCCATTGCCGTGCGGTCGGTCGTGCGAGCCGGCGGCGCGTCCGGCGGCAGGTCGCGCTCACCCGCCAGCCTGTCCAGCTCCGTCGCGAGACGGTCCCGCTCGGCCCGCGCCGTCGCGCGTTCCCCCGCGACGATCGTCTCCTCGCGCACCAGCTCCGTACCCACCAGCGCTGCGGCGTGCTCGACGTGCTCCACCAGCGCCGTCTCGTCCTCGACCAGGTCCGCGAACACGCCGAGGTCGGCGAACCGCAGCTGCTGGCACGCGGACGCCCACCCGCGGAGTGCGCCGGCGAGCCTGTCCAGCTCCCGCTCGTGCGCCTCGGCCGCCTCGGACCGGTCCTCCTCGGCGCCGGAGAGATCGGCACGCGCCTCGTCGAGGTCCGTCTCGGCCTGCCGGCGCCGGTCCACCGCCCTCTCGTGCGCGTCGAGCGCCTGGTACACCGTCGCGACCTGCAGCAAGCGGCTGCGCACCGCCGCCCGGAGCAACGGGCGCGCCCTGTCGCTGTCGGTGTCGCTATCGGTGTCCAGGCTCGCGGTCACCTCGCCGTGCACGCTGGCGAGCCCGGCCCGGACGGCAGCCTGGCGGGTCTCGTCGACGCGGGTCAGCACCGTGTGCTCCCGTTTGGCGACATGTCGGTCAGCCGTCCGCGCGCTCTCGGCGTCGGCGGCGGCCTGCTGTCGTTTGCCGGTCGCGTCCGTGCGGACAGCCTCCGCTCGCGCGGCCGCCTCGCTCGTACGTTGCCTGAGCTGGTCCAGTTCCCTGCCCTGCTGGTAGGCCTCGCTGTCGACAAGCCCGTCGATCCGCGCCTTGGTGTCCTCCTCGTCGTTGGCGAGGCTCCCGGCGAGCGTCTCGGTGGCGCCTTTCTCCCCCGCGACGCGTTCGTGTTCGTCCGCGGAGCGGCGCGCGGACTTGGTGAGGTTGTCCAGGTCGGTGGTCGCGGAGATCAACGCGGCAGACGCCGCACGCAGGACCCGCTGCGCGTACGTGCGTTGCCGGGCCGCGAGGCCGCGGGCGGCGGCGACCTCCGCGTCCAGCGTCGCCAGCCGTTCCCGCTGCCGGTCGAGCCGCTCGAAGCCCTCGGCCAGATCGGCGATTTCCTCCTGTCCCAACGGCGGCAGCGCGCGGGAGAGCAACGTGGACAGCAACGAGGGGTCGAGCCGTTGGGACAGCTTCGGGGTGCGCAGCTGGAGCAGCGCGGTGATCAGGGCGTCGTAGCGTTGCTCGCTCAGCCCGGGGAACAGCGTCGTGCGGACGGCGGACCGGTACTCGGTCGCGTTCGGATGCAGTGCGCCGTGCTCGCCGAGCGCCTGCTCGAGTGTGCTCCTGGTGAGCGGTGTTCCCGCGTCGGTGACGAGCGACAGGCCGTCCGAAGTGCCGATGCGCAGGGTCGTCGTGAAGTAGTCGGCATGCACGGTCGTCGTGTGGTTGCTCGCCTGCAGACGCGCACCGCAGCAGAACCACGCGTCGGGGTCGCCGGGAAGGCGGAACTCCAGCCACACGTAGCCGACCCGCGTCGTGCCGGACGCGCCTTCGCCCATGAGGTTCCAGTGCATCGTGCGCTCGCCGGTGCCGAACGTCGACAGCCGGTTCGCCCGCAGGTTCGCGTCGAACAGGAACGGCAGCAGCAGCTCCAGCGCCTTGGACTTGCCGGTTCCGTTCGGGCCGCGCAGCAGCAGCCTGCCCTGGTGGAACTCGAACACCTCGTCGTAGTAGCGCCAGATGTTGAGGATGCCGGCACGCGACGGTGCCCACCGGACGGTCCGTGCCTCTGGTGCCTCGGTCGTGTGCCGGGGCAGTTCGGTCACGGTCACGGCGATTCCTCCCCCGGGTCGCTGCTCCGCATGCTGCCCACGGCGTACCGCGCCGCCGCGGGCAGCGGGTGGACCAACCCGTCGGCGACCCGGACGAGGCCGAAACCGCGTAGCACGTCCAGTGCGTCGGCCACGAGCGCGTGCGTGCCGTCGTCACCACGGTATCCCTTGGCCCACGAAGGAAACCTGGCCAGCAGGGCGGCCGCGACCAGCCGAAGCTGCTCGGTCGTGGCCACCGAGTCGATGCCGTCCAGCAGGAGCAGCGCGGCTACCTTGGCGTTGTTGGCGTCATCGGGGAATCGGCTGTCGGTGGCGATCCCGTCCGGGTCGACGAACAGCACGCCCTCGGCACGTTCCTCGAGGAGGAAACCACCTTCGTCGGCCGCGCGCCTCAGCAGCCGGCGACCCGTGGGGGAGTGGAGGTACGCGCGCTCGTCCCCGGTCAGGTCGTCGAGGTAGACGACCGGGTCGTCGACGAGCCTGCGGAAGATCGAGTGCCGCAGCCACAGGTTGCGCTGCACCTCCGTGACCGGCGGGGCACCTTGGCCGTGCTCCGCCGCCGCGCCGTAGCGCCGCTCCCGCGACACCGCCGACAAGAGTTCCTGGAACCGCGCCGGAACATCGCTGACGGGAACGGCCAGCTGGGACACCCCGGTCGGCGCCGACAGCAGGCGCATGAGCAGGGTGGCGTCGATCCGGTAGAGGACCTTGGCCTCTGCGGAGTCTACAAAGGACTCGGTGGCCCCGTCGAGAACCTCGATCGTGCCGAGATGCTCCAGCATGCGAAGCGCGTCCACGAAGGCCATGCGCTCGCCGCGGGCGGACGTGTCGAAGTCCGCGAGCACCGGGTCGGTCGCCGTGGCACGCGTGACCTTGTCGGCGAGCAGCCCGATGGTCGTCACCGGCACGGTCAGCAGTTCGGCGGCGGCCACGCACAACAGGACGTAGCGGCGCCGGTCGAACGGCGCGCGACCGGAGCGGTGCCGGCGGGGCGGACGACTCGCGTCGGTCGCCGGCCGGACCTTGGCCAGCCGGGCGTAGCCGAGCCGCGGCTCGACGGAGAGAGTCCATCCGCAGTAGTAGTCGAACCATTTCCTGATCGGCTCGCGGCGGCGCCGCACCAGGTCGAACCACTCCGGGGCGCCGCGTTCGTGGACGAGCGGGCTCGCGAGCATGATCCGGATGCCCCTGGCGACCTCGTCCCGCTCGGCGATCACCAGTTGGTTGGAGAGGTTGCTCATCGAGCGGCCCTCCTGACGTGCCGGCTGCCGAACGCGCGGATCTCGATCTCGTAGTCCGGCCCGCTGAACCGGCCATATGGCGTCGTCAGGTGTGCGACCGCGCCGTCGACCGGCTCGCGCAGGACGATCTCGATCTTTCCGTCCGTGGTGGCGGCGCGGCGGGTGCCCGACGGCGTCGGACTGCTCGCCAAGGCCCTGCCGAGCAGTTCGAGGAGGCGTTCGAACGCACTGTGCTCGAGGCTGCCGAAACCGGACAGGCGGATCGGACCCTCGGTGTCGAGAAGGTTCCACGCGGCCTCGAGTTGTGCGCGCTCGGCCAGCGCCTGCTCCGCGCGGGCCGCCTTGACCGCGGCGACGTCGCGGACGCGCCCGGTCCGGCTGAACCGCTCGGTCCGGCCGGATGATCTCAGCAATGCCGACACCTCCACCGCGGGCGCCGCCGACCAGCTCGCCGATGTGCTGACCAGCTCCGGATCCGGGTGCCCGAGGTGCGCGTGGCGGGAAGGGCTGAGGCCGAACGCCGTGGACCACAGCCGATTGAGGTCGTCCCGAGCGGGCACGACGGTGAACCACCTGGCCAGCTCGCGGAAGTCGGCCACCGCGCTGCTGGCTCGTCGTCGTGACTCGGTGATGCGGTCGAGCACCTGCAGCAGGATGATGATCGCGCGCCGGGCCACCAGGTGCAGCTGTTCCACCCTGGGGCGCGTGCCGTCCCCGGGCAGAAACCAGGCGCACAGGCCTTCCCAGCGGGCGTGGCGGTGCGCGAGCCACTCCGGCCCGGGATCCTCGCCGGCGAACCGCGGCAGCTCGGCACCCAGCAGCGCGCGGTGGTGCAGCAGGCTGACGCCGTGGGCCTCCACCCGGCGAATCCGGGTCTCGATCGCGTGTGTGCGCTGGTCCAGGTTCGTGAGGAACTCCTGCAGGTAGGCGATGGTGGCCGCCTTGACCTCGTGGAAGGTCGACAGCTCCGCGCCGTCGGCCCGCAGCAGCCGCTGGAGCTCGCCGTTGAACTGCTTGGTGTTGGCGCGCAAGGCGTCGAGATGTCCCTCCAGCTCCATCAACGTGCTGAAGATCCGGCGGTCGGACCCGGCGTCGTCGTCGAGCAGGACGCCGAGATCACCGAGGCGGTCGGCGATCGCGTCGAGCACGGCCGTCTGGAGCGCTCCGGTGGACGTCAGGACGGACAGCGCGTGGAGGACGCCGGCGAACGCCGCTTCCCCTTGCCTGGTCAGGGAGTACTGGAGGTTGCGCCGCTCGTACTCGCTCGCGGTGCGGTAGTTCTCCGCGTGGTTCTGAGTGACGTCGACGAGGTTCCAGTCGCGGAGCTGCACCAGCGCGGCGGCGAGATCGTCGTCGTCGATCGCGTCGAGCCAGCCGACGGACCGCAGGCGGGCGCGCATGTCGTCCAGCCCCAGCGCGGTTTCGAGCCGCTCGTTCGCCTCGCCGAACGCCTGGAGGACAGCGACATAGAGCCCCGCACGGTCCCCGCTGGTGAACCGGAACATCTCCGGCGGGACGCGGATGGGTTCCACCAAGTCCTCCCCTTGTTCGCTCCATCTCATCGTCGCGCGAGCCACTCCGTAACGGAGTTCACCCGGTTGAGGGACGTTGGCTCATCTCCGTCAGGAGGAGATCCGCCACGCGCTCCTCGCTCACAGTGATGTCATGCTCCCGCATACAGTCGGCGAGCGCCGCGTCCCACGGCGCGTCCGTCACCCGTCCGACCGTAGGTCCGATCGGCTGGGGACCGAGCGCGGCGAGGTAGTCGTCCGCCCCCATGCGCCACGGCGTCGCCCCGGTGCGCGCCACCAGGTTCGCCGCGATACGAATCCCCTCGCCATCGAAGTCGCCGTGGTAGCGCAGCAGGCAGCCGGCGTCGGAAAGCCCTTGCAGTAGCAGGACTCCCGCGCTGTTGGGCCAGCCGGACGTGCACACGATCGGCGGGCACCGCGTGCCGAACCGCGCGAGCGCCAGTGCCACGATGCTCGGATTCTCGAACACCCACACGGCTTCCGGCAGCCCGGCGGGCCAGGTCGTGGACCGCACTTGTCCGAGTGTCAACGCCGCCACCTGTCCCGCGTCGGCGCACAGCCGGAGTATCTCGCTCACCAGGTCCTGCCCTGGCGGCCGGATCCCCGCGACGAGCACGACCGAGGACAGCTCGTCGTCGGCGACGCCCGCGCGTTCCCACAGCCGGCGCCGCTCTGTCACGTCGGAGGGCGGCGGTACCGCATAGATGGCGGCCAATGCACGATGTACCAGGGTGGCGCAGCGAGTCCCGTCGTCCAGCGCGTGCGTGTCCTGCAGCGTCCGCTCCGCGAGCACAGGAAGCGGCACACCAGCGGCCGGCAGCGCGGCGAGCACGCGAAGCACCTGCTCGAGCAACGACCTGGTCCGGGCGACCGAGCCGCCGACCAGTCCGGCCCTGCGAACGACCTCGACCCAGTCGAGCAGCACGGGCTGTTCCGCGACGACGGCATGGTGCGTCAGCCACGCCCACAGTCCGTCCCGCTCCACGACGGCCGCAGCCCGCCGCCCGGCCCGGTCATCGATAGGCCCGACAAGCCGGGTGACCACGTCCCGCAGCCCGTCACCGGTCTCCGCGAGCACGTTGTCGAGCCTCGCCACCGACACCAACATGTGCTCGGCCGGCAACCGGTCCATCCCGAGCAGATCGGCCACCGCGACTCGCTGCTCCGCCGTCAGCGGCCCAACCCGAACCCGACTCACCGGCCGCCCCGACGACAACCGCTCATGCGCGGCACGCCACAGCGGAAACAGAGCGCTCGAGAACTCTCGAATCGTTCCTCCACGTGACAGATCGATGCCCAGATGCCGTTGCAGGCTACCGCCGACGTCGCCGATCGTCGGGTCGGCACCGCCGAAGGCCGCGGGCTCCGAGGCGACGAGGAGGTGCTGGCAGTGTCTGTAGCGAAGTCTGTAGCGAAGTTGCTGGAGGACGCGCGGCACCTGGCTGGCCTGAGCCAGGAGCAGCTCGCCCAGCAAGCCCACACGTCACCGCACGGCAGTGTCGGCCTACGAGAACGGCCGGAAGAAGCCGACGTTGGACACGGCCGAACGCTTGCTGGGTGGGTCTGGCTTCGACCTCGACCTGCGCCCGCGGATCACGTTCCGCTCGGTCACGGGTGCTCGGGGTCGCGTCTACCAGGTGCCGGACCAACTTCCGTCGCTGCCGCCGCATGTGGCCTTGGCGACTGTTGAGTTGGCGCTGTCGTTGAACTGGTCGCAGCCCGGTCGGCGGTATCGGCTCAGGGACCGGTCGGAGCGCGCCCGCGTGTACGAGACGGTGCTGCGCGAGGGCGGGCCATCCGACGTGCTCACCTACATCGACGGCGTGTTGCTGGTCGATTTGTGGGATGAGCTAGTGCTCCCTCGAGACCTTCGCGTGGCCTGGGACCCGTTGATCTCGAAGCTGGTTGCCGCATTGTGACCAACAGCTCGGAGGACGTTCCGCTTACCGACTTCCAGCTCGAGGTGGCGAGGCTCGAGTTCAGCGCTGAGTTTAGCGATCTCGCCATGAGGTAGGGCGACCATTCTCGCCCCTTGGGCGTGCCCGGTTGTGGCGTTGCAGATCTGTGCTTCGTCGTTGCCGGCGTGGCGGCCGCGCCCCCGCGCGCGGCCGCGTCCGTCACCAGGCGATGGGGTCGCAATAGAAGGATCCGCTGTCCATAGAATTGCTCGCACCGGCCGAGTCATGCACGGCGACCCGGACCCGGTAGTTGGAGTAGATGTTGCATTCACCCCGTCCGGGCAGGGGACCGCTGCCGGGGAAACCCGCGTTGACGATGCCGGACCACTGGTACGTGTACGGGGCGACGCCACCGGTCACCGGAGCCTCGCAGAGCATCCTGGTGTGCCCGGCGTGGGTACCGAGCGAGTTGCACCACAAACCGGTGAAGGTGAGTCCACTCGCCGAAGCCTGCGCCGGTGCCACCGCCATGGGCGCGAGGACCACCGCGCCCGCTACCACTGCGCTGACCATCCGATGGCGTTTGTTACTGCGTCTCATGCCGCTCCTCACATGTCAAAAACGCGGAGAACCAGGTCGGGGGCGAGCATCACCGGATGGCATGGCGTTGTCAGCAATCCGGAACAACTCGGAACGGACCGCGCCAGGAGGTCCGTCCGGCTATGCCGTTCAGCGCGCCGCTGAGGGCGCCTCGATCGAGGACAACGGCGCCTTGATCGAGGACCACACAGGGGAGTGAGTGAGCTGGCGTCGAGGATCACCGGGGATCCTATCGAGGCCGGCCGACACGTCCGTCGACCAATGTGAACGTCAATGGCGCGATCCAGAACGTCCGCGGAGGCGACTGACACCGGAAAGATGGCAGGCGGGTGAACCAGTCGGCGCCGCGCGAGACGACCTGTCGCCAACCATCGAATCCCGACACCAACCCTCGGTATGCTGTGCGAAACAGCGTTTGTCCGTTCGAGGTGGATGGCGGCCGGGTGGTAGCAAGGGGGGACGCGGCCGGTAGCGCACCCGACCCGCAGCGCGTGCGCTCGTTCGACGAGCTGACAGCGTGCCTCCAGGACCTCCGGGCGTGGGCGGGCAGCTTGTCCTACACCGAGATCTCGCGGCGGATCGCGGTCGCGCGCGAGGCGCGTGGAATGCCGCCCGCCGAGTGCAGGCCCGGCCGGGTGACCGTGTACTCGTGCTTCAAGACCGGGCGGCGCAGGATCGACGCCGAGCTCGTCGTCGACATCGTGCGCGCGCTCGGCGTCGACGACGCCGGCGCCCTGCTGTGGCGCCAGGCGTGCCGCGTGGTCACCGGCGCGGCCACCGCGGCGGCCGTCGTCAACGTCATGAACGCGCTCCCGGCCGACCCGCTCGAGTTCACCGGCCGGCGTGCAGAGCTCGACCACCTCACCGTGTTGTCCGCCTCGTCGGGCCGGGCGACCACCGTCGTGGCGATCGAGGGCATGGCCGGGGTCGGCAAGTCCCAGCTGTCCGTCCACGCAGCGCACGAGTTGCTTCGTGCGGGGCACTACCGCGACGCCCAGCTGTTCGTGAACCTGCGCGGGTTCGACCCGCACCAGCCGCCTGCCGACCCGGCTGCGGTGCTCGGTGGCTTCCTTCGCCTGCTCGGCGTGCCCGGCGGTGAGGTCGAGCCCCTCGATCTCACCGCTCGAGCGGCACGCTTCCGGGCGGCGCTCGCCGGCCGGAACGTCCTGATCGTGCTCGACAATGCCATGTCCGACGAGCAGGTGGACCCGCTGCTGCCCACCGGCCCCGGATGCCTCGTGCTCGTCACGAGCAGGCGCAGGCTGCCCCGCGCAACTGTCCACGTGCCGCTGGACGTGTTCGACCCGGCGGAGTCGATCGAGCTGCTCGCCCGGTTCGCCGGGACCGACCGGATCGCCGCCGAGCCGCAGGCCGCCGCGCGGCTCGCCGAGCTGTGCGGTCACTTGCCGCTCGACCTGTCGCTCGCGGGCTCGCACATCGAGCGCAAGCCGGAGTGGATGCTGGCCGACCACGTGGCCAGGCTGGAGTCGATCCCGCGCGACGAGTCGGCGCGGCGCGCCGTAGCGGCCTCCTACCACGCGCTGCCGGCCGCGCAGCAACAGCTGTTCCGGTTGCTCGCCGTACATCCCGGCCGGGACATCACGGTGCACGCCGCGGCCGCGTTGGGCGGGACCGATCTGGCGACCGCCGCGGACCTGCTCGGGCACCTACTGGCCGACCACCTGTTGCAGCAGAAGGAAACCGGGCGCTACGAGTTCCACAACCTCATCCACAGCTACGCGAAGCGGATGGCGCACGACGAGGACCCCCAGTCCCTGCACCGGCTGGCGATCGGCCGGCTGCTCGACCACTACCGGCACACCGCTGCGGTCGCGATGAGCCTGGTGTCCCCGTTCGACAGGCAACGCGACGCCCACCTCGTCGCGCCGGCCACGCCCGGCGTCGAGCTGGCCACGGTCGAGTCGGCGGCCGCCTGGCTGGAGGCCGAGCGACTGAACGTGATCGCAGCCGCGGTGCACGCCGCAGACCTCGACCTCACCGGTCACACCGCCGCGCTGTCGGCGATCCTCGGCGGCTACCTCGACCGGGTGTCGCACTGGCGCGACGCGCAGATCCTGCACACCCGGGCGCTGGACGTCACCGACCAGGCCGAGCAGTGCCAGGCCCTGGTCAAGCTGGCGGCGGTGGACCACCGGATGGGCCGGTTCCACGAGTCACTCGGCCGCTACCGCGAGGCGCTGGTGATCGCCGGCGAGATCGGTGACCGGCACACCGCGGGCCGCGTGCTCAACAGCCTCGGCGCGGTGTCGGAGCGGCTCGGCCGGCACGAGCAGGCACGCGACCACCACCTGGAGGCGCTGGAGATCCTCCGCGAGGTCGGCGACCGGACCGGCGAGGCGGCCACGCACGGCAACCTGGGCGTCGTCTACGACTCACTCGGCCTGCTCGACGACGCGCTGCGCCACTACGAGCACGCCATGTCGATCTTCCGCGACGTCGGCGACCGCGTCAACGAGAGCAGGGTCCTCGGCAACGTCGGCATGCTGTGCGAGCGACAGGGCAGCTATGAGCAGGCGGAGAGCAGCCACCGGCGGGCCCTGGTGATCGTGCGTGAGCTGGGAGACCGGGACAGCGAGGCGTGTGTGCTGAGCAACCTCGGCGTCGTGTGCGCACGGCTGGGCCGGGCAGACGAGGGTGCCGAGCAGGTGCGGCGCGCGCTCGGGATCTTCGACGATGTCGGTGACGTGCCCGGCCAGGCGTACGCGAGCACCGACCTCGGCAAGGTCCTGGCGGCGGCCGGCTGGTTCGACGAGGCGGTCGAACAGCTCGACCGCGCCCTCGACCTCGCGAGTGAGATCGAGGACCCGGTGCTGGCCATGTCCGTGCACAACGAGATCGGCGACGTGCTGCGCCGCACCGGCTCACCGGACCAGGCCGAGCGGCGGTACCGGACCGCGCTGGCCCTGGCCACCGAACGCGACGACAGCTACGGCGTCGCCCGGGCCAACGAGGGCTTGGCGCACCTGCGGGCGGAGGCCGGCGAGCGGGCCGCCGCGCACGACCACTGGCGCACCGCGCTCGCCGGCTACACCCGACTCGGCGTCGGCGACGCCGAACGGGTCAGGAATCTGCTCGCCCGCTGACGGACCGGCTCAGCAGGGCCCGCCGTTCAGGGTGAAGTACATGGAGTCCGAGCCGCCGTAGCCGGAGATCGTGACGGTCGTGCCGGTCTGGTCGACGTAGAAGTAGCTCGGGGTCACCTTCACGACCGTTCCGGCCGGCAGCGCGACCAGTGCCTTGAGCGACACGGCGTACTTGCTGAGCCGGGTGGTCTGAATGAGTGGGGAGTCCGGGGTCGCCACGAAGTCCGCCCAGTCCACATTGGACGTGTTGACCGTCCACGTGCTCCCCGCGGGGATTCCGCCGTCCGAGATGATGACGAACTTGGCGATGTTGCCAAACGTCCCATCACAGATGTGTCCGAGCGTCGCGCTCACCACCCTCACGGGCGCCGACCCCGCCTCGGGGGCCGCGTGCGCCACGCTCGCCGGCGTCACCAGGCCGACCACGGCGCAGACAACCACCCCGGCACGGCGTAGACCCTGTTGCCACTTCACGATTCTCGTCCTTTCGTCAGGAGATCGACACGGACGCTAACCACGCGGCGGCAACCCTTCCAAGAAACCGAACGATCCCGAACGCCCACCCCGCCACAGCCGACCTCGGGCCGTGGCCCGGGCACGCCGCCGTTGCCCGGTTCGCCGACCAATCCCGTGACCGGTGCGCACCGCCGATTGCCACGACGGTTCGGGGGTATTCGGCCGCCCGTGAGCACGCATCGAACCGGCGAGACCGGCGCCGGCTGGACGGTCGGTGTCGAGGAGGAGTTCCTGCTCGCCGACGCCGATACCGGGCGGACGGTGCCGGCGGCCGAGCGGGTGCTGGACGCCGCCGCCCGCCGGCCCGGCGCGGCCGTCGACGCGGCGCTGCACACCGAGCTCGCCGCCACCCAGGTGGAGGCGGCGACCGGCCGCTGCGTGTCGCTCGACGAGCTGGGCGGCCAGCTGCTACATGCCCGCCGCCAGCTCGTCGGCGCGGCCGGAGACCTGCTCGTCGTGCCGAGCGGGATGCCCGTGCTCGGCGGGGAGCAGGCGGCCAGCACGGGCGAGCGGTTCGCACTGATCACCGACCGGTATGCGGCCGTCGTCGTCGACTACCAGGCCTGCGGGTGTCACGTGCACGTCGGGGTGGCGGACATCGAGACCGCGGTCGGCGTCGTCAACCATGTCCGGCCCTGGCTGCCGACACTGCTCGCGCTCTCGGCGAACTCGCCCGTGCACGACGGCATCGACACCGGGTATGCGAGCTGGCGGATGGTGGCGCAGTCGCGGTTCCCGGGCGCCGGCGTGCCGCCCCGGCTGGCGTCGGCCCGCGACCACGCCGCGCGGGTCGCCCGCCTGGTGTCCGCGGGCGTGCTGGTGGACGCGGCGCAGTCGTTCTGGCTGGTTCGTCCCTCGGCCCGGCTGCCGACCGTGGAGTTCCGGGTGGCCGACGTGGCGATCGACGTAGACGGCGCGCTGCTGCAGGCGGCGCTGTCCCGCGCGCTGGTGCGCACCGCGCTCGCCGACCTGGCCCGCGGGCGGCCGGCGGCCGACCTCGACGACCAAGTGGTCGCGGCCGCCGTCTGGTCCGCGGCCCGGTACGGGCTCGCCGGCCCGGCGGTGCACCCGTTGCTGGCCCGCCGGGTGCCGGCGACCGACCTGGTCGCCGACCTGCTGGACACCGTCCGGCCCGCCCTCGTCGAGACCGGTGACCTCGCCGTCGTGGAGCGGCTGCTGGACCGGCACGTCACCGGCGCCGAGCGCCAGCGCGCCGCGGGAGAGCCGGCCCAGATCGTGAAGATGCTCGCGGACGCCGCGCTGCGAAGGAGAGACGCCGATGCCTGACGCCACCGAACTGCCGCGGCCGCGCGGCCCGCTGTCCGAGGCCGTGGTCGGCACGTTGCGCCACGGTGACCGGCCGCCGCCGGCCGTGTCCGCGGCCGATGCGTTCGGCGCGGACCTCGCCGTGGCGTTGCACACCTGCTACGAGCTGCACTACCACGGCTTCCGCGGCGTGTCGCCCGGCTGGGAGTGGTCGCCGGAGTTGCTGGCGTTCCGCGGTGGGCTCGAGCGGGTGTTCCTCGCCGGCCTGCGCGACGCCGCCGCCGGTGGCGACGACGTGTCCGGCGCGCTCGACGACCTGCTGGTCGAGGCGGTGCCCGGCACAGGCGTGTCGCACTTCCTGCGGGACAAAGGAGAGTGGTGGCAGCTGCGCGAGTACGTCACGCACCGGTCGGTCTACCACCACAAGGAAGCGGACCCGCATGCCTGGCTCATCCCACGGCTGCGCGGCACGGCCAAGGCAGCGCTGGTTGCCGTGGAGTTCGACGAGTTCGGCGGCGGCCACGGCGAGCGGATACACGCGGCGCTCTACGCCGGCCTGCTACGCGCGTCCGGCCTGCACGACGGCTACCTGTACTACTTCGACGACGTACCGTCCCCGGTCATCGCGCTGGTCAACATGATGTCGATGTTCGGCCTGCACCGCGCGCTGCGCGGCGCGATGGTCGGCCACTTCGCCGCGGCGGAGATCACCACCGCGCCGAGCGCCGCCCGCATCGACGCGGCGATCCGCCGCCTCGGCGGCGGCCCGGCCACGACCCATTTCTTCACTGAGCACATCGAGGCCGACGCCGTGCACGAGCAGGTGCTGCGCCACGACGTCATCGCGGACCTGCTTGCCCGTGAGCCGGAACTCGCCGCGGACGTGGTGTTCGGCATCCAGGCCACCGGGCTGCTCGAGGACCGCTTTGGCGACCACGTTCTCGCCGCCTGGCAGGCCGGGCGCTCATCGCTGCTGCGGGAGCTGCCGCCTCATTCGGGGCCGTCCTGATCGCGCTCCCGGCGCACCCGGCGCCGGTGGCTCGTGTCGCACAGCGGGTAGCGCTTGCTGCGCCGGCACGTGCAGACGGCCACGACGAACCGGTCCGCGGTCACCGTGGTGCCGTCGGCGCCGGTCAGCTCCACCGGGCCCTCGACGAGCACCGGGCCGTCCGGGATCACCCGCACCCGGCGGGCGTCAGAGGGGCCGGTCACCGCGCACCACCACCAGCTCCTCGCTGTGCTGCCCCGCACCGAGCATGCCCCGCTCGCGCAGCAGGCACTCCCGGCGCCGCATCACCGGGCCGAACGGCTCGTCCGCGCGCGCCACCACGGCCGCCTTCAGCCCGCCGCCGCGCAGCTGGCGCAGCGTGCGGTCCACACCGCACAGTTCCGAGTGGACGGTCAGCAGGATCCCGCCGGGCGCGAGCAGCTGCGGTACCACCGCGCACATCCGGTCGAGCATGGCCCGGCCGTCGGCGCCGGCGTCCCAGGCCCGTGCGCGTCCCCGGGTGGGTACGGTGGTCACGCCTGGCACGTACGGCGGATTCGCCAGCACGAGGTCGAAGGTGCCGTCGAGGGACAGCCCATCGCCGCGGTAGACCGTCACCTTCAGGCCGCGCACGGAGGTGTTGAACCGGGCCGCCCACACCGCGCGTCTGGATACGTCGACCGCGGTCACCGACCGGGGTGACACATCCGCGGCGAGCACCGACAGCGCGCCGGTGCCGCAGCCGACGTCGAGGACCGCGCCGCCTGGGCGCACGCCCGCGTACCGCAAAGCTCGCGCCAGCAACCAGGTGTCGCCCTGCGGCCGGTACACGCCGGGCGGTCGAAGCAGCCACATGGCGAGCGTCTACCTCGGACCGGGGGCGCCAAACCAGGGCGCCGGCCCGGCAGAGGTCAGCGGTCGCCGACGGGTCGCCGCTGGCGCAGGGGCAGCACGAACCACGAGGTGGCGAACGGGGTCGCGGCGCAGACGGTGATCACGATCGCGCCCCGGTCGCCAACGACCTCGTCGGTCAGCGCTCAGCAGCGCCGACAGCCGCGGTCGCGAAGATCACCGCGATCAGATGCACCACGTGCTGCGGGGTCGTGGCCTGCGCGTACGGCTCGGTGAACGCGACCGCCAGCAGAAAGCCGAACAGGAACTGCACACCTGCCTGAGCGACCCGCAGCTCATGCGGCAACTCGTTGACGTTGCGCGTCAACCGCTCGTGCTCGGACTCCTCGTGCCGCGCCGCGCGGTCCTCGGTTCCCCGGCCACGCGGTTCTCCCGAGTGGACAGCGCGACCGCCGTCTCGCACGATCGCGGAGGCGGCGGCCGCGTGGTGCCTGCTACTTGCCGAGTACCTTGCGCAGCTGGTCCTTGGTCATCGAGGCCCGGCCCTTGATGTCGCGCTGCCTGGCCTCGTTGTACAGCTGGTCGCGGGTGGGGCCCTTGGGGCCGGTGCGGTCGCCGGACCGCTTGCCACCACGGCGCTGCGGGGACATGTCGTTGGTCGACGTCTTGCTGGCCCGCTTGGACTCGCCCGACTGCGCACGGTTCTTGTTCACCGTGCGGGCGGCGATCTCCTCCGCCCGCCCCTCGCTCGAACCGCGGCTCTTCTGCGAGGACTTGATGTGCTCGTACTGTCGTTCGCGCTCGTCGTTCCATGCTTGCGGCATGTCAACCTCCTCGAACTTGTCTGTCGCGTACCGAGCGACACGCAGGACACACGCGCCTCACCCGGGCGTGGGATCCGGCGCCTCGCCGCCGAACGCCCCGGCGACCGCCCACCGGCGCAGCCCCTCCAGCTCCGTGGCCTGCTGCTGGGCCCGCTCGATCAGCTCGCCGAACCGGGCCGGGTCGAGGCGGGAGTCGGTGGCCGCGCGGGTGCGCAGCGTGTGCCAGCCCGCCGCCTTGCCCTCGACGCCGAGCGTCATCAGCTCCAGCCCGATCACCCGGCTCAGCGGCGACCGGATGAACAGCCGGCCGTTCGGCTTCAGGCGCCCGGCCTTCTCGGCGGCCCACGCCAGCCAGGTCTTGTAGTGGCGCACCGGAACGTCCACCGCCGCCATCGTGTCCAGCAGCGCGGTCCGGTCCTCCGCGATCTCCCCGGCCAGTCGGCGCAGCGCGTCCGCGTGGATCGTGTTCCGGTTCTCCCCGGCGAGCCGCCGCGCGAGAGCGACCCCGGCCGTGGCGCCGGCGAGGTGGTCGTTGAGGTACACGCCGAGCAACGTGCCGTCGAGAGTCTTGGTCATGCGCAGTGCGTACCCGGCCGAAAAGGAGGTAACCCGCAGCACGACACAACGGGAGGAACTGTGAAGGCTGTTACCTGGCAAGGTAAGCGGGACGTGCGGGTGGAAACCGTGCCCGACCCGCGAATCCAGCACCCCACCGACGCCATCGTGCGCGTCACGTCCAGCGGCATCTGCGGCTCGGACCTGCACCTGTACGAGGTACTCGGGTCGTTCATCGATCCCGGCGACGTGCTCGGCCACGAGCCCATGGGTATCGTCGAGGAGGTCGGCGCGGAGGTCACCGGCCTCAAGCCCGGCGACCGGGTCGTCGTGCCGTTCAACATCTCCTGCGGTCACTGCTTCATGTGCACGCAGGGCCTGCAGTCGCAGTGTGAGACGACCCAGGTCACCCAGTACGGCAAGGGCGCGGCGCTGTTCGGCTACACCAAGCTCTACGGCCAGGTCGATGGCGGCCAGGCCGAGTACCTGCGCGTGCCGCAGGCGCAGTACGGGCCGATCAAGGTGCCGGACGGCCCGCCGGACGAGCGGTTCGTGTACCTGTCCGATGTCGTGCCGACCGCCTGGCAGGCCGTGCGCTACGCCGGGATCCCGGACGGCGGCAGCGTCGCCGTGTACGGGCTGGGGCCGATCGGCCAGATGAGCTGCCGGATCGCGCGCCACCTCGGGGCCGGCCAGGTGATCGGCGTCGACCTCGTGCCGGAGCGGCTCGCCCTGGCCGAGAAGTACGGCGTCACCGCCGTCGACCTGCGCCGGGTGAAGGGCCCGGCCGCCGCAATCCGCGACCTCACCGACGGCCGCGGCGCAGACTCGGTGATCGACGCCGTGGGCATGGAGGCGCACGGGTCGCCGATCGGCAAGGTCGCCCAGCAGCTCACCACGCTGATGCCCAAGCCGATCGCGGCCAAGATGACGCAGCGCGCGGGCATCGACCGCATGGCTGGGCTGCTTGCGGCTTTCGATACGGTTCGCCGCGGCGGCACCGTGTCGCTGAGCGGCGTCTACGGTGGCATGATCGATCCGATCCCGATGATGGAGCTGTTCGACAAGCAGGTGCAGCTGCGCATGGGACAGGCCAACGTCCGCCACTGGATCGACGACATCATGCCGCTCGTGACGGGCGACGACGACCCGCTCGGGACCGAGGACCTCGCCACGCACGTGCTCCCGCTCGCCGACGCCGCGCACGGCTACAAGATCTTCCAGCAGAAGCGGGACGGCGCGATCAAGGTGCTGCTTCGGCCGTAACCACGTGCGGGCGCGTGAGGTACGTACGGCTTCTCGACACCGGCTGGCGGCCGCGCGGGTTCCTCGGCGACGACCGGCAGCTGCACCGCGCGCAGCTGCACGCCCGCCGCGACGACGGCGCGCACTGGATTTCGGCCCGCGTGCACGGCTGTTCGTGTCGCTCGTCGCGGTGTCCGTCTCCGTGCACCCGGGCGGTCCTGTGTGGACTAGCCACTTGCGACACGAAACGGGCACAGCGCCCCGTTCCTCCGCCTGCTCGACGCCCGCCCGGCCCGCGACCCCGGCTGGGTCCGCCTGGACGGCTGGCACGTCGCCGCCCGGGTGCTCGCGGGTTAGGCGTTCGAGGCCGTGCCGGGGGCGGATGCCTTGCGCTGCAAGGCGGTGACCAGCCGGTCGGGCAGTACGCGGCCGGCGACGTTCATGACCTTGTTGCGCATGGAGCCGGTCACCACGTGGTCCTTGCCTGCGAACAGCGCGTCGACCGCCTCCTTGGCGACCTCCGACGCCGGATCCTTCGCGCCGGCGCCGAGCTTCGTGTCGGTCATGTCCGCGCGCTCGAAGAACCGCGTGTCGGTGGGGCCCGGCTGCACGGCGGTGACCGTCACGCCGGTGGACTTCAGCTCCTCGCGCAGCCCCTGCGCGAACTGCTGCACGAACGCCTTCGACCCGTGGTAGACGGCCTGGAACGGGCCGGGCGTGGCCGCCGCGATCGACGACGTGAACAGCACGCGGCCGCGGCCGCGGTCCTTCATCTGCGGCAGCAGGAGCTTCGCCAGGTGCACCGTCGCGCGGACGTTGACGTCCACAACGGCCAGCTGGTCCGCGAGCGCCGTGCCGTCCACGAAGTCGCCGCTGATGCCGACGCCCGCGTTGACCGCCAGCACATCGATCGGCCGTCCGGCCGCCACCACCTGCTTGGCGAAGCGGTCGACCTCGTCGGCCCGGCGCATGTCGGCGCGCACGGCGGTGGCCTGCGCGCCGAGCCGCTCGAGGCGCCCGGGCACCTCGTCGATGGCGGCGTCCTCGGCGGTGACGATGAGGTCGTGGCCGCGTGTGGCCAGCTCGCGGGCCAGCTCGTAGCCGATGCCGCTGGACGCGCCGGTCACGACGGCAAGGGGTCGGGTGGTGTTCATCGGTGCTCCTTTTCCACGTCGGTCTCGGGGTGGTCCGGGACCAGCGGCGGGGTGGGCATCCCCGCCCCGTCCCGCAGCCCGTCGAGCAGTTCGGTCACCGCGTCCGCGGCGTCGTGCTCCGGGTGCCAGCCGAGCTCGGTGCGGGCCCGGGTGGTGTCGAGCAGCGGCAGGCGTAGCGCCGCGTCGAACAGGTGCGGCGACGCGGGCGTCGCGTGCAGCCGCCAGGCGGCGGCCAGTGGGCGGCGCACGGCCCAGGTCGGCAGCTTTGCCACGCGCGCGCCGAGCAGCTCGGCAAGCAGGTGCGCGTCCAGCACGGGGTCGGCGGCCAGGTTGACCGGCCCGCGGATGTCGCCGAGCACGGCCAGCCGGTAGGCCAGCGCGGCGTCGTCCGTGTGCAGCGCCTGCAGCCGCAACCCGGGTAGATCCGGCACGACGGGCACGAAGCGCACCATGCCGCCGCGCACCAGCGGTCCGGCGAACAGCCGTCGCTGCTCGCTCGCCGAGCCGCGCTTGAACAGGAACGCCGGGCGCATCCGCACCACCCGGATGTCCGGGTGCGTCTGCTCGTAGGTGTCGAGCACGCGTTCCACGTACGACTTCTCGCGGGTGTAGGAAGCGGCGGGCCAGCCGTGGGTCGGCCAGTCCTCTGTGACCGGGCGGTCCTTCGGACCGGGGGAGTAGGCGCCGACCGAGGAGGCGTACACGAGCGAGGGCACGCCAGCGCGGGCGACGGCGTCGAACACGCGGATGCTGCCGAGGACGTTGGTGCGCCAGGTGGTCACCGGTTCCCGGGCCGGCTGGATCATCCAGGCGAGGTGGACGACCGCGTCGGCGCCGGCGAACAGGGGGCCGAGGTCGTCGGCGGCCACGTCAGCGGTCTGCCAGTCGAGCTTGTCGCAGGCCCATTCTGGCCGCCTGCGCGCGATGCCGACCACCTCGTGGACTGCCGGTTCGACCGCCAGCTCCCGCACGAGGCTCGTCCCGACGTTCCCACTGGCCCCGGTGACGACGACTCTCATCGCTCGCCCTCCTCCGCCGTGCGCTCCTGCCTGCCGGGCCGCCCGCCGATCCAGCCGAGCAGGGCCATCAGCACGGCAAGCCCGAGGTGGAGAAAGTTGTCGGCCCGGTTGAGGGGCACGAAGTTCGCGGCCGAGTTCGCGTCGATGATCAGGCCGTAAGCCCACAGCACCAGGTAGACCGCGGCGCCGCCGAACAGGTAGAGGCGGGCCGTGGTGACCGTACGGGACAGCACGAGACCGGCGACGCCGAGCAGCAGGTGCACGATGTTGTGCAGGACCGAGACCTCGAAGAGCCCGAGCAGCCGGGCGTCGGTGTGGTGGCCGGCGAACTGCATGGTGTCGTAGCCGATCGTCGGCCCGGGAATGAAGCCGAGCACCCCGACGACGAGGAACAGCCCACCGATGACCAATGCCGCCGACCGGGCAAAGCCCCCTTCGGCGGTCTCGGTAGTGGGCGGCGGTGGAGAGCTGAGGTTCCGTGCCATGGCGTCCTCCGTTTCCTCGCAGCCAGGCGGCTACCCGTCGCCGAAGGCAGCAAACGGAGCGTCCGCGTTTCGGCGAGGTGGCGCGGTTGTGCCTCCCGTCATGGACCGATATCTCGGGATCTACCGCAACGACCAGCTCGCGCTCGGGCGCGCGTGGTGCGAGCTCGCCCGGCGGACCGCGCACAACAACCGCGGCACGGACGAGGGCACCGCCGTCGAGGGCGTCGCGCAGGGCATCGCGCAGGGCATCGCTGAGTACGTCGACACGGGTGCGTCGCGGCCGTTGGCTGAGTTAAGCGGTCGGATCGTGGCTGGAGTGCGGTGGTCGTGGGGAAGGGACGCGGTGTTGGTTCGGTAACGGTAACCAGTTCTCGCTCATCAGCTCGCCGAAATACGCGCGGAGGTACTGCGCGATCGATGACGCCTCATCAGCACCGACGGCTTGGACGAAGCCGTCCAGCTCCAGAATGGACGGTGGATCCCAGGCCACCTCGCGTCTGGGCGCTCGCTCAAGCTGTGGGACAGAACCAGCTCGCCGTCGAATTGCCAGACAAGGCCATCGCATTGCTTTCCTCGGTGGCGCCGCGAAAGGAGGGATGGAACGACCAGCACCATCGACTTGGCGCTCACCTCGGTCTGGTCGGTGCCGCCGTGGCCGCGCACTGCGCCGTCGGCGGCGCGACCGGCGCGGAGGAGATCGCAGAATCCGCGCCACGGGCCGGCCGCGGCCAGGCCCACCTCGACGACCGCGGAGCACGTGGCCGGCTGCCCGGCCTCGGCGTGGCCTGCCGCGGCCACTCGCCGGATGACCTGCGCCCACGACATCACGAAGACCGGCACGGTTGATGCTGTGGCCGGAGTCGACGCGTTCCAACAGCACGCCGTGCTGCCGCACCGAACGACCTAACGGTCGCGCCCGGTGTCGTTACCGGACCAGCGCTCATCGGGGTGCCGCATGAGTTCTCGTTCGATGTCGGCTCGCGAGACGGACTCGTCCGCGGTCCGCTGGCCACCCTTCAGTCTGCGGGCAAGGCGTTCGGGTTTGGGCCACCGGACCTGGGAGACCCAGCCGAGCTTTTCCAAAATCCAGATGAGCCGGGCGGAGATGTCGATTTGTCCGCGGCGGACGCCGTGGCGGGCGCAGGTTGGGTCGGCGTGGTGGGAGTTGTGCCAGGACTCGCCCATAGAGGCGACGGCCAGTGGCCAGAAGTTGGCGGACCTGTCCCGCGCCTCGAACGGCCGGTCGCCGATCAGGTGGCAGATCGAGTTCACCGACCAGGTCACGTGGTGCAGCAACGCGACCCGCACGAGGCCGGCCCAGAAGAACGCGGTCACCGCACCCCACCACGACATGGTGATCAGCCCGCCCAACGCGGCGGGCGCCACCAAGGTGACCA
Source organism: Actinophytocola sp. (assembly GCA_035995025.1). Lineage (GTDB taxonomy): Bacteria > Actinomycetota > Actinomycetes > Mycobacteriales > Pseudonocardiaceae > Actinophytocola. The sequence continues at coordinate 46,706 of DASYKY010000130.1, forward strand.
CGGTCAGCAACGGGAACAGCCCGTTCACTCGCTGGATGTCGCGGTCGGCGAGCAGGTCGGGGGCGAACCGGCGGGCGTTGGTCATCTCCCGCTCGAACAGCCAGCCCATGTGTGCGTACCAGAAACCCTTTACCAGGGCCGCGGGTGTGGTGCCGAACCGCCAGGGGGAGTGCGGGTCGCCCTCCTTGTCGGCGTAGGCGTGGTGGCGGCGGTGGTCAGCCACCCAGCCGATGACTGGGCCCTGCATTGCCGTGCTGCCCACGGCCGCGAGCGCGATCCGCAGGCCGCGCGTGGCTTTGAAAGCGCCGTGGGTGAAGTAGCGGTGAAAGCCGACGGTCACACCCAAGCAGGTCAGGGTGTAGAAGAACGCGGCCAAGCCGATGTCGACCCAACTCAGCCCCCAGCCCCACGCGAACGGCACCGACGCCGCCAAAGCGAGCAGCGGCACGATCGCGAACACCTTCACCAGCAACGCCTGCGTCGCCGACTTCTCTCCCGCCATCATCGGCTCGGGGCCGTCGGCGGCCGCTCTTCGCGGGGATCGCTGGCTTTCTCGGACCATGGTCATGGCGCTACCTCCGGCAGCTCGGTAGGGAAAGCTGTACCGGGAGTCCCGGGCAACGGCTTCGTACGAGAATTGACCGACCGTGTGCGGCTAAACCTCCGCTGGATCGCCCGGAGCCCTTGGGGCGGCACGGCGTGACTCGAGAGGCACACCGACCGCGGCTCCGCGCGACTGCCGTCGTTTCCGGTGCGCGGACCCTGGTACTTCAGCGCGATGTCGACGTCATCCAACATCGCGCCGAGCTACAGCGAACCGCCGCGGACAGGTTCGGGTTCTCGTCCCGCTATCTACCAGTTCCGGCTGTCTTGCTGGACGGTCCGATCGTGGTGATGTCCCGTTGATCGCTCTGCAAAATGACCAGATCGACGGGCTTGAGCACGGCGGTGCGCCCACCGCTGTGGTGTTGAACTCGGCGCAGCTGGCCGAGGAGCGCAGGCATGCGTGGGACGCCTTGCGGGACGGCAGCGCGGAACACGTGTTTCTCGCGCCTCAGCAGTTGGCGAACGACGAGGTCGTGGCGGCACTTGAGAAGGTGACGGTCTCCCTGTCCATTGTGGACGAGGCGCACTGTATCTCGTCGTGGGGCCACGAGTTCCGGCCGGACTACCTGCGTCTGGGCGCGGTGCTCGACCGGCTGGGGCATCCACGAGCCGTCGCGTTGACCGCCACCGCGACGCATCCGGTGCGCCGGGACATCGTCACCCGGTAGGCCTGCGTGAGCACCGGGAGGTCATCGCGAGCTTCGACCGCCCCGCCTGCCACGCGGGGATGGCGGCGGCCGACCGCGACCGGGTGCACCAGGCGTTCCTCGATGACGCCATCGATGTCGTAGTCGCCACCTCCGCGTTCGGGATGGGATCGACAAGCCGGGTCAGCGCTTTGTCGTGCACGCCGCGGTACCGGACTCGCTGGACTCCTACTACCAGCAGATCGGGCGCGCCGGCCGCGTTGGAGGACCGGCCGAGGTCACCCTCTTCTACCGTCCCGAGGACCTGAACCTGCAGACGTTCCTCACCGCCGCTACGGCCCCCGAAGACACGATCGAGCTCAGCGAGCTGAAAGGACGGATAGAGGCATCACCGGCGCGTCTCACCAGAGCGGTCAACCCGCTCGAGGAGGTCGGCGCCGGGACCGCCACCGAGTCCGGCGTGCTCACCCCGGCCTGCCCCGTCGAGGAGGCCGTGGCGGCAGCGGAGGCATGGCAACGGCTCATCCGGTCTCGGATCCAGATGATGCGTAGTTAGGCGGAGACCACCGAACCTGCAACACCGGCACCGCCAAGCCGCGTTCCGCGGGTACCGCCGAGTTCCCTGTGGACATTCGGGTCCGTCACCCGGAATGGGACTGCGGCACCGTGATGTCCGTGGCGGACGACCGCATCACCGTCCTGTTCGAACGACCACGGCTACAAGTCCCTGTCATCTCGCTGGCCGTCAGCAGGTTCTTCTCCCCGCACATGAGGCGGGGAAGTCATCGACCTGCTGGTCCGGCAGCATGTCGAGATACGCCGCTTGTTCGCTGCCGTGGAAGGCGCGACTGACGACGAGCGCACGGCCCGGTTCGGCGAGCTGGTTCGGCTGCTTTCGGTGCACGAGACTGCTGAGCAGGAGCTCGTGCACCCCGCGATCCGCGAGTTCGGCAGCGACGAGGTGGTCGACGCCCGGGTCGCCGAGGAACGCGGGGCGACCGAACTGCTGGGCACGCTGACCGACCTAGGAGCGAGCGGAGTTCCCGACTCTGCGGCGAGAAGCCGGCCGCGAGAGGCTGATGTCGGATGGCCGGCGCCGTCCGCGCGGCCGAGCGCATCGCGTGGCGCCGGGTTCGCGTCGCGGGCGCCACGTCGTGACCAAAGCGAAGGCGAGCATCACCTCGGCGAGGTCGCCGCCGTAGTACATCAGCGTCGCGGCGCCGCGCAGCTGGTCGGCCGGTAGGTCGTCGTTGCCCAGCACGCCGGCGTACATCAGTTGTGACAGCACCGCGTGCGCCGCGATCGCGGCGCCCAGTAGCACCAGCCGGACCGGGACCGGGGGCCGTTGCGGCATCGGATCACGGCCCGCGACGAGCCACGCGAACAGGTATCCCGAGACGAGGAAATGCAGGTGGATCAGGTAGTGCGTGATCGGGTTGTCGGCGAGGAAGCCGCCGAAGGGAGTGGCGTACAGAGCTACCAGGCCGCCGATGTTCAGCGTCAGGATGGTGGCGGTATGCGTGAGGATGTGGACGAGGCGGCTGCGGAGGACTACGGCAGCGGCGCGGCGTCTGCGGACCGGGAGGCTACGTAGCAGGAGCGACGCCGGCGCGCCCAGGGCCAACCCGGTCGGCGCGACCATACCGATGAGAAGGTGCTGGAGCATGTGCCCGCGAAAGTCACCGGCCGGGTAGGGGGAGAGGTCCGGCAGCATGGCCATCGTGAGGACGGCGCAACCGGCGAGGAAGCTCACCGTGCGCCATCCGCTCCACCTCGCCGGCCCGCTGCGCTGGCGTGCTGCGAGGACAACGTAGCCGCCGGCGACCATCATGACAGCGACCAGCGGCGGCAATGATCCCGCCGCCGCGGTGTGTGCCTCGTGCGCCAGCACCGGCATCGGCCTCACCGTGGCACGTTGTCGACGGACTGGTTCGACGTGTACGGCCGCCGAAGGAGCCATCCCACGCCGACGAGGACCCCGCCCAGGGCCAGGAACCCCAGGTCCCACCAGAGTTGGTGCGGGCCGCCGTGGACGTGGTGGATGCCAAGCACGTGGTGATCGACGACGCCCTCGACCAGGTTGAACAGCCCCCAGCCGCCGACTATCCATCCCCACAAGACACGTGAACGCCACATCTGCCCGCGCGCGGACGTCACGCGCGCGTACAGCAGGCCCAGGCCGGTCAACACGGCGAGCCAGGTGACTGTGTGGAACACCCCGTCCCACACGGTGTTCATTCGTAAACCTGAGACAGTGTCCGGTGAGTAGGTGGGTACGCCGACGTTGTCGCTGCCGGTACTGCTCAGCATGTGATGCCACTGGAGCAACTGGTGCAACAGGATGCCGTCAACGAACCCACCCAGCCCGACGCCCAGAATCGTTCCAGGCAAGGCGATCCGTGGTGGTGCACTTTGTGTCGTTGAGGCAGTGTGCGCACTCGCGGCCATGGTCATCTCCGATCCGTTACGCAGACCCCCGCCTTACCCGTGCGATTCCAGATGAAACCGAAGGGAGCCGGCGTGGATATACCGATCGTGAGGCCTACGAATCGAAGGCGAACGCGCTGAGGGCGTCGAGGCTGTTCAGCGCGCCGCTGAGGGCGCCTTGGCCCGCGTGCGACGGGCCAACCCTCACTTTCACCATAAGCCGCGTGGCACCGCGAGGAGATCAGACTGAGCGCCGCTTTCCGCAGCCATTATTTGGTTATCGTCGCGACCATTCTAGAGCTGAAAGCGCTGAATGTCGGCCGTCCGGAATCGAGATTGCCTACGAACGTTTCGGCGTCCCCGATGCGCCGCCGGTCCCGCTGATCCTGGGGCGGCGTGCAAATAATCACCTGGGCGGCAGGATGGCACGTGCGGTCTGGTCGCGGGTTTCTCGGCCGGCAGTGACCGGTTGTGGGTGTCCACGACCGCTCAGTCAATTACGGAACGCGGCATTCACCCTCGGGTAGACGTTGAGGTAGCGGTCCACGCCGGCCCGTCTCAAGGCCTGCATGGTTCGAGACCCGCCGGAGACACGAACTCTGCACCGACAATCGCGGAAACTGCGCAGGAGGACAGAAAGTCATCCACTCCAAGTCGATGATCAGGACCTGTGGCAACCTGTTCAGGGTCGACTTCTGCAGCTGCGGCCTGGTGGCTGGGTCCGAGTCTCCGGACCGGTCCGTCCGGTCAGCCGGTGGTCATCAGGGCGTCGGTGCCGGCGCGTATGCGGAACGGTTCGATGTCGGCGCGTTGCTTGTCGGCCCGTCGGATCAGCTCGTCGAAGTTCGTGCCCGGCAGGCGCGCGGCGAGACCCGCGAGGTCACGTAGCGTGGTCCAGAGCTGCTTCTTGCCGTCGATGCCCATGGCGAGGAATTCGAGCTCCTCGAAGCGGCTCAGCGGAGAGTACCCGAGGAGGCGGCCGTTGAGCTTGAGTCGGCCGGCGCGTTCTGCGGCCCAGGTCAGTGCCGGTTTCACCGGGTCTGTTCGCGTGGCGAGTTGTCGCATGATGGCGTGGAAGGTGTCTACGTCCTCGGCGATGCTGGTTGCGACGCGCTGCAGCGCGTCACCGAGGTCGGTGCCACGGTTGTTGGCGGCGGCACGCCGCGCGAGCTCGCGCCACGCGACGCCGAGGGCGTACTGGTCGTTGAGGTAGATGTCGAGATACTTCTTCATCGAGCTGAGGTACCCGGATTTCGTCAGCGGTACCTCCGGCGGTGGGGCTACTTGTCAGGTGAGCAGCTGGCCGCCGGTCACGCCGAGCACCTCACCGGTGATGTAGCTCGACTCCTGGGACGCCTGACCTTGCCCGCGGGCATGGTTGCCGGGATGAGCGGGGCCACACCGGACCCGGTGCCACGGCGTTCGCCCGGATTCCCCTGGAGACGAGGTCGGCGGACAACGCCTTCGTGAAGTTCACTATCGCGGCCTTGGTGCACAGCCAGAACATCGCGTAGATGTTCGTCTTGAACACCCGGTCGAACTGTTCGGTCGAGATGCCCAGAAGTCCTGCGTCCTGCGACATCTGGTGGGCCGCGTTGTTCACCAGCACGTCGATGCGACGAAGTCCGCGACCGCTCGCTCGACGATACGGCCGCAGTGCTGCTCGTCCTGGATGTCACCGGCAACTAGCACGACTTCGCGGCCAGCCTGCCGCACACGTTCGGCTGTCTGCTCCGCGTCGCCCTGTTCCTCGGCCAGGTACGAGAGCAACACATCGGCGCCCTCCCGGGCGAACGCGACCGCCACCGCTCGCCCGATACCGGAGCCGCCACCCGTGATCACCGCCTTGCGATCCACCAGCCGACCACTGCCCCGGTAGAATCTCTCGCCGTAGTCCGGCGTGCCCCTCTCCGGCAAACGGATGCCGCTCGCCGGGTGTTCCCAGCGTTCGCCTCGCCAACCGTCCTACGAACGGCGATGAGTCCGTCTCCGGAGTGTGAGTCACCGGCCCGCGAGCACCGGTTCCACGAGTCGGCGAATCTCCGGTGACGGGCTCACGCCGAGCTCTGCGCGTAACAGCGAGCGATATGCCGTGAACTGGCGTAGCGCCGCGGCCGGATTGCCGTCAGCCAGGTGCAGCTGGATGAGCCGGCGGTGCGCACTCTCCCGGAGCGGATCGCCCCGCACGGCGGCCATCGCCGTCTCGAGCGCGTGGAAGTGGTCTCCGCGCACGCGGAACCGTTCGCTCAGGGCCTCCAGGGCACGCAGGCACTGCTCCCGGAACCAGGCACGCTCGGACTCCACCCAATGATCTGTCCACCCCGGCAGCAGCTCCGCGCTCAGCCAGGCCACGGGCACCGGCGACGACGGCGCGGGTGGGTGCTGACCGGTGCCGGCGAGTTCGGCGGCGTACCGACGCACCGCGGCGATGTCGACCCGTACGTGCGGTCCGATTCGCAGCCGGTTCTGGCCGGTCTCGACCAGCGGGTGTGGCGGTTTCACCAGCCGCCACAGCGCTGAACGCAGGCATGCTGATGCGCGCCGCTCCGGCACGTCCGGCCACAGCGCAGCGGCGAGCGCGGTACGTGTCACCGGTCCGTCATGTAGGGCGAGGTAGGCCAGGAGGCGCTGCAGGCTGGGCGTGATGGGCACGTCCTGGTCGTCCACCTGCAATTCGAAGCCGTCCAGTAGCCGGACGGATATCGACGGTGGGGTCATGGGTGGTCCCCCGCAGTTCGGTGTTGTCGTGACGCCGGAAGTCGTATTCCCCGATACCGCGGGCCGCAACGTGTACTTCCGAGTTTTCTGGGCCGGTTCCATTCTGGGTGCTCTCGACCGGCGGGCCAGCCGCGGTGACGCGGCGGTCACGCGACGATGGCATCGCGCTCACGCGGCCCGACCGTGGTGGTGCGCGCGAGGTGGCGCGCCGGTCACGGCTCGTTCTTAGCGTTCCGGTCACCGCGACGGGACTGGGTCGAAACCAGCCCCGAGCAGAGCGACGGGAGGCGTAGATGTTCACCCACATGAGCCGGCTGCAGTTCGAGGCGAAGCCCGAGAAGCCGGACGCGCACTACGCGCGGAAGCTGCAGGAGCTGATCGGCGGCGCCTGGGGCGAGATGACCGTGACGATGCAGTACCTGTTCCAGGGCTGGAACTGCCGGATGGAGGGCAAGTACAAGGACCTGATCATGGACGTGGCGACCGAGGAGATCGGCCACGTCGAGATGCTCGCGACGATGGTGGCGCGGCTGCTGGAAGGTGCGCCGGCCGAGACCACCGCGGAGATGGTTGGCAAGGATCCGGTGGTCGCCGCGGTTGTCGGCGGGATGGACCCGCAGCAGGCGATCGTCAGCGGCGGCGGCCCGACGCTGGCGGACAGCAACGGGGTGCCGTGGAATGGGCGTTACATCGTGGCGAGCGGCAACCTGATGGCGGACTTCCGGGTCAACGTCGCCGCCGAGGCGCAGGGCCGCTTGCAGACGGCGCGGCTGTACAACATGACCGATGATCCCGGCGTCCGGGCAATGTTGAAGTTCAATCTGGCCCGCGACACTGTGCACCAGAACATGTGGCTCGCGGCGATCGAGGAGCTGCAGGAGGACGGGCTCGAGGGCCCCGTCGTGCCGAGCGCACTGTTCGACGAGGAGTACGTCGAGCACGCCGGCACCATCTGGCACCTCTCCGACGGCAAGCACGGCGCCGAGGGCCGCTGGGCGTCCGGGCCGGCACCCGACGGTGTCCACGAGTTCGACTACGTACAGAAACCGAAGCCGTTGGGCGACAAGGCCTCCGCGCCCAAGCCCGACCCGCTGCTGTATGCGACCAGCCCCGCGAACCTCGGTTTGATCGACAAAGCGATCAAGAAGCTCACCTGATCCCGGTGTGCCCGCCGGTCACCTCGTGGCCGGCGGGCACACCCGTCCGCTCGGAGGTTCTCATGGTCAGCTCCGTCGCACTGCGCCCGCCACTGCGCCCGCCACTGCGCGTGCGGCGGCTGCGGGTCCTGGCCGGGCTCATGGGCCCGGCGTTCGTGGTCGCCGTCGCCTATGTCGACCCCGGCAATTTCGCGATCAACATGGCTGGCGGCGCGGGCTACGGCTACCTGCTGCTGTGGGTGATCGTGGCCGCCAGCCTGATGGCGATGTTCATCCAGTACCTGTCCGCCAAACTCGGCATCGCGACGGGGCACACCCTGCCGCAGCTGTGCCGTACGCACTGTGCCCGGCCGGTCACCGGCCTGCTGTGGGTACAAGCCGAGCTCGTGACGATGGCCACGGACCTCGCCGAGTTCGTCGGTGCCGCGGTCGCGCTGAACTTGTTGTTCGGTATCCCGCTGCTCCCTGCCGCGGGAATCACCGCCACCGTCTCCTTCGGCATCCTGCTGCTGGCGCCGTTGCGGCGCAGGCGTTTCGAGGGGGTCATCGTCGCGCTGTTGGCGATCGTGCTGCTCGGCTTCCTTTACCAGACGCTTCAGGTCGGCCCGCTCACCGACGCGGGTGCGGGCCTGGTGCCCCGCTTCGCCGGGACCGACAGCGTGCTGCTGGCGACCGGCATGCTGGGCGCGACGGTCATGCCGCATGTGATCTATCTGCACTCGGCGCTGAGCCGGCGGCAGGGCGGGCTTACCGAGCGACGGCAGGCGCTGCGAAGCACGCGGCTCGACATCGGGGTCGCTCTCGGCATCGCCGGCGTGGTCAACATCAGCATGCTCGTCGTCGCGGCCGGCGCCCTGCACGACAGCGCCGCGCCCCCAGCGGAGTCGCTCGAGGACATGCACGGCAGCCTCGGCGTGCAACTCGGTCCCGGCGCGGCCCTCGCCTTTGCGCTGGCGCTGCTCGCGTCCGGGCTGGCCGCGTCCAGCGTCGGCACGATGTCCGGACAGGTCGTCATGGAGGGCTTCCTCCGCCGCCGGATCCCGATGACGCTACGCAGGCTCGTCACGATGGCCCCCGCCCTGACGATCCTCGCCGCCGACGTCGACCCCACCCAGGCGCTCGTCCTGTCCCAGGTTGTCCTCTCCTTCGGCATCCCGTTCGCGTTGATCCCGCTCGTCCTGCTCTCCCGCCGCCGCGACGTGATGGGCGAGCTCGTGAACCGCCGCGCCACCACCGTCGCGGGCACTGCGACAGCCCTGCTGGTGTCGGGGCTCAACGTGTTCCTGCTCGCGCGGACCCTGATGGGCTGAGTGCGCCCGCGGGCCGGTGTGGCCGGACGGGGGACCTACCCGGGGCCGGTGTGAGGAGCGTCCGGTTGGTGGCCGTCGGGCCGGGGTATTCAGCCTCGCGTCGCGGGAACCGTGGCGTCTGTGTGAGTGAGAGGTAGCCGTGGCGCTGAGGAAGTCGTCGATGGTCGGCGATGAGCAGGATTCTGGCATCGAGTTGCTGACCGAGGTCCTGGGTGGGGTGGTGAACTCGGTCGAGGGAGTGCAACGCGCGTTGTCGCCGCGGCTGCACGACACCCTTGCGGCGTCGGTATACGACAAGGTGCGCTCGGGCATCGATACTGGTGGGGCCGTATTCGGGGCGGTTGTCCGGTTCGTGGGCGTGGCCCCGTCAGCGGCCTCGCTGGCTGAATCCGGTCCCGTGCAGCGGGTGGCGGGCGTGGCGAACGGTGCGTTCGGCGAGAACGCGGCGTCGCGTGGCGGTGCCGTCCCGGCGGGGATGACAGTGCGGATAGACCATCGCCAGGTAGGCCTGGACCGCGGTTCGCTCCGCGCCGCGTATCCGTCGGCATCGGAACGGGTGGTCGTGTTCCTGCACGGTCTGATCGAGACGGAACGCTCGTGGTTTCACCGATCCAGACCCGGCAGGGCACGAACGGGTACCGACTTCGGCCGCCGGCTCAGCGAGGACCTGCCCTGCACACCGGTGTACGTCAGGTACAACACCGGCCGCCGCATCGCCGACAACGGTCGAGAGCTCGTCGGGTTGCTCGAAGACCTGGTAGCGGGATGGCCGGTGCCGGTCACCGAGATCGTCCTGATCGGACATTCGATGGGGGGCTTGGTGGCACGCAGCGCGGCATACCAGGCGCGAGGACGGCCGTGGTCGTCCAAAGTGAGGCGCTTGGTGTGTCTGGGTACACCGCATACGGGCGCGCCGCTGGAACGCGGCGTGGTCCGGATGGCCGGCCTCGTCGGCAGGTTCGCGACGATGGCCCCGCTGGTCCGGCTGCTGGCACTACGCAGCGACGGCATCAAGGACCTCGCAAGGGGCTCGCTGCTCGACGAGGGCCAGGCGAACACGCGTCCGGCGGGAACGACACCACCATCCGGCATTCGGCAGTTCTTCGTCGCGGCGACCCTCTCCCGTTCGGAGGGAAGCCTGTTGGCGCGCACCGTCGGCGATCTTCTGGTGGCGCCGTCCAGCGCCGCGGACCGCATGCAGGCCGCGGACTTCGCTTGGCTGGGGGGCTTACACCACTTCGACCTCCTCAGCCATGACACTGTCTACAACGCACTGCTCAACTGGCTGCGGACCGGCCCTAGCACCTGAACGGCGGGTCGGAAGCCTTCCACGTTCGGGCGTGGGTCCGGTTGCTGGCGTTGTCCGCACGTGACGGTGTGCCGCCACATCGGCGACCCTCATGATGGTGTCCTGAGAACCCACTTACCAGGGTCGAGGGTGCTGTCGCCGGCGGCAAAGCGTCGGTTATCGCGAGCCTTGGTTCGGGTCGGGTGGGTCCATTGCGTCGGTGATCTTCTCTGACGGGGCGGGCGGTGCGTCGTCGGCGTGCCCGTGGAACGGGCCTACGTACTTGTCGGTGCGGGCTTGTTCGACCATGTGTGGGTAGTGCAGGTCGAACGCCGGGCGTTCGGAGCGGATCCGGGGCAGCTCGGTGAAGTTGTGCCGCGGTGGTGGTGATGTGGTGGCCCATTCCAGGGAGTTGCCGTAGCCCCACGGGTCGTCGTCGGTGGCTGGGTCGCCGTGGCGGTAGCTGCGGAAGACGTTCCAGACGAACGGGAGCACGGACGCGCCGAGGATGAACGACCCGATCGTGGAGATCGTGTTCAGCGTGGTGAAGTCATCCGTCGGCAGGTAGTCGGCGTAGCGGCGTGGCATGCCTTCGTTGCCGAGCCAGTGCTGGACGAGGAACGTGGCGTGGAAGCCGAGGAACGTGGTCCAGAAGTGCAGCTTGCCGAGCGGTTCGTTCAGGTAGCGGCCGGTGATCTTCGGGAACCAGAAGTAGATCCCGGCATAGGTGGCGAACACGATGGTGCCGAACAGGACGTAGTGGAAGTGGGCGACGACGAAGTACGTGTCGTGGACGTGGAAGTCGATGGGTGGCGAGGCGAGCAGCACGCCGGTCAGGCCGCCGAGCAGGAACGTGACGAGGAAGCCGATGCTGAACAGCATGGGGGTCTCGAAGGTCAGCTGCCCTCTCCACATGGTGCCGATCCAGTTGAAGAACTTGATGCCGGTGGGTACGGCGATCATGAACGTCGTCAGGGAGAAGAACGGCAGCAGCACTGCGCCGGTGGCGAACATGTGGTGGGCCCACACCACGACCGACAGCGAGCCGATGCCCAGCGTCGCGTAGATCATGCCGCGGTAGCCGAACAGGGGTTTGCGGCTGAACACCGGCATGACCTCGGTGATGATGCCGAAGAACGGCAGGGCGACGATGTAGACCTCGGGGTGGCCGAAGAACCAGAACAGGTGCTGCCAGAGGATCGCGCCGCCGTTGGCGGGGTCGAACACGTGTGCGCCGATGAGCCGGTCGGCGAGCAGGGCGAGCAGCGCGGCGGTGAGGATCGGGAACGCGATCAGGATCAGGATGGTGGTGATGAGGATGTTCCAGGTGAAGATCGGCATCCGGAACATCGTCATGCCCGGTGCGCGCAGGCACACGATGGTGGTGAGCATGTTGACGCCGCCGAGGATGGTGCCGAGCCCGGCGAGGACCAGGCCGACGATCCACAGGTTGGCGCCGACGCCGGGGGAGTGCGCCGCGTCCGAGAGTGGTGTGTACGCCGTCCACCCGAAGCCGGGCGCGCCCTGCGGGGTGAGGAAGCCCGAGAGCACGATGACGCCACCGAACAGGAACAGCCAGTAGGACAAGGCGTTCAGCCGTGGGAACGCGACGTCGGGTGAGCCGATCTGCAGCGGCAGGACGAAGTTCGCGAACCCGAACAGGATGGGCGTCGCGTACAGCAGCAGCATGATCGTGCCGTGCATGGTGAACAGCTGGTTGTACTGCTCCTGGGACAGGAACTGCAGACCCGGCCGGGCCAGCTCCGCGCGCATCAGCAGCGCCATCACCCCGCCGGTCATGAAGAAGCCGAACGAGGTGACCAGGTAGAGCACGCCGATCTGCTTGGGATCGGTGGTACGGAACCACCCGAGGAACACCGACCCCATCGGCCGCCGCCGGGCGACCGCGGGGTGCAGGCTGATGGGCGCGGACTTCAACGTGGCCATGGCGTCTCCCGTTGCTGCTGGCTACGTCAAATCGCTTACCCCATGTTCCGCCCGCTATGCGGTCCCGTCGACCGCAGCCGTCCTCGGTCGCGCTGATGCGGCTCGTGCGTCTGTCCGGTCGTCACCGGGCTCACTGTGTTCCTACTGGCCAGAACCCCGCTCGGCCGACGAGCCGCGCACTGCGTGTGCCGCGCCGTTCCGGGGGTAGTCCGCCGCATCCGCGGCGGCGGTCCCACAGAGCGGCGGCCGACGCATCGAACCTAGGAGCACATCATGGTCGAAACGAACAGAACGACCCGGCACCCACTGCAGTTGGCCGCCACGGTGGTGGCGGCGGTGTTCCTGCTGGTCGGGATCCTCGGGTTCATCCCCGGGATCACGACCGAATACGACGGCATGACCTTCGCCGGACACGAGTCGACGGCGATGCTGCTCGGCGTGTTCCACGTGTCGATCCTGCACAACATCGTGCACCTGCTGTTCGGCGTCGTCGGCCTGGTGATGGCACGTACCGCGACCGGGGCGACGGCGTTCCTCATCGGCGGCGGCGTGGTGTACCTGGTGCTGTGGCTCTATGGGCTGGTCATCGACCACAACAGCGCCGCCAACTTCGTGCCGGTCAACGGCGCGGACGACTGGCTGCACCTGGTCCTGGGCA
>DASYKY010000131.1:0-12468 GCA_035995025.1 Actinophytocola sp.
CCGCACCGGCGCCGAGCTGCTCGCGCACTGCCGGCACACCGGGCTCGCGATCAGCGAGGTGATGCGCGCCAACGAGACCGCGTGGCGCACCGACGACGAGATCCGCGCCGGGCTCACCGGCATCTGGGACGTCATGCAGGAGTGCGTGCGCAGCGGGTACACCCACGACGGCGTGCTGCCCGGCGGGCTGAAGGTGCGTCGCCGCGCGCGGGAGATGTATCAAAGACTCGCGTCGGACACGTTCTCCACGGACCCGCTGCGCGTCATGGACTGGGTCAACCTGTTCGCGCTCGCGGTGAACGAGCAGAACGCGTCCGGCGGCCGGGTCGTCACCGCGCCGACCAACGGCGCGGCCGGCATCATCCCGGCGGTCCTGCACTACTACGCGCGGTTCGTGCCGGGCGCCTCCCCGGCCGGCGTGGTCCGGTTCCTGCTGACCGCGGGCGCGATCGGCGTGATCTACAAGGAGACCGCGTCGATCTCCGGCGCCGAGGTCGGCTGCCAGGGCGAGGTCGGCTCGGCGTGCTCGATGGCCGCGGGCGCGCTGTGCGAGGTGCTCGGTGGCACGCCAGAGCAGGTGGAGAACGCGGCCGAGATCGGCATGGAGCACAACCTCGGGCTGACGTGCGATCCCGTTGGCGGGCTCGTGCAGATCCCGTGCATCGAGCGCAACGCGATGGCGTCGGTGAAGGCCATAAACGCCGCGCGGATGGCGCTGCACGGCGACGGCAACCAGGTGGTGTCGCTGGACAAGGTCATCAAGACCATGCGCGAGACCGGGAGGGATATGAAGGTCAAGTACAAGGAGACGGCCCGCGGCGGCCTCGCGGTGAACGTGATCGAATGCTGATCGCCGATCTCGAAACGGCCGTCCGGCTGTCTCTGTCCACATTGGCCGGTGCGGCGGGCGCGGACTGGGACGTCCCGGCCGGCACCCTCACCTGGACGTGCTGGGAGACGGCGGAGCACCTCGCCGACGACCTGTTCTGCTACGCCACCCAGCTCGGCCCGCGCGTGCCGCCATCGGGCGGTGACGTGCCGTTCGTGTTCACCCGCAGGCACCCGGACGGGCCCAGGAACGTGATCTTCGCGGACCGTGCCGCCGGGGTGCCCGGGCTGCTGCAGGTCCTTGACGCGTGTGCCGGACTGCTGTCCGCCATGGCCAGCACCCGGGCGGTGTCGGTGCACGCGCACCACCTGTTCGGCCGCTCCGACCCACCGGGCTTCGCCGCGATGGGCACGGTCGAGACGTTGGTGCACACGCATGACATGGCCACGGGGCTCGGCCTTTCGTGGACCCCGCCCGCCGACGTGTCCGACCGGGTGCTGGCCCGCCTGTTCCCGGACGCACCCGGCGACGAGGACCGGTGGCAGGTGTTGTTGTGGTGCACCGGCCGCGCGGAGCTGCCAGGCCGCGCGCGCCTCGAGACCTGGCACTGGGACGGCACCCCGCGCTAGCACGCACCCCGCGAGTCCAACGTTCGGCACCCGCGAGTCCAACGTTCGGCACCCGCGTCTGGAGTGTTGGACTCGCCCGCCCGGAGTGTTGGACTCGCGGGTTTGGAGTGTTGGACTCGCGGGGTTTGGAGGCCGTGCGCTGGGGGTGCTCGTGATTAGCGGCGGGCGAAGTCTGGGGCGTGTTCGGGGCGTACGCCGTAGCCGATGGCGTACGCCGGGATCGCGCGCAGCTTCGGGAAGCGTTCGACCAGGCGCATCGGCACCGGTGGCTTCGTGCGGTTGACCATGTCGATGTCGCCCGCCAGCGCGCGCGAGAGCACCCGCGAGTGCAGGAAACGCTGCATGCCCTGCACGACCACGGTCGGCAGCATCCGGCGGCGCTGCACCTTCGCCAGGTCGGCCGTCGTGAGCGTGCCGCGGCCCAGCGGCCCGGCCAGCAGCGTGGCCGTGGCGACCGCGTCCTGCACGGCCAGGTTGATGCCGACCCCGCCCACCGGCGACATCGCGTGCGCGGCGTCGCCGATGCACAGCAGGCCGTCGCGGTACCAGCGCGCCAGCCGGTCCAGCCGCACGTCCAGCAGCTTCACCTCGTCCCACGAGGCCAGCGCGTCGACGCGGTCCGCGAGCCACGGCGCGCCCTCGGCGATGCTCGCCACCATGTCCCGGACCGGGCCCCGGCGCTGCGCCGGGTCGGAGCCCTTCTTGATCAGGGTGGCGCTCTGCCAGTACGTGCCGCGGTCGAGGAACACGGCGGCCCGCGCGTGGCTGACCACGCCGACCGCGCCGGTCGGGTCGGACTCCTTGCGCGGCAGGCGGAACCACCACACGTCCAGCGGCGTGGGGTAGTCCCGCACGGTCATCGCCGCGGCCTTGCGCAGCGCCGACGCGCGGCCGTCGCACGCCACGGTCAGGTCGGCCAGGATCCGGCCGCGGTCGCCCTCGCGGGTGCGGTACTCGACGCCGGTGATCCGGCCGTCCTCGACCACCAGGCCGGTGGCCTCGGTGTCCATCCGCAGCGTGAACGTCGACTCCTGCTTGGCCGCGCCGGCCAGCAGGTCGAGCAGGTCCCACTGCGGCACGAGCGAGATGTACGGATGCTTGCGGCTGCTCAGCTCGGTGAAGTCGGCGAACTTGAGCGTTCCGTTGGCGTAGGGCACCTGCGCCTGCTCCAGCCTGCGCTGCGGCAGCTTCGCGAACTGCTCGCCCAGGCCCAGCTCGTCCAGCAGGTCCAGGGTCGACGGGTGCACGGTGTCACCGCGGAAGTCCCGCAGGAAGTCGCCGTGCTTCTCCAGCACCGTCACCTCGATGCCCGCCCGCGCGAGCAGCAGCCCCAGCACGATCCCCGCCGGCCCGCCACCGGCGACGAGACAGGTCGTCCGCTCGGTGTTCATGTTCCCTCCAGTGATTTCACCATGTGTTGAATAAATTCAGGATGCACCGGACAGGGCGGCGCGTCAAGGCGGATACCCTGATCGGGCCATGAGTACTGAATCCGCGCCCGCCGACGTCCGGGTCCGCTTCTGCCCCTCGCCCACCGGAACCCCGCACGTGGGGCTCGTCCGCACGATGCTGTTCAACTGGGCGTTCGCCCGGCACCACGGCGGCAAGGTCGTGTTCCGCATCGAGGACACCGACGCGGCACGCGACTCCGAGGAGAGCTACCGCGCGCTGCTCGACGGGCTGCGCTGGCTGAACCTGGGCTGGGACGAGGGACCGGAGGTCGGCGGCCCGGACGGGCCGTACCGGCAGAGCGAGCGCGGCGATGTCTACGCGGACGTGGCGCGCCGCCTGCTCGACGCGGGCGAGCTGTACGAAGCGTTCTCCACGCCCGAGGAGGTCGAGGCGCGCCGGCGCGCGGCGGGCCAGGACCCCAAGCTCGGCTACGACAACGCCGACCGGGACCTGACCGGCGAGCGCAAGGCGGAGCTGCGTGCCGAAGGCCGCGGACCGGTGCTGCGGCTGCGCATGCCGGACGAGGACATCACGTTCACCGACCTCGTCCGCGGCGAGGTCACGTTCAAGGTCGGCAGCGTGCCCGACCCGGTGCTGGTGCGCGCGAACGGCGCCCCGCTGTACACGCTGACCAACCCGGTCGACGACGCGCTGATGCGGATCACCCACGTGCTGCGCGGCGAGGACCTGCTGCCGTCCACGCCCCGCCAGATCGCGCTCTACCAAGCGCTGCAGCGGATCGGCGTCACTACATTCACGCCGGCGTTCGGGCACATGCCGCTGATCCGCGGCGAGGGCAACAAGAAGCTCTCCAAGCGCGACCCGGAGTCGAACCTGTTCAACTACCGGGACCGCGGCTTCCTGCCCGAAGGGCTGCTCAACTACCTGGCGCTGCTCGGCTGGGCCATCGCCGAGGACCGGGACGTGTTCACGATGGCCGAGATGATCGAGGCGTTCGACATCTCGCGGGTGAGCTCGAACCCGGCGCGGTTCGACCTCAAGAAGGCCGAGGCGATCAACGGCGACCACATTCGCCGGCTGTCCGAGGCGGATTTCGCCGACCGTGTCGTGCCCTACCTCATATCCGCGGAAATCCTGCCGGAGAATCCGTCGGACGAACAGACAAGGACACTTCGCGCCATCGCACCACTGGTGCAGGAGCGTGTCACGGTGCTATCCGACGCGGTCGAGATGGTCAGGTTCCTTTTCACTTCGGACGAGGACTTCGCGCCCGAACCGGACGCGGCCGCCAAGGCGCTCGGCGAGGCGGCGGACCCGGTGCTGGACGCGAGCATCGCCGCGCTCGAGGCGGTGGCGAAGTGGACGGCTCCGGCCATTGAGGAGGCGCTGCGCGGCGCACTGGTCGACGGGCTCGGTCTCAAGCCCCGCAAGGCGTTCGCGCCCGTCCGGGTGGCCATGAGCGGGCGCACGGTGTCGCCTCCGCTGTATGAGTCGCTGGAACTGCTGGGCCGTGAGCGATCACTCATCCGGCTGCGCCGGGCACGGAGCTGACAAGCCGGTAACGCGACGCTGACAACAAACGATATAGCTTATTCGGCCCACGCTGATGGGTTACTGACTTAATCGTGTCAGTAGAGCGCATATCGCCTACTTAGCCTATTCGATTTGTGCCGGACAGGGCCTAACCTCGCCAGATGACCTTTGGGCTGGTGCCGTTTCAGACCGAAGCCGCCGGCCCAGGGCCGCAGGCGGCCGGGTCCGCCCACCTCGAGCGGGCGCACCGGCCCATCCCCATCCGGGCCGTCTGCCTGGACATCGATGACACGCTGATCGACTTCACGGCCACCGCGCGGCGGGCCCTGTGCGATCTCATCGGCCGCGACGACATGTGGTCGCGCTGGCAGCGCACCACCGACGAGCACGTGGCCATGGTGGTCGCCGGCGAGCTGTCGTACGAGCAGATGCACCGGGAGCGCACGAAGGCGTTCTTCGCCGACCTGGGCGCGCTGCTGGACGACGAGCTGGTGGCCGACCTCGAGCGGCGCCGGTGCACCCGGCTGAGCGCGGCGTGGCGGCTCTACGACGACACGCTGCCGTGCCTGGACTGGCTGCGCGCGGCCGGCGTCCGGCTCGCCGCCGTGACGAATGCGTCGGGGTCGCACCAGCGGACGAAACTGGACACGCTCGGCATCGGCCGTTTCTTCGACACGGTGGTCATCGCGGGCGAACTCGGCGCGGCCAAACCCAACCCGGTGATTTTCCACACGGCGTGCGACCGTCTCGGAGTTCCGGTCGAGGCGGCCGTGCACGTGGGCGACCTCCTCGACGCCGACGCGATCGGCGCCCGCGACGCGGGCCTGCACGGGGTGTGGCTGGACCGCGCGCTCACCGGCTGTCACGACATTGCCGCCTACGCGGGCGTGCATGTGATCGAGTCCCTCGCCGACCTGCCGGAACTGCTCGTCACCGAGTACCGAACACCGGAGCTGTCGACCCCCGCGCCCCCGATTTCCGCCTCCGCCGGGCCGTGGTCTAACATCTCTTCCCGGCACTACGGGCGATGAGCTGCGGCTCCAAGATCCGCAGTGCCAGTGGGGTATGGTGTAATTGGCAGCACGACTGATTCTGGTTCAGTTAGTCTAGGTTCGAGTCCTGGTACCCCAGCAGAGAGAACGAAATCGTCACTGATACGGTTCTCTCTGGTCAACCAGGTTGATCGGTCGCGGCCCCGTCGTCTAGCGGCCTAGGACGCCGCCCTCTCAAGGCGGTAGCGCGGGTTCAAATCCCGTCGGGGCTACATAAATGCGGTGGCGCTTTGCGTCGCCGCATTTCCATTTCACGCATTCTCGGTTGTCTGAAACGCCCCCTGCCCGCACGATGGCCTGATGCGCTTCTCGATCAACGTGCCGAACTTCGGGGACTTCGCGGACGCCCGCGCGGTGGCCACGGTCGCCCGGGCCGCCGAGGACGCCGGGTGGGACGCACTGTTCGTCTGGGATCACGTGGTGCACGACCCCGCGCGGCGGGCGGGCGTGCCGTTCGGGGACCCGTGGATGCTCCTGACCGCCGCGGCGCTCGCCACCACGCGCCTGCGGCTGGGCACGCTCGTCACGCCGCTCCCGCGGCGCCGACCGGAGCAGCTCGCGCGGCAGGTGGCCACGCTGGACGGTCTCAGCGGCGGCCGGGTGATCTTCGGCGCCGGGCTGGGCGGGCCGATCGCCGACGAGTACGGCCGGTTCGGCGACACCACGGACGCGGCCGTGCTCGCCGAGCGGCTCGACGAGGGGCTCGAGCTGGTCACGCGGTACTGGACCGGCGAGCCCGTCACACACGACGGCCGCCACTACGCGGCGCAGGACGTCACGCTGCTGCCGGCGACGGTGCAGCGCCCCCGCCCGCCGGTGTGGATCGGCGGCTTCTGGCCGAACCGCAGGCCGATGCGCCGCGCCGCGCGCTGGGACGGCGCCGCGCCGCTGTACGCCGACGCCGGGCACGGCCACGCGCCGTCCGCCGCGCAGGTCCGGGAGGTGGCCGAGTACGTCGGCGAGCACCGCACCGCCGACGGGCCGTTCGACGTCGTGGTCGGCGGCATGAGTCCGGCCGGTCCCGCCGCGGCACAGGACCTCGTCGCGCCGCTCGCCGAGGCGGGTGCGACGTGGTGGGACGAGCGGCTACCCATGAGCAGGCCCGAGCTGGACCGGCTCACCCCGGTCCTGCGGCGGGTCGACCAGGGGCCGCCGGGGCCCAGGTTCGAGACGTCCCGGTAGGTGCCGCCGGGCACCGGTTCGTCCGATGTGGACTCCTCGATCGACATCCCGCCGGGCCCGGCGCGCCACCGGCACGGGTGGAATGGTGAACGAGCAACAGGGGTCGGAGGTGGCCGGTGGACGTCGGACGGCGGGACGTCGTGCGCTGCGTGCTGCTCTTCGGGTTGCTGGGGCTGTTCCAGGCCACCCTCGGCCCGCTGATCCCGATCGTCCGCGACGACGACGGGCTCGCGGCGGCCACCGCGGGCCTGCTCGTCAGCGGGTTCTACGCCGGGTCCCTGGCGAGCATCGTGGCCGGCGGCGCGCTGCCCGAGCGGTGGGCCCGGCGCTACCTCGTCCTGGTGCCCGGCGCGCTGCTCGTCGCGGGCGGCGCCGGGTTCGCGATCCGCGGGCCGTGGCCGCTGCCGCGCGTGGCCGCGGTGGTGTCCGGGCTCGGGTTCGGCGGGCTCGTGCTCGTGGTGAACACCGCGATGTCGAGCCATCCGGGCCGCGGCGTGACCCTCACCAACCTCGTCAACGGCGCGTTCTCGCTCGGCGCCGTCGCGGGGCCCGCGCTCGTCAGCCTCACCCGCGGCATCGGCTACCCCGTCCTGTTCGCCGTGCTGGCCGTGGCGATCGTGGCGACGCTGCCGGACCGCGGGCTCGGCGCCGTCGCGCGCCCGCCGACGGAACCGCTGGGCGGCGGGCGCGTGAGCGTGGTGCTGCTGTTGTTCTGCGGGCTGCTGTTCTGCTACGCCGGGCTGGAGACCGGGCTCAGCAGCTGGGAGACCGTGCACCTGGAGGCACAGGGGTACGGCGCCGGTGCGGCGTCCGCGCTCACGTCGTTGTTCTGGCTCGGCATGGCCACCACCCGGCTGCTGATGCCGCTGCTGACCCGCTCCCCGCAGGCGATCATCATCGGCGCGCTGTCGGCCGCGTTCGCCGCGCTCGCGCTCGTCGCGCTGCCCGGCGCCGCCCCGGCGGGGTACCTGCTCGCCGGCATGCTCGCCGGCCCGGTGTTCCCCACGGCGCTCGCCTGGCACGCCGCGGGACACCCGGACCCGCGGCGGGGCAACGCGGCCGTCATCGCCGCCGCCATGGTCGGCAACGTGGTGCTGCCGGCGGCGATCGGCTTCACCATGCAGGCGACGTCGGACCTGCTACTGCCCGCGCTGGTCGCCGTGCCGGTCGCGGCGAGCCTCACGATCGCCCTGGTGCTCAGCAGGTCCATAAAGGACCGTCAGGGCAGGGTCAGCAGCGGCTCGGAGTAGTGCGTCCAGCCACCGTCCGCGGTGGCGCGCACGCCCAGGAAGCCCGCCGGTCCGGCGGCGGAGTGCACGACCCGCAGCGCGATCCCGTCCGGGTCCAGGAACTCCAGCCATCCCGTCGGCCCCGGCGTCTGCCGCCTCGACGATGATCGGGTGCTCGCCGCGCAGATCGGGCTCGCCCGCGATCGTGGAACGCAGCCGCAGCGCGATCATGTAGTGCGCGGTCCGGTCGACGAGGCCGCAGCCGGTCACGCGCTCGTCGTCGCTGAACTCGCGAACGTAGTCCAGGTCGAGGAGATCGCGGTACCAGGCCGCGCTGCGGGCCAGGTCGCGCACCGGGACGGACGCGACCAGGATGCCGGTCACGTCGATTCTCGTTGGCGTGTCGGGAAGAGATGTCGTTTCCGTTGTCATGGCAACGACGCTAGACGTGTTCCGCGTGGACTATCTATGCTGCGTCGTCCACGTTTCTTCATCGTTCGTCTTGTGAGCGGCGCCAATGGACGTTCTGAGCTCGGTACTGCGCGAGCTGCGGCTGGAGAGCGCGACCTACCGGTTGCTGAGGCTGCGCGCGCCGTGGCGGGTGCGCTTCGACGGTGGCCTGCGCGGCGTGCACGTGCTCGTGCGCGGCGAGTGCGAGCTCGTCATCGACGGCCGGGCGCCGTACCGGCTGCACGCGGGCGACCTCGCCGTGCTGCCCCGCGCGGACTCCCACACGCTGCGCTCCACCGACGGCGCGCACGCCCCGCTCGTGTCCTCGATGGAGCTCGCCCGCCGCGCGGGAGGCACCGAGCTCGACGTCGGCGGCACCGGCGAGCGGACGGACGTCGTGTGCGGCGCGTTCTTCCTCGGCCACGAGGACCATCCCGCCGTGGCCGGGCTGCCGCGGTGGATCCACGTGCCGGGCGCGCCGCCGTGGCTCGCGAGCCTGACCGCCGCGCTCACCACGGAGGCCGTCGAGGGCGGACCCGGCAGCGAGGTCGTGATGGCGCGGCTGTCCGACGCGCTCATCACCCGCGCGCTGCGCCACCACGTCGAGACGGCCGAGGAACCCGGCTGGCTGCACGGCCTGCGCGACCCGCACGTCGCCCGCGCGCTTGCCGCGATGCACTCCGAACCCGCCGCGCCGTGGACGCTCGACGCGCTCGCCCGCGTGGTCGGCCTCTCGCGTGCCGCGTTCGCCGCGCGGTTCGCGAACACCGTGGGGCAGACGCCGATGAAGTACCTCTTCCAGTGCCGGATGCGCCGCGCGATGACATTGCTCGCGGTGGAGCGGGCGACCGCGGCGAACATCGCGCCACGGGTGGGTTACGGCTCGGAGGCGGCCTTCTCCGCCGCGTTCACCCGGCACACCGGCACGACGCCGGCCGTCTACCGCCGCCGCGTCACGTCCCGCGCGCCGGTCGACTGAGCCCCCTGGAAAGCCCGCTGGAAAGCCCGCCGGAGAGCCCGCTGCCGAGTCCTCTATAGACGGGTCTGCAGCGCGTCCGCCGCCGCGAGGAGGTCGGCCGCCCAGCGCGCGCCCGGCCGCCGGCCCATCCGGTCGATGGGACCGGACACCGACACCGCCGCGACGACCGTGCCCGACGTGTCGCGGACAGGCGCGGAAACGCTGGCCACTCCCGGCTCCCGCTCGCCCACGCTCTGGGCCCAGCCGCGCCTGCGGACCTCCAGCAGCGCGCGCTCGCCGAAGACCGCGTCGGCCAGCAGCGCGCGCTGGGTGGCCGGATCGGTCCACGCCGCCAGGACTTTCGCCCCCGAGCCGGCGGACATCGGCAGCCGCGCGCCGACGGGAACCGTGTCGCGCAGCCCGCTCGGCGGCTCGGCCGTCGAGATGCAGATGCGGAACGCGCCGTCCCGGCGGTACAGCTGCACGCTCTCGCCGGTGCGGTCGCGCAGCCGCGGCAGCACCGAGCTCGCCGCGTCCAGCAACGGGTCCACCGCGCCGCCGGCGAGCTCCGCCAGCGCCGCGCCGGGCCGCCACCGGCCGTCGGATCCCCGGCGCAGCAAGCGGTGCACCTCGAGCCCGACCGCGAGGCGGTGTGCCGTCGCGCGGGGGAGGCCCGTCCGCGTGCAGAGCTCCGCGAGCCCGCACGGCTCCTTGGCCACGGCCTCCAGAACGGCCATTGCCTTGTCCAGAACGCCGATGCCGCTATGCTGTCCCACGTCTCGATACTATGTTCCCGGTATATGGGAAGTCCAGTCTCCCGGATCGTGGAACGCACACTGGAAGTGAATCCACATGGCGAAGACGCTTGCCGAGAAGGTTTGGGACCAGCACGTCGTCCGGCAGGGGAGCGGGGCCGAACCCGACCTGCTGTACATCGACCTCCATCTCGTCCACGAGGTGACGAGCCCGCAGGCGTTCGACGGACTGCGGCTCGCGAACCGCGGCGTGCGCCGGCCGGACCTGACCCTCGCGACCGAGGACCACAACGTGCCCACGGTCGATACGGACCAGCCGATCGCGGATCCCGTGTCCCGGACGCAGGTCGACACGCTCCGCAAGAACTGCGCCGAGTTCGGCGTCCGGCTGTACCGCATGGGCGACGACGAGCAGGGCATCGTGCACATCATCGGCCCGCAGCTGGGTCTCACCCAGCCCGGCACGACGGTCGTCTGCGGCGACAGCCACACCTCCACACACGGCGCGTTCGGCGCGCTGGCCTTCGGGATCGGCACCTCCGAGGTGGAGCACGTGCTCGCCACCCAGACGCTCCCGCTGCGCCCGTTCAAGACGATGGCGATCAATGTGGACGGCGAGCTGGGCGACGGCGTCACGGCGAAGGACGTCATCCTCGCCGTCATCGCGAGGATCGGCACCAACGGCGGCCAGGGGCACGTCCTGGAGTACCGCGGGCCGGCCATCGAGAAGCTGTCGATGGAGGCACGGATGACGGTCTGCAACATGTCCATCGAGGCGGGCGCCCGCGCGGGGATGATCGCGCCGGACGACACCACGTTCGCCTACCTGCGGGGCCGTCCGCACGCGCCGTCCGGTACGGCGTGGGACGAGGCAGTGGCCGCGTGGCGCGAGCTGCGCACCGACGAGGGCGCGCGGTTCGACGCCCAGGTGGACATCGACGCGAGCGCGCTCACCCCGTTCGTCACCTGGGGCACGAACCCCGGCCAGGGTTTGCCGCTGTCCGAACGCGTTCCCGACCCCGAGGCGATCGCCGACGAGAACGAGCGGTTCTCGGCGGAGAAGGCGCTCGCCTACATGGACCTCACGCCGGGCACGCCGCTGCGTGACATCCGCGTCGACACGGTGTTTCTTGGCTCGTGCACCAACGGCCGGATCGAGGACCTGCGGGCGGCCGCGGAGGTGTTGCGGGGCCGCAAGGTCGCCGACGGCGTGCGGATGCTCGTGGTGCCGGGCTCGATGCGGGTGCGCGCGGCCGCCGAGTCCGAGGGCCTGCACACGGTCTTCACCGACGCCGGCGCCGAGTGGCGTTCGGCGGGCTGCTCCATGTGTCTGGGAATGAACCCTGACCAGTTGGCGCCGGGGGAGCGCAGCGCGTCCACATCGAACCGGAACTTCGAGGGCAGGCAGGGCAAGGGCGGCCGGACGCACCTTGTCTCGCCGCTGGTCGCGGCGGCGACCGCCGTGCGCGGCACGCTGTCGGCGCCCACCGACCTGAGCTGAAAGGGGCAAACGACCCATGCAACCGTTCACCACCCACACCGGCGTCGGCGTACCTCTTCGCAGGTCCAACGTGGACACCGACCAGATCATCCCGGCCGTGTACCTCAAGCGGGTGAGTCGCACGGGCTTCGAGGACGGACTGTTCGCGGCCTGGCGGGCCGACGAACACTTCGTGCTGAACCTGGGGCCCTACCAGGCGGGCAGCGTCCTGGTGGCAGGCCCGGACTTCGGCACCGGGTCCTCCCGCGAGCACGCCGTCTGGGCACTGTCGGACTACGGCTTCCGGGTGGTCATCTCCGCGCGGTTCGCGGACATCTTCCGGGGCAACGCCGGCAAGCAGGGCCTGCTCGCGGCCGAGTGCGCCCAGTCGGACGTCGAGCTGCTGTGGAAGCTTCTCGAGAACGAGCCGGGCGCCGAGGTCACGGTGGATCTCGCGGACAAGACCGTGCGCGCCAAGGACTTCGCCGCGCCGTTCCAGATCGACGACTACACCCGCTGGCGGCTGCTCGAGGGGCTCGACGACATCGGCCTGACGCTGCGCCACTCCGACGCGATCGGGGCCTTTGAAGGGGGTCGGCCGAGTTGGAAGCCGAGCACGACCTCTACACTCCCTTCCTGAGTGGCCGCCGAATAGCCGCCACGCAACAGATTCCGGTCCCCCGTGCGGGGAAATTGGGCGAGTCGCGTGGAAATTGTGGCGATATAGGCATACGGTGGCCAGAAGTCGGCCGGTTTGGCCGAGAACGCAAGTGTGGTCAACGGAGGACTGAAGGGTGAACAAGGCCCAACTCATCGAGGCGCTCTCGGATCGCCTCGGCGACAAGAAGGCCGCAGGCGCTGCGGTCGATGGTCTCGTCGACGTGATCGTGCGCACGGTCAACAAGGGCGAGAAGGTCAACATCACCGGCTTCGGTGTGTTCGAGAAGCGCGCGCGTGC
>DASYKY010000132.1:0-14242 GCA_035995025.1 Actinophytocola sp.
AACGGCAGATCGGCCACCACCAGCGACCGCTTCACCGCCCGGGTCACGCCGCGGACCAGCGGCAGCAGCTCGTCCACGGTGACCGGCACCGTGGTGTCGTAGCCGAAGACGTTGTTCGCGGCCGAGTCACCGACCAGCAGAACGGGGATGCCCGCCTCGTCGAACAGCTCGGCGGAGTACATGTCGTAGGCGGTGAGCATCGGGAACGGCTCGCCGCGCTCCTTGAGCTCCCGCAGGTGGTGAATGCGCACCCGCTTGGCGGGCTTGGGCGCGGTGCCCGCTCCGGTCCCGTAGGGGGCGGTCACTTCGCTGCCCTGGCCGGCGGCAGGGGTGTCTGCTGACGTCATTGTCTACCGTCCTTCCCTCGAGGCCCGCGACCGCGGGTCCCCGGGTGTTCATGGATGGCTTACGAACCCAGAGTCGCACCAACCGGCCGGGTACACAGCGCGCTGCGACGAGCTTCACACGGCCGCGCGACCCCGGTACGAGGCGTCCGTTCGTGCAGCGGAGTTGATCGTCTGCGCAACGCCCGGGCGGCGGCGCAACAACCGGGCGGCCCAACCCGTCAAGGGCACATGAAGCGACTGACGACCGTGCTGCTGGTGGCCTGCGCCGGCGTCCCGCCCGAGCAGGTCGAGGTCGGCGAGCAGGCGTCGATGTCGGTCGACATTCCGACGACCGCCGACGACCCCGCCACCCGGCTGGACTGCGCGGCGGGCGCGCGTTCGCCCACGTGACCCTGCCCGGCGACAAGCAGCCCATCGAGGCGTGGCCCGCGGACCGCGACCAGGGCCTGCCCCCGATGTGCGGCCCGGTGTCGGTGACGGACTGGTTCCACGGCGGCGCCCCCGGCGTCTCGCCGAACTGAGAGAGAGGGGGATCTCCATGATCGTCAACAGCAGGATCACCGCCGCGGTGCTGGTCGGAGTGGGCGCCGCGCTGCTCGCCGGCTGCACAGTCCAGCCCCAGCAGGAGGCGGCCACGACGACCGTGACCGAGACCGCGCACAGCGCGGACGGGACCGCGTCCGAGGCGCCCGACGCGGGGGAGGGGAGTGGCGACCCCGCGCCGTGCACCGCGGACGACATCTCGCCGCAGCTGGCCGAGGGTGACCACTCGCGGCCGGAGATCTGGAACACCGCCGTGGTCGTGACGAACACCAGCGGCGCGGACTGCCGGATCGAGGGCGTCGGCGACATCACGTTCATCGGCCGCAGCGGCGACTCCTATGACATCGAGCAGGAGACGGCGCGGGGCGACGGGCCCGCCGACGACCTGGTGATCATCGGGCCGGAGGAGCAGGCGTCGATGTACGTGAGCTACCCGTCCGCGTCGGGCGAGACGGACGACTGCTCGGGGCCGGTCTCCGCACAGGTCCGGCTACCGTCCGACGAGCAGCCGTTCAAGGTCGAGACGCCGGCCACGCTCGAGGAGATGCCGCCGCTGTGCCACGGGCCGGTGATGGTCAGCCCGTTCGCATCCGGCGGGTTCTAGGGCGCGTCTGGCGGATCTTGGTCGATGCGATTCGTGATCCAGGCGGTTCCTGGCAAGGCGGAGCAATGGCCTCGTACCGGGTTGTACTCGGCCGTTGCGACAACGTAGCCAGGGGCCGTCTTGGCGCGAATCGCGCGGCCGAAGATCCGTCAGACGTGCCCTAGCGGCTACTTGCCCTCGCGCCAGGCGCTGGTGATCGGCAGCCGGCGGTCCCGCCCGAACGCCTTGAAGGTGATCTTGGTACCGGGCGGGTACTGCCGGCGCTTGTACTCCGCCGCGTCGACCATCCGCAGCACCCGGTCCACCAGCTCCGGCGCGAAGCCGGCCGCGAGCAGGTCGCCGTAGCCGCGGTCGCCCTCGACGTAGTCGTCCAGCACCCGGTCCAGCAGCTCGTAGTCCGGCAGCGAGTCGGTGTCCAGCTGGTCCGGCCGCAGCTCCGCGGACGGCGGCTTGGTGATCGAGCTCTCCGGGATCGGCGCGTCCTCCTGGGCGTTGCGCCACCGGGCCAGCTCCCACACCAGCGTCTTCGGCACGTCCTTGATCGGCGCGAACCCGCCGACGGCGTCGCCGTAGATCGTGGAGTAGCCGACCGCCAGCTCGGTCTTGTTGCCGGTCGCGAGCACCAGGTGGCCGTGCTGGTTGGACAAGCCCATGAGCGTCACGCCGCGGCAGCGGGCCTGCACGTTCTCCTCGGCGAGCCCGGTCAGCCCGAGCTGCGTGGTGAACGCCGCGACCATGTCCGCGATCGGCTGCACCTGGTAGTGCAGCCCGGTCCGCTCGGCCAGGTCCTGCGCGTCGGAGCGCGAGTGCGCCGAGGAGTACACCGACGGCATCGACACGCCGTGCACGTTCGCCGCGCCGAGCGCGTCCACCGCGAGCGCCGCGCAGACCGCCGAGTCGATGCCGCCGGAGAGCCCCAGCACGACCGAGGAGAAGCCGTTCTTGCGCACGTAGTCGCGCAGCCCCAGCACGAGCGCGGCCCACACCTCGGCGGGCTCCGGCAGCGGCCGCGCGGGCGCCGGGGTGGCGAGTGGCTCGTACGCCGGCAGCGGCTCGTCCGACAGCGTCCGCCGGGTCACGGTGAAGTCGCCGACCGCGCCCTCGGTGCGCGCCGCGCCGCCCGGCAGGTCCAGGTCGAGCACGGTGAGATGCTCGACGAACTGCGGCAGCCGGGTCAGCAGCGCCCCGCCCGCGCCGACGACCATCGAGTCGCCGTCGAATACCAGGTCGTCCTGGCCGCCGACCAGGTTCACGTACACCAGCCCGGCGCCCGCCTCGGCCGCGCGCCGGGCGACCAGCGGCAGCCGCACGTCGTCCTTGTCCCGCTCGTAGGGCGACGCGTTCGGCGCCACCACGAGGTCGACGCCCGCCGCGCCCAGCGCGGAGATCGGGCCGCCCTCCTGCCAGATGTCCTCGCAGATGACCATGCCGACCTCGAGGCCGTGGATGCGCAGGATGTCCAGCGTCCGGCCGGGCTTGAAGTAGCGCTGCTCGTCGAAGACGCCGTAGTTGGGCAGGTGGTGCTTGAACTGCGTGGCCACGACCTTGCCGCCGTGCAGCACGGCGACCGCGTCGCGCGGGCCCACGGTGTCGCGGTCGAGGTAGCCGACGACGCTCGCGACCTCGCCGCAGCCGGCCTCGTCGAGCTGCGCGGCGAGCGCGGCGAGCGCCTGCTTGGAGCCCTCCGCGAACGACTCGCGCAGCGCCAGGTCCTCGACGGGGTAGCCGGTGAGCATCATCTCCGGGAACACCACCACGTGCGCACCCGCCTCGTGCGCGCGCCGGGTCCAGGCACCGATCAGCGCCGCGTTCCCGTCGAGACCCCCGACGGTGGCGTTGACCTGTGCCAGCGCGATGCGAAGTTGAGCCATGCGGCCATCCTCGCACAGTTTTCGCCTCCAAGGCGAAAAACCACACCGTGACACACAACGCTCGCGCGCACGCGCGTGCAGAACGCCAGAAACGTAGCCCCCACCCTGTCCCGGGGGCTCCCCTCAACGCCAGTCTACCCGAAGTATGGGCAGGTCAAAGGGGGTGCTGCGGGCCTGTGGACAACTCGCGGGTGCGAGTGGCGCGATCGTGCGGGCGGGTCAGCGGCGGGCGCCGCCGCGCACGTTCTTGATCATCGCGCGGACTCGCTGCAGTGCCTGTTCCGCGTCGGTGTCGAAGGGGTTGTCGTGCACCATGTACGTCCACGTCGCCGACGGCCGGCGCAGGCCCTCCGCCTCCAGGTTCGCGCCCTCGGCGGTGACCTCCACGGTCTTGAGCGTCTTGGCCGACCGCTCGGAGATCTCGTCGGCGATCTTCTTGAACACCGGGATCGCCGTGCGGTGGAACTCGTCGATCGGCGTCTCCTTCGCGAGCGCGCGCAGGTGGATCGACTCGCGCACGTCGGCCAGGAACGCCAGGTGCTCGGTCCACCGCTCGTCGAGGTGGAACAGCATGATCTGCCGCGCCGCCCGCTCGAGTGCCTCGTCGTCGAGGCCGTCCGCGAGCGCGGCCCACCGCTCGGACGCCACCGCGGCCAGCTCGGTGGCCGCGAGGTCGGTGCGCAGCAGCTCGTCGCGGTACTCCAGCAGCACCTTGCGCTGGTGCTCGATCAGCCGGGTGTAGCGCCACGTGTTGCGGTGTATCTCCAGCTGGACGCCCTCGGACACCTTCTGCGCGTGGTCGACGAACCGCTGCGTGGTCGGGTCGGCGAGGCGGCCGTCGTCGTCGGGCTTGTCGCCCGCGGTCGCGTCCGGCGCGTACTGCACGACCTGGTCGTCGGCGAGCGAGGCGAACATGACCGACCCGCCCGGGTCGCCCTGCCGGCCGGACCGGCCGCGCAGCTGGTCGTCCAGCCGCGACGACTGGTAGCGCCCGGTGCCGATCACCAGCAGCCCGCCGAGGTCGGCGACCTTGTCGTGGTCCTGCGGCGTGGCGCTGCCGCCGAGCCGGATGTCGGTGCCGCGGCCTGCCATCTGCGTGGACACGGTGACCGCCCCGTACGCGCCGGCCTCGGCGACGATCGCCGCCTCCTGGGCGTCGTTCTTCGCGTTCAGCACCACGCACTGCACGTCGGCCTCGGCGAGCATCTTCGCCAGCCGCTCCGACTCGGCGACGTCGCCGGTGCCGATGAGGATCGGGCGGCCGGACTCGTGCGTCGACGAGATCTCGGCGATGATCGCCTTCTCCTTGTTCCCGACCGTGTCGTGGATCCGGTCTGCCTCGTCCTCGCGCACGCACGGCTTGTTCGGCGGGATCACCGCGACGCGCAGCTCGTAGAACTCGCGCAGCTGCTCGGCGACCGCGGACGCGGTGCCGGTCATGCCGCACACGGTCTCGTAGCGGCTGATCAGGCCCTGCACGCTGATCGAGTCGAGCACCTCGCCGCTCTCCGTCGGCCGCAGCCGCTCCTTGGCCTCGACCGCGGCCTGCAGCCCGTCGGGCCAGCGCTGGCGCAGGGCGATCCGGCCGCGCGAGGAGTTGATCAGGTGGACCTTGCCGTCCCGGACGATGTAGTCGACGTCGCGCTCGAGCAGCGCGTGCGCGTGCAACGCGGCGTTGACGGCGGCGAGCCGGTCGCTGTGCTCGCCGGAGTACAGGTCGACGCCGCCGAGCGCCTTCTCCACGATCTTCGCACCGCGCGTGGTGAGCCAGGCGTTGCGGCCGTCCTCGTCGCGCTCGTAGTGCGCGCCGGGCCGCAGCGTGCGGACGATCTTGGCGACCTCGGGGTCGGTCTGCGCGTCGTCGGCCGAGCCGGCGAGCACGAGCGGCACCTTGGCCTCGTCGATGAGCACCGAGTCGGCCTCGTCGACCAGCACCACGTCCGGCGCACGGCCGACCATCTCGGCGACCTCGGTGCACAGCCGGTCGCGCAGCACGTCGAAGCCGACCTCGCTGACCGACCCGTATGTGACGTCCTTCGCGTACGCCGCGCGGCGCTCCTCCTGCGTGGAGGTCTGGCCCACCCAGGCGACCGAGACGCCGAGCAGCTCGTAGACCGGGCCCATCCACTCCGCGTCGCGGCGGGCCAGGTAGTCGTTCACCGACATCACGTGCACCGGCCTGCCCTGCAGCGCGTAGCCGGCCGCGGCCAGCGCGCCCGCGAGCGTCTTGCCCTCACCGGTGGCCATCTGCACCACGTGGCCGGCGAGCAGCTCCATCGCACCGAGCAGCTGCACGTCGTAGGGCCGCTCGTTGAGCGCCCGGCGGGCCGCCTCCCGGCCGAGCGCGCACAGCTCGGCGATCTCTTTCTCACCGAAGGAGTCCTTGTCGCGCAGCTCGGTCGCGGCCTCGGTCAGCTCCTCGTCGGAGAGCTTCTCGACCTTGGCCTCGCGCCACTCGACGGACTTGAGCAACTCCTTGTAACGGGAGATGTCGACGGTGGCCGGACGATCCAGGAACCGGCTGAACCGGTCCTTGACACGCCGCATGAACGCCGCCACCCGACGCTCACCTCCTCGCTCGTTTCTTCTTGCTCCGCCATGCACGGTAACGGTGGAACCGGTCTGATTGGTTCCGCCCGACCCAACAGCCTATTCACACCCCGATGGGAGGATCGGCCAGTGACCAGATCACGCCGGTTCGCCGCCGTCCTCATGCTCGCCGCACTGACCGCGGGCTGCACGTCGACGATCGACGGGGCATCCGGTCCGAGACTCCCGTTCGAGGAGACGAAAGGCCCGTCCGGGGCGGTGCCGGCAGGTCTGGAGAAGTTCTACGGACAGAAGCTGACCTGGGAGAACTGCCGGAAGTACGCGACCGGCGACTACGACGCGCAGCCACTGTCGGACAAGACCGTGCAGTGCACGCACCTGACGGTACCCCTGGACTACGCCGACCCCGGCGGCGACACCATTCGCGTCGGCGTGCTGCGCAAGCCGGCCACCGCGCGGGCGGAGCGGATCGGGTCGCTGCTGGTCAACCCGGGCGGTCCGGGCGTCGCCGGCCTGTCGACCGCGGCCACCGTGGCGACGGCGAACCAGGACCTGGCGGCCAGGTTCGACTTCGTCGGCTTCGACCCGCGCGGCGTGGGCTCGAGCGAGCCGAAGATCGAGTGCCTGACGGACAAGGAGACCGACGAGGAGCGCGCGGACGACACCGAGCTGGACACGTCGGCGGCGGGCACGCAGGAGAACGAGCAGCAGGCGAAGGACTACGCGCAGAAGTGCGCCGGGCGGACCGAGCACGGCAAGGACATGCTCGAGAACATCGGCACGCGCGACGTCGTGAAGGACATGGACGTGCTGCGCTCCGCGCTCGGCGACGACAAGCTCACCTACGTCGGGTTCTCCTACGGCACCCGGATCGGCAGCGCGTACGCGGAGGCGTTCCCGGACAACGTGCGTGCGCTGGTCCTCGACGGCGCCGTCGACCCCACGCAGAACCAGATCGACTCGACCGTCGCGCAGGGCGCCGGTTTCCAGCAGGCCTTCGACGACTTCATCGCGTGGTGCGTCAAGCGCGACGACTGCGCGCTCGGGTCGGACAAGAACGCCGCGCAGGACAACTTCCAGGACCTGATCCACCCGCTCGAGGACCACCCCGTCGACGTCGGCGGCCGCCCGCTGTCGTTCGACGACGCGACGACCGGGGTGATCCAGGCGCTGTACTCCCAGCAGCTGTGGGAGAACCTGAACACGGGCCTGAACGAGCTGCGCCAGCAGCAGGGCCGCACGTTGATGTTCCTGGCGGACCTGTACCTGGAGCGCGGCCAGGACGGCAAGTACACGACGACGCAGGACGCCTTCACCGCGATCCACTGCGTGGACGACCCGAGGGTGACGGATCCGGCGCAGATCAAGGACATGAACACCCGCTTCAAGGATGCGGCCCCGTTCCTCGACGACGGCAACGCGCCGAGCTCGGCCCGCGACGCGTGCGCGTTCTGGCCGGTCCAGGAGACGAGCAAGCCGCACGTGCCGAAGGTCGCCGGCCTGCCCCCGGTCCTGGTCATCTCGACGACCAACGACCCGGCGACCCCGTACCAGGCGGGCGTGGCGCTGGCGAAGGCGCTCAAGGGCGGCCTGCTGACCTACGAGGCGACCCAGCACACGGTGTTCCTGCAGGGCAACCCGTGCGTGGACAAGGCGGGCGCGGCGTACCTGATCAACCTGAAGCTCCCGCAGGCCGGCACCCGCTGCAAACCCTGACCCCGCGAACCAAAGGGCGAACAACCCCCGCGCGCACGCGCGTGCAGAACGCCAGAAACGTAGCCCCCACCCTGTCCCGGGGGCTCCCCTCAACGCCAGTCTACCGGGACCCTCCGACAAAAAGGCTGGTCAGGCGCGAGCTGTGGACAACTCAGCGGGTTGTGGACAACTCGCGTGACCGGCCGCCGACGAACAGCGCCATCACGGCGCCCGCCACGCACACGAACGCCGTGATGAAGAAGATCTCCGTGTACTGCGTCAGCAGCGCCGAGTTCACCGCCGCCCGGTAGGCGGCCACCTCGCGCGCCACCTCCTCCGGCGACTTGCCGAACGGCAGCGGCGTGTTCAGCGACGCGGTCAGCGTGTGGAACCGGTGCAGGCCCCACGCCGCCAGCGCCGCCACGCCGACCAGCATGCCCGTCATCCGCGCGACCACGACGCCGGCCGCGGCGACGCCGTGCTGGGCGGCGGGCACCACGCGCAGCGCGGCCGACGACAGCGGCGCGATCACCAGCCCCAGCCCGAGCCCGGTCACCGCGAGGTCGACGTCCAGCCGCGGCAGCGTGAAGAACCCGAACGAGTGGCGCGCCGCCAGCACGTCCACCGGCCAGCCCGAGATCAGCAGGAAACCAACCGCCGCGAGCAGCAGACCGGCGCACGCCGGCCACCGCTCACCGAACCGCCCCGCCAGGAAACCGCCGGCGAGCGCGCCGACCGGCAGCGCCACCAGGAACCGCACGAGCAGCAGCACGCTGCCGCGGTCGTCGCGGCCCAGCAGGGTCTGCGCGAACAGGTCCACGTTCACCAGCGTCACCATCAGCGCCGCCCCGGCCGCGAGGCTCGCGCCCAGGCAGGCGAGGAACGGTCGCAGCGCCACCCCGCGCGTGTCGATCAGCCGCGTTCGCGCCCGCCGTTCCCACACCACGAACGCCGCGAGGAACACGACCGCGCCGGCCAGCAGCGCCGGCCCCCACGGCGGCAGCACGGTCTCGCGCGGCGACGGGTTGTACAGCCCCACCACCGCGAGCCCGAGGCACAGCGCCAGCAGCACCGCGCCCACCACGTCCACGGGCGAGCGCGGCACCCGCCGCGCCGGCACCGTGAACTGCACCGCCACCATCGCCAGCAGTGCGAGCGGCACGTTCACCCAGAACACGCCGCGCCACCCGGCGACCGCCGCGATCGCGATCCCGTACAGCGGCCCCAGCACCGACCCGAGCTCCTGCGCCGCGCCGACCGCGCCGAGCACGGCCGACCGCCGGTGCGCCGCCCACAGGTCGGCCACCAGCGCCATCGTCACCGGCAGCAGCGCGCCACTCGCCACGCCCTGGACCACCCGGCCGGCCACGAGCATGACCAGGTCGCCGGACAGCGCGGTGAGGACCGAGCCCACGACGAACCCGCCGAGGCACACCTGCAGCAACGTCCTGCGGCCGAACCGGTCCGACGCCTGCCCGAGCAGCGGCATCGCCGCCACGTAGCCGAGCAGGTACCCGGTGACGACCGGCGTGACGCGCTCCAGCCGGTTCACCGGGATCTGCAGGTCGTCGATGATCTGCCGCAGCAGGCTGACGACCACGTACGTGTCGAGCGCGCCCAGCAGCACCGCGAGCCCGCCCGCGCCGATCGCGACCGCGCGCCCGCGTCCGGCCGGTGCCTGCGGGAGAGCCTCCGTGGTCACTGCGGCGCGGTGATCTCGACCGGCTTGTCCACATCGGACAGCGTGACGTCCACAGTGGGCGAACCGTCCGCGGGCACCGCCACACTCGCCTTCACCGGCTGGTGGTCGCCGTCCTTCTTGAGCCAGAACGTGATGTCCACATCGGAGCTCACACCGGGCACCAGGTCCGCGACGACGTCCTTGCCCGCCTTGCCCTTCACCCGGTACGTCGCCTCGCCGTCGACGTCCTCGGTGGCCTCCGTGTTCGGGTCCTGCACGTTGGCCAGCACGTTCGCGACGCCGCGGCTCGGGTCGAGGATCGCCGCCGGGTCGTACAGGTTCGCGATCAGCGACGCAGGGAGCTCCTGGTAGCCGCCCGTCGGGCCCTTGATGTACGCCTTGTCGCCGACGATCACGAAGTCGCCCTCGAACAGGCTGCCGAACAACGTCATCTTCACCGTGCCCTGCGCCGCGCCCGCGTCGCCGTCGTCGCGCGTGAGGTCGCCGTCGGCGCTCTGCACGTCCAGCCCCGGCACCTTGCCGTTGACCGTCAGGGTGAAGTGGGCACTCTTGATGTCCGCCGTCGACTTCGCGGCGTCCTGCAGGAGACCGGCCGCGTCCGGTAACGAGCTGCCCTCCGCACCGCCCTCGTCCGACGAGCAGGCGGCGAGCGATGTCGCGACAACGGCGAGCAGCGTGACCAGGAACCGGCGCATGACCATGCCGCGCATCGTAGAACCGTCTCGCTGAGAGCGTGTTCCCCTTGTCCGAATCGCAGTTCAGCTTGCCCGAAACGTTTTCCGGTAAGCCAGGGGTGAGACGCCGTGCGCGGTCCGCATGTGCTGGCGCAGCGACGCCCCGGTGCCCAGGCCCGCGCGCTCCGCGACCGCGTCCACCGGCAGGTCCGTCGACTCGAGCAGGTGCATCGCGTGCCGCACCCGCTGCTGGGTCAGCCAGCTGCCCGGCGACTGGCCGGTCTCCGCGCGGAACTTCCGGGAGAAGGTGCGCACGCTCATCCGCGCGTGCCCGGCCAGCGTCGCGAGGTCGAGCGGCTCGGCCAGCCGCCGCAGCGCCCACGCCCGTGTCGGCGCGGTCCCGTCCGCCCCGTCTTCGGGCACGTGCCGGTCGATGAACTGCGACTGCCCGCCCTCCCGCCACGGCGGCACGACGCAGTAGCGGGCCACCCGGTTGGCGACCTCGCTGCCGTGGTCGGCGCGCACCACGTGCAGGCACAGGTCCACGCCCGCGCCGAGCCCGGCCGACGTGAGCACCTTCCCGTCGTCGACGAACAACACGTTCTCGTCCAGCAACACCTTCGGGTACAGCTCGCGGAAACTCTCCGCATGCGCCCAGTGCGTCGTCGCCCGCCGCCCGTCGAGCTCGCCGGCCGCGCCGAGCACGAACGCGCCGGTGCAGATCGACATCAGCCGCGCGTGCGGCGGGATCGTGGCCAGCGCGTCGGCCACCTCGTCCGGCAGCGTGCCGTGGCGGCGGGCGCCGGGCAGCCGGGTGCCGGGGATGATCACGGTGTCCGACTCGGCCAGGATCTCCGCGCCGTGGTCCGGCACGATCGTGTACCCCGCTGCCACCGGGACGGGTGATTTATCGAGCCCGCAGACCCGCACGTCGTACAGCGGCTCGCCGTCCTCGCCGGTGGCCTCGCCGAAGATCGTCGGCGGGATGACCAGGTCGTACCCGATCACGGTGTCCAGGGCGAGGACCGTCACGCGGTGCGGAACTGCCATGGCCGGATTCTTGCACATATTGGCGATCTGGCCACTCGTCATCGGTATGCGCGGTCGGCGAGGCTTGTCCGCGTGACACAGGTGGC
Organism: Actinophytocola sp.; assembly: GCA_035995025.1. GTDB lineage: Bacteria > Actinomycetota > Actinomycetes > Mycobacteriales > Pseudonocardiaceae > Actinophytocola. The sequence goes on from DASYKY010000132.1 coordinate 11,123, forward strand.
ACCGCGGACGCGGCAGAAGGGCGGCCGGCGGATCCGGCCGCACTGGGCGTGGATCGTCGCGGTGGTGTCGTTCGTCACGCTGATCGGCGCGGCGGGCTTCCGCGCGGTGCCGAGCGTGCTGATCGACCCGCTGCACGACGAGTTCGGCTGGTCGCGCGGCACTATCTCGGCCGCCGTCTCGATCAACCTCGTGCTCTTCGGCGTGATGTCGCCGTTCGCGGCGGCGCTGATGGACCGGCTCGGCATGCGCCGCGTGGTCGCCGGCGCGCTCGTCCTGGTCGCCGCGGGCAGCGGGCTCACGGTGTTCATGACCGCGAGCTGGCAGCTGCTGCTGTGCTGGGGCGTGCTGGTCGGCGTGGGCACCGGCTCGATGTCGATGGCGTTCGTCGCCACCGTCACCGGCCGCTGGTTCGTCCGCCACCGCGGGCTGGTCAGCGGCATCCTGACCGCCGCGGGCGCCACCGGCCAGCTCGTCTTCCTGCCGCTCGTCGCCGCCCTGGCCACCGCACACGGCTGGCGGGTGCCGGCCCTGGTCGTGGCGGGTGCCGCGCTCGCGGTCGTGCCGCTGGTGCTGGCTTTCCTGCGCGACCACCCGAGCGACGTCGGCACCACCGCGCTCGGCGGCACCGAGGCGAGCGCCCCGCCGGTGGTCACCGGCAACAGCGCCGTGCGGGCGGTCCGGGTGCTGCGCGACGCCGCCCGCACCCGCACGTTCTGGCTGCTCGCCGGCGGGTTCGCGATCTGCGGCGCGTCGACCAACGGCCTCGTCGGCACCCACTTCGTGTCCGCCGCGCACGACCACGGCATGCCGCACACGACCGCCGCGTCGCTGCTCGCGCTGGTCGGCCTCTTCGACGTCGCCGGCACGATCCTGTCCGGCTGGCTCACCGACCGGATGGACCCGCGGGTGCTGCTCGGCGGCTACTACACGCTGCGCGGCCTGTCGCTGCTGATCCTGCCCGCACTGTTCGCCCCGGACACCCAGCCGAGCATGTGGGTGTTCATCATCTTCTACGGCCTCGACTGGATCGCCACCGTGCCACCCACGGTTGCCTTGTGCCGCAACAGGTTCGGCGACGCCGGCCCGGTCGTGTTCGGCTGGGTGTTCGCCTCCCACCAGGTGGGCGCCGCGATCGCCGCGGCCGGCGCGGGCGTGATCCGCGACGTGCGCGGGAGCTACGACCTGGCCTGGTTCTTCGCGGGCGGGCTGTGCGTCGCGGCGGCGCTGCTGTCGGTCTCGATACGCCCGATCCGGGATGCGAGTCCCGGCGAAACACGCCGTTAACACGGCCTACCTAGGCTGCCGACATGGATCGACAGCAGGAGTTCGTCCTCCGCACCCTCGAGGAGCGCGACATCCGTTTCGTGCGCCTCTGGTTCACCGATGTGCTGGGCTTTCTCAAGTCGGTGGCGGTCGCGCCGGCCGAGCTCGAGGGTGCGTTCGCCGAGGGGATCGGCTTCGACGGCTCCGCTATCGAGGGCTTCGCGCGCGTCTACGAGTCGGACATGGTCGCGCGCCCGGACCCGGCGACGTTCCAGGTGCTGCCGTGGGAGAACCCGGAGGGCCACCACTACGCGGCGCGGATGTTCTGCGACATCGCGATGCCGGACGGCTCGCCCTCCTGGGCCGACCCGCGCCACGTGCTGCGCCGCACGCTCGCGAAGGCCAGCGAGGCCGGCTTCACCTGCTACGTGCACCCCGAGATCGAGTTCTTCCTGCTCTCCGAGCTGCACGAGGACGGCCGCGAGCCCACCCCCGCAGACAACGGCGGCTACTTCGACCAGGCCAGCCACGCCACGGCGACGCACTTCCGCCGCCACGCGATCGAGACCCTCGAGGCGATGGGCATCTCCGTCGAGTTCAGCCACCACGAGGGGGCGCCCGGCCAGCAGGAGATCGACCTGCGCTATGCCGACGCGCTGACCATGGCCGACAACGTCATGACCTTCCGGTACGTGGTCAAGGAGGTCGCGCTGACCCAGGGCGTGCGCGCGACGTTCATGCCCAAGCCGTTCTCCGAGCAGCCCGGGTCGGGCATGCACACCCACGTGAGCCTGTTCGAGGGCGACCGGAACGCGTTCTACGAGGGCGAGGACCCGTACGAGCTGTCCTCGACCGGCAAGGCGTTCGTGGCCGGGCTGCTCAAGCACGCCCGCGAGATCTCCGCGGTCACCAACCAGTGGGTCAACTCATACAAACGCCTGATCGTGGGCGGAGAGGCCCCATCAGCGGTGTGCTGGGGTCACGCGAACCGGTCCGCCCTGGTGCGGGTGCCGATGTACTCACCTGGTAAGGCGTCCTCCCGACGGGTGGAGATCCGCAGTCTCGATTCGGCCTGCAATCCGTACCTGGCGTACGCGGTGATCCTCGCGGCCGGGCTCAAGGGCGTGCGCGAGGAGTACGAGCTGCCGCCGGCGGCTGAGGACGACGTGTGGTCGCTGACCGACGCCGAGCGCCGCGCGGCCGGGTACGCGCACCTGCCGCAGAACCTCGGCGAGGCCCTCGTGGAGATGGAGAACTCCGAGTTGCTGGCCGAGACTCTGGGTGAGCACGTGTTCGACTTCTTCCTCCGGAACAAGCGCAACGAGTGGGACGCGTACCGGCGTTCGGTGACGCCCTACGAGCTCCGCACGCTGTTGCCGCTGCTGTAGAAACAGGCCGCTGACCAGCCGATTTGACTTTGTACGGCGCCGGTCGCTAACTTTCTCCTCGTCGCAAGACACGGCGGCCGGGCCCGGAAGTAGCGAGCCAGACCCGGACGAAGTGCCCGTCGAGGTCCCTGATACACTTCAGGGGTCGGTACGGAGCTGGGCCAAGCGAGTTGACATCGCGGTTAGGACCAGATAACGTGTGGCGGCGCAGGATCCGGTTCTCCTCCCAAGCGGGGCCGTAGCCGGTCTCCCAAGTAGGGAGTGACGGATCCAAACAAAGCAGGAAACCTAGACAGGCGTCCTTTGATCGTTCCGTTCCTACGGTTCGTGATGGGTGTGCGTGTGTTGTTTGAGAACTCAACAGTGTGCCGATTCAATATGCTAGTGAGCTTGTGCCTGGCCTTTTGTATGGACAGGCTTTTGCTGGGATGATTTTCCAATTTGACATTATTGGAGAGTTTGATCCTG